>NC_010627.1:0-300000 GCF_000020045.1 Paraburkholderia phymatum STM815 | reverse complement strand
GACGAAGGAACCGATTCACCCAGTGGCCCTTCCCGACGGCCAGCGCGCTCACGTGCTGATGCAGCCTGCGTGCGAGCAGGACACGATTTCGATCACCATCCGGATTCCATCGAACCAGCGGTTTTCCGTTGACGAATACGAACGCAACGGCTGGTTTGCAGGCTACCGGGACATGTCGCCGCGCCGGGAGGCGCCGGCATCGCTCGACCTGCAGCCGTTCGAGCAGGACATGCTTCAGGCGCAGCGCCAGCGCAACGTCACGCGCCTGCTTGAGCTCGCCGTCGCGAACCGCCTCAATATTGTGCTCGCCGGCGGCACCGGCTCCGGCAAGACGACCCTCAACAAGGCCCTGTCCGATCTCGTGCCGTCTGATGAGCGGATTGGCACGATCGAGGATACGCCGGAGCTGTCGCTGCCGAACCATCCGAACCGCGTGCACATGTTTTTCAGCGACACGCTGCCCGCAAAGGAACTGGTGCGCTCGACGCTGCGCATGAAGTTCGATCGTGTGTTTCTTGCCGAGCTGCGTGGCGACGAGACATGGGACTACATGACGCTGCTCAACACGGGTACGCCCGGCGGTATTACGACCGTTCACTGCAACGACGCCAGGTCGGCCCATTCCCGTATCGCGACGCTGATCAAGCAGAGCGTGGTGGGTCAGACGCTCGACTGGCGATTCATCATGGATCAGGTCCGCGTGACCATCGATCTCGTGCTCTTCATGCGCGACAAGCGCCTGTCGGAAATCTGGTACGACCCGGTGGGCAAATGGCAACTGCTGGGAGGCATCGCATGAAAGAGCGCGCTGTATCACCCTCCAGCCCGAGCGCGCCGCACGGCGGCTGGCAACGGGATGGCGACCATGCGCTCGTGCATCCCGGCGGTTGGTCGATCGCGCGTTATCGCATCGACGGCGTGTGGACACACATGCTCTGGCATGGAAATGAAACGCAGGGCCGGTTCGCGACACCCGACGCGGCGAAGTCGCGGCACGCCGAGCTGACGGGTGCAACGGTTTCTGGCGCGACGCAGGAGCGTATGGCGTGATCGGACAAATTGTGATCGGCCTGTTCGGCGTCGCGGCGGTGTTCCTGTCGCAGGACCCGCGCGAGCAGCGGCGTCGCTGGGCCTGCGTCTTCGGGCTTGCCGCACAGCCTTTCTGGCTCGTCATGGCGTGGCGCGCACACGAGTATGGGGTGCTTGCACTGTGCCTTGTGTACGGATGGGCATGGGCGCGTGGCGTACGCAGTTACTGGATGAAGGCGGATGCGCGATGAGCCGGTCGCCAGTCGAATGGGCGGAAAAGACGTCGAATCCGCTGCCAGGATGGCGAGCCCGGGTCGACAGCACACCCGTTGACCCATGTGTGCCGGTCAAGGTCCGCACGAGGGCGGCGACCGGCCGCTCGACGGCTGGCTTCATGAAACGATGCGGGAGGCCGGATGAATATTGGCATGAGTGATATCGAAGCCGCGATAGGCCATTGGCGACGCGCTGCGGCGTCCGAAGAGGCTTTCGCGGCGAGCAGGGAGGGCCGTGCGCTTGCACGGCTCTATGGTGCGGCAATCGCACAGGGCAGTGCACGCATAGAAGAGGGCGAGCTCGACGAGGCCGAGCGCTCTGCGCTACGTCTTTTGCGTTTCAGTCGAACGGCACGCGTAACGGAGAGTGAGGCGTGACAACACATCCGCTATTCCGCGTTGGTGACAGTTTGATCGGAGCGGAGGGTGGCTCGGGCTACGGGCCGGATCTTCCGGACCACGTAAGCTTCGCGCTCTGCGGGGTCAAGCGGGGCGGCAAGTCGGTACGCGGGAAGGCGGCGGTCAATCTCGCGTTACCGCGCAGGACCGTGCTCAGGATTGCGCTGCGCATGCTTCAGCATGCCGACGGCACGATGACCGATACGATCTCTATCAACAGGGAAGCGGTCGCCTGCGCTGGAGATCCGCCGCAGGTGCTGAATCACCGGAAGAAAGACCGCGGACTCATCGATCGCCTGCGTGGCGACGGACCACTCAATTTCGCGCGCATGCCGGCACTGCATGCCGCACAGGCCGTGCTCGAACACGGCGACGAGGGGACGGCCGCTGGCCTGCACCTGCTGATCGCGGCCGCCGACCAGCATGACGGTCTGCCGATGAAGCGCGTTGCCGCGTTCAATGCTGGGGGGTATCAGCCCAACCATGAAGCGACCGGGCACTCAGGGGCGAACCATGCCGAAATATCTCCGCATTCTCATTCCGTGTCTCGTCGTGCTGGTGATCGTCGCGGCCGCAGTGACGCTCGGTCAATATCTCGGCGGACTGCTGTTCGCAAAGATGCAGAAGCTCCCACAGGGCGCGGTTGGCATTTTTACGCTGTACGACTACTGGCAGGCGTGGGGCGAGGTCCCTGCGGTGAGACGTGCTCTCTCCGTCTGCACGCTGCTGTCAGCCGTCATTGGCTGCACGCCGGCGGTCGTGATCACGATCGCGCTGGTGAACTCGCGCGGACGTATCGCGCAGTTCGGCAATGCGCGCTTCGCCGCGCGCCGCGACATCGTGAAGGCCGGCCTGCTGGAAAAGTGATCGTGCAGCCAGATTCGACTCTCGCTATGCCAACGCGGCCCGGTATGACCGTTTTGCCAGTGCTGCGTCGCCTGTCTGCACCTGCGGGCCCGGCGCAGCGTGAGGCGCATTGGAATGTGGATCTTCATGCATGCCGTGTGGCTGCGAGCCCGGTTGTTTTCCTCACGCTATCCACGAGGTAAATGCCATGTCCCACACGTATCCACCATTCATCGTCGGCAAATTCAAGGGCGAGTATCTGAAGTATCGCGGCCAGGACTTCCTCATGCTTGCCGCCGGCACGCGCTCGGGCAAAGGCGTCTCGATGGTGATCCCGAATCTTCTCACCTATCCCGATTCGGTCGTCGTCGAGGACATCAAGGAAGAGAACTTCATGTACACGTCCGGCTACCGCAGGAAGTGCGGTCACGAGGTCTACCTGTGGTCACCGTTTTCCGAAAATGGCCGCTCGCACGCATACAACCCGCTCGAGTACATCGCTGGCCGACCGGCCTATACGCGCGTGGGTGACGTGATGACGATCGGCGAGCATCTGTATCCGTCGAATGTCGACGCGCGCCTGAGGTACTGGAATGACAACGCCCGCAACCTGTTCATTGGGATCGTGCTGTACCTCCTTGAAACGCCGTCGCTGCCGTGCACGTTCGGCGAAGTGTTGCGGCAGGCCTCCGGCAAGGGCCGCGCGATTCGCGAGCATGTCTCGTCGATCGTCAGTACGCGCGCGAATGCCACCGACACGCTGCCTGCCCTGAGCTTCGAGTGTCTGGACGCGCTCAACCGCTTTCTGTCGCAGTCGAGGGAAGCGTTTGCCAATATTGTGTCGACGATGACGGCGCCGCTAAACGTGTTCAGCAATCCCGTCGTCGATGCGGCGACGAGCCGTTCTGATTTTCATCTGGGCGAGGTACGAAAGAAGCGCATATCCATCTATGTTGGTATCAAGCCGGGAGACCTGAAGGCGGGCGCGCTGCTCGTCAATCTCTTCTTCTCACAGCTGATCGACCTGAACACGCGTGAGCAGCCTGCCGAGAATCCGGAGCTCAAGTACCAGTGCGCGCTGATGATGGATGAGTTTGCGGCACCGGGAAAGATCGACATCATCGATACGGCCAACGCGTTCATCGCCGGCTTCAACCTGCGGCTCATGCTGATTTTCCACGGCATGTCGCAGCTCGAGGATCCGAAGCTGTACGGCAGGCACGGTGCGGAAACACTGGCGATCAACTGCAAGATGCGTAGCCTCTTCGCGCCGCGCACGCTGAAGGACTCGGAAGAGTATTCGAAGATGCTGGGCACGTTCACGCATCTGTCGCGCTCTCGCAGCCGCAGCCGCGGCCGCAGCGCGTCCACGAGTACGAACGAGACCGAGCACGGCCGGCCGCTGATGCTGCCGCAGGAACTGCGAGCCCTGTCCAGCCGCAAGCAGATCATCACGATCGACGGTTGCGAACCGATCCTGTGCGACAAGGCGTACTTCTACGAGGATGCCGAGCTCGTCGACCGCCTGGTCCAGCAGAGTCCCTACCTGCTGGGGGTGATGGCCAGTCTCGAAAAGACGAACCGTCGCCGTGCATGGTTCGGGTTCGGACCGAAGTTCCCGAACGAGGAGCAGATGAAGCACGCCGCGTTTGTTGCGCGCGAACTCAGTGCGCCCGTGCCGCAGATTGATGTCGAGCAGTGGTGGCACTCGCAGAATGCCGCGCGTCGCGCCCAGGTTGAGCCTGCAGCGGGCGCGGCAGAGACAGCCGGGGTGCGCGATGTCCGCGAACATGAAATTGGCGTGCTCTGCGCCGGGCACTTCACCAACCGCGGCAGTATCCGCGCCGCGCTGTTCCGGCTCATGCCGTACCTGAGCGAGGTGCTGCCCGATGGGGCCGCTTCGGCACGGGCGGACACAGCCAGTTCACAAGCCGCGTTGCAGACCGGTTCGCACTCCGATTCGCCAGCCGCCCCGCAACCTGATCAGCAGCCTGAACAAGGAGTTGTCGCATGAACGAGATCGAATTTCCAGCCGACCAGATTGATCACCACGAGCGCAGCGCGGCCAACGCTGACGATGCCTCGGCCATCCGCGCGCGTACCACGCCGCCGGCGAACGAACCGGAAGCCGCGGCCGTACCGCGCCATCCGGAAACGCCCGTCGACAGCACAACCGAAGAGCGCCTGAAGAAGATCCGCGCCGGTGATCGCGAGCGGGCTAGGCGGCTGCTCAGACCCAGTGCATCGAGCGATGCGCAGAGCGGCGAAGGGGTGAAAACGGCTAAAGGCACTGGGCGGCTGATCGGCAGGAAAGACGGGCCGACGCAGAACAGCATCCGTGCGAAACCGATCTTCGAGAAAACCGGCTACGACGTACCGAAATCAGTCAGCAACCAGTATGTTGCGCATGACGGGAAGTTTCTGGACCGCAAGAGTGAGACGGTGCATTTCGAGGACACCGGCCGCACGCTCGCGACGGCGAGCGAGGACCGTAGCGTGATCACGCACATGGTGGAAGTCGCGAAGGCGAAGAACTGGAGCGAGCTGCAGCTCAAGGGCACGGAGGAATTCCGCCGTCAGGCATGGATTGCGGCCGAACTCGCTGGCGTACCAACGCGCGGCTTCGGGCCGAAGGAACTGGATCGCGCGATGTTGACGGCTGCGCGCGAAGCCATGCGCATCAGCGCCGGCGAGCAGGCTGGCGATGCGAACGGTCCACGCATCAACACTGTCGAGACCGCGGCAGGCGCCACGCCCGACGGGAGCCCCAGCCCGCGGGCGGCGCCGCCGTCCTCCTCGCTCGAGCAGCCGGCAGCCGGTGTGACCGCGGGCGTGCTCGTTGCGCACGGGCCGGCACCATTCAACCACGACGCCAAACAGAACCCGAGCTATTACGCGACCGTGCGTACCGTCAATGGCGAACGCACGGTGTGGGGCCTGGACCTCGAACGCGCGATCAGTGACGCCGGTGTGCAGGTCGGCCAGCAGGTCGAGCTCGAAAAAGGCGGCAGCAGGACGGTCACGTCCCAGCAGCGGCAGTTCGACGTGCAGGGCAACGAGATCGCGCCAAAGACTGTCACGAGCCGCCGTAACGAATGGCTGGTTTCCTCGCCGGACATGCCGGGCCTGCCTACTCGTGAGCAGCGTGATGCGCTTGCTAGCGCACGCCGCGAAGGCGACGAGCGGCGGCGGATCAACGAAGCGCGCGAACGCTTCCTGAACGGCAACTGGCAGTACTCAAAGGAACAGCGAGCGGCGCTCGACGCGGCGCGGGAGCGCATCAAGGAACAGGCCGCGCGAGAGGTCCTGCGCGATGAGATCAGGGGGTTGCCCGAGCAGCAGCAGGAGAAGGTCATGGGGGAGTTCGAGAGCGCCGTGGCCGAGGCGCGAGCAGCAAACCGGCCGCTGGACGTGCCGATGCCGCAGGTCAGCGAGGCGACGGTAGAGGCCGTGCGTGAACAGATCGAGCGTGAACAGCGCGGGCGCTCCCAGTCTGCACAGCAGCCAGCTCATGAGACCGCCGGGCACCCATCACAGGAAACGGGTCCCGAAGCACCGCCGCTTGAACTCGAACCGTAGTTGAACCCGTCTGCCGCGCGGCCGCGGTGATGCGATCACATCCCTATTAACCGGTAAGGAAAATTGCACCATGAAGATTGCCGTTATCAATTTCTCGGGCAACGTTGGCAAGAGTACCGTTGCACACCATCTGCTTGCACCGCGTCTGTCGGGTGCTGAAGTGATCCCGATCGAATCCATCAATTCGGATGACCGCGAAAAGGAAGGCGCGTTGCGCGGGTCACAGTTCGATGAGCTGCAGGACGAGCTGATGACGCTGCAAAACGCCGTCGTCGATGTAGGCGCATCGAATGTCGAAGATTTTGTAGGTCTGATGCGAAGCTATGATGGGTCCCATGAAGACTTCGATCTCTTCATCGTGCCGGCCGTATCGACCGCCAAGCAGCAGGTCGACACGATCGCAACGCTGCGTGCGCTTTCTGATCTGGGCGTGCACGCGTCAAAGATCCGGCTGGTCATGAATATGGTTGACCGCAAACAGGACCTCAACCGCGGCTTCGCAAGGCTGTTCGAGTTCCACTCGCGCAGCGACGTTTTTTCGATGGATCGTGACGCCGTTATCTACGAGAACCCGATCTTCGAAAAGATCAAGGGTTTCGACAGGTCGATCATCGAAATCCGCGATGACCCGCGCGACTACGTCGCGCTGAACGCGGAGGCAATGGAGAACGGGGCATCGGAAGCCGAAAAGGCGCACATTCGACAGATGGTCGCACTGAAACGACTGGCGAGCCGGGTTACGACAGAACTGGATGATGTGTTCAAGGTCTTGGTGCGTTGATGGGCGCGTCGGAAGACTCGATCCGCGAGGAACTGATCGGCGAAGTGCTGGGCGAGCTGTCGCGCCTGCGTCGCGACGTGAAAGAGCTGACGCAGCTGCTCCAGGCAAGCGGCAAACAGTTCAAGGATGACGGCGAACTGACGCTGCTGCGCTTTACGTCGCGTTACGAGCGGTTCCTCAAGGACTTTAACGTCTCAACCACCGGCGTGCTCGCCGAGGCAGGCCGCTTTGCCGAGGCGCGCGACCAGTTGCTCGGCGAGCTTGCGCTGCGTGAGTACGACGCGGCAAGCGGGCGCGTGCGGGGCCAGTTGCGTGACGTGCTGCGCGAAGAGGGTTGCTGCCGTGGTATCGGCCGCCTCGAGCTGGCGATATGGGTCGTCTGTGCAGCGCTTGGCTCGGCCGCGCTCTCGGTCTGCGCGATCACGGCACTGCATCTGATCCGCGCATAGGAGTCGTTCCATGCCATCATCCAAAATCTCTTGTGTGGTCGCAGTGGCGGTATGCACCGCGCTCATAGGCGTCACACCGGCGCGGGCCGACGATGACAACCAGAGCGCGTGCGGGGCAGTGCTCTGCCTTGGCGGACTGATGCAGGGCGGCGATGGTGGTCGAGACTGCAGCCGGTACGAGGCGAACTACTTTTCCATCGTGCGTTATCACCACGGCCATTTCGATCTGAGCGGCACGTCGAGCGCGCGCGGCGATTTCCTTAACCAGTGCCGTTCGGCTGGAAGCGACCAGAAGCGCTCGATAAACGCGAAGTACGGCGCCGTCGAGAACGGCCCGTGAATCATGTCTTTCAGGGGCCGGCGAATGGCCTGCCTCCGGGCAGCACGGCTTTTTATCCGCCGGCGTCATTTTCATACAGGCGGATGTGTGTGCAATAGTAGCCGGGCGAATCGAGCGTCGTCGGGAAAACCGCGGTGGATATGATCGTGTAGCCGGCATGAGCAGTTCGGCGCATCCGGCTGAGCAGGCACCGGGCCGTCGAACCGCAATGAAGCGTCATGCCCGCAGCTGACGGCGGGGGGCCACGTTGGGCGCTGTGCAAGCCACGCATCGGGTGACGGGACCGTGGCGACGGCAGTACACTGCCAGCGCTGTTTCAGGGGGAATACGATGAAACTCACTTCTGCAAAACTGATTCAGACCATGGAGTTGGGTCGCGGGTACCAGGCGGGTGAACTGGCCCGTCGATTCGATACGTCGTCGGCGCAGATCAACGACATGCTTTGCACCCTCGTCGAAGAAGGCCTTGTGCGTATGAGCAGCCATTCATCACGCATCATTTGCTTCGAGCGCCTGTCGCTCGCGCCCCGGCCACCATCTACAGTCGCAACGGACGTGGGTACATCGACAACTGTAGCGACGCCACCCATCACCCGCCAGATGCATGGCTCGTTGCGGGGTTATGAGGCGTCGCTGGCGAGCGTGCGCAGTCTCGCAATGCTCGCGCGGCCTTCGCGCTGAACGCATCATGCATCTTGTCGAGCGCGATCACCCCGATACGGTCAGGCGGTACCTGAGCGCTGAAGAAGCCGTAGCCGTCCGCCGCTTCTGCGGCGAGGGACAGGAAGTGCGGCCTGAGGACGTGAGGCTCGTGCAAGCGGTGCTTGAGGAGATGCACGACGGGCGACACGTGCGTCTCTGGCTCGAGTGCGACTGCGTCGGCGCAGGGGCTAGCCGGCCGCGACTGACCGCCCGGGTGCGCGAGGAGGGGCCGCGTCATTTCGTACGCATGCATCAGTACGGCGAACACCGCTGCGCGCTGGCGTTGTTCCGGCAGACGCCGGAATCGGAAAACGTCGGACTGGACGATGATCCCGCGCGGCCAGGCCAGCACCATCCGCTCAGACCGGTGAGCGATGCGCTTGACTACCTGGATAATCTGCATGAAGGCGCGGCGCGACCGGGCGGCTCGAGCGGACCAAACGGCGCCTTTGGCGAGAGCGGTCGTCGCCTGCCCCGCCTTGGACGCATCCTGCACACGCTTCTTGAGGATGCGGACTTTGCACGGCTGCACGTCGACGCGTTGCAAGAAAAGTCCAGATCGTGGGAGCGTTTCGAGGCATACGCAGCCGGTCAGGCGCTGAGCCCCGAACTGACGCTCTCACAGATACTGTATTTCAAGCCGTGGATCCCTCTCAACGAGAAGATGAGGGAGGTCGACGCCCTGGCATGGCCGGAAAAGAAGGCCCGCAGTGCGCTCCTGCTGTTCGTTGCCGACGAGATTCGCGCAGGCGGTGCAATCAAGAAAACCAGCATGGGTGAGTGTGTGGTGCGCCCCGAAAATGGTATCCGCGCCGGCGGCCGCGATCAGCGTCTGACGCAGCCCCCGTACTGGGTACTGACCGTGGTTGACCGCGATCGCGACGGCAACGCGCGCTTTCGCGAAGCCTTCGCGCAGCATGCGCATTCGTTTGCGCGACCGGTACCACTGGACAGTCGGTATGAGCGCATCACCCTGAAATTGCTGTTCCATCTCATGGAATGGGTTAAAAAGCACGGCGTCGAGGTGACGCTTTCGAAACCGCTCTTTGACCGCGAGGTGAGGCAGATCGACAAGCCGAGCCTGTGGTGCCGACCCGACTTCGAACTGACGTTCCGATCGGCGCGAGCCGTCGGTGTCGCGCCCCGATTGCATCGCCTCGTCATCGAGACGATGGGGCCGATGATCCTGACTACCTCGAATCCAAATCACGCACGCACGACATCATGAAGCACCGCGGCATCCTGATCGAGCATCAGGTAGCAGACGACGATGCACAGCGGGAGCGCGACGACGCGTTTTTCCGCAAGGTCGCTGCAAAGGTCCTGTATCTCGCTAGCGTGCCACAGGCGAAGTCTGACTGACCATCCTGCTGCACTTCATTATAAGCACCCTGAAATTTCACGGCGCATCGGTTCCGCGCCTTGCACGCGCGCCCGCAGGTCTCCCATTCGGATGTGTCGAGATATCGAAACCGGATGGCGGTGGAGCGCGCAAGCTCGGCATCCATATCGCACAACGGGATCGACCGTGACCTGAAGCTGACAATGGCGAGTCAGCGACCCTCAATCGGAGCGCACCGCTTGAGGATGCGCTGCCAGCCATTTCGGGCTTGTACAGCCTCATCAAGAATGTCGAGATATTCGTCGTGATCCACCCGATCATCCGGTGGAAGCGAGGTTTCGGCGTGCTGCTCAAGTGCGTCCCGCCGCTGCCTGGTGCCTGTAGCCATGGCGGTGATCCGGAAGTATGCTTCACAGGCATACGCAAAGGTTTCGCGCCTTTTGTAATCGACGTTTACAAGGTATTTGCCGTGACGGCTCCCGTTTAGGCCGACCGTGGTTCGCTTGCAATTGTGGAAGACGTGGGCCGCCTCATGCACGACGAAATCTGCGAACGGATCGGTTTCTTCAAAGTAGCGCATGGAGACGTAGCAGGTGGTTTCCTCGCTGAGCCCCACGATATCGTCCGCCTGCTCAGAAAAAGCAGATACGCCCACGCTGGACAGGTAAAGGTTTGCCAGATTCCAGGCTGTCGACAGCCACCGTTGATCCATGAGGACTGCTGCAATGTTCTGGGGCGTGAGGAAAACGACGCCGCGAGCCAGTGTATCCAGAATAATGGCGCGCTCGCCAGTGCGAAACAGTCCACAAACCATGGGTGAAAGCTTGTCGCGAGCCCACGCATGCAAGTCGTCCGGCACGGGCACCCGTCTGTCGCAGCCGTTTGACCGGCGACGGGTCTCTTCCGCGAGTGCGATTCGCAGGCGTCGACTCGCGTTTTGTGCAACTTCGACATAGTTCTCGCCGGGCCAGCCTGCGAAGCTGCTGTCGTACTCACCGCTGCAAACGTAGCGTTGCGCTTCGGTCTCGAGCCACTGTGGCGTGCCGATTGTCGGCTGATCATATTCGCGTTCTGCCGGGTCCGACGTATTCATAGATTTCGCGCCCGGCATTTGTGAATAAACCCTGTGGTGTTCGCGCGAGGTTCAACGACGCCGACGGACCGCAATCAGACCCGCTTCCTGTTTATCTCGGCGAATGACTCGCCAGCCCGGAATCTTTTCAGTTTTTCGCTTGCATTCGCGATCGCGGCTAGCGGCGCACGGCGTAGCTGGCCGTCATAGGTTGCGAGGATTGTCGCAAACTCTTCAAATCCCTCGTCGTCGAGCAACCAGGTCCCGGTATCCCGCCCCCGATCAAATGCGGCCGACAAGACCTGTTCGGCGCGTTGCATCTGTTCGAACGTGGCGCAGCCATATCCCACCTCAGCGAGCAGCCCCGTCACAATCATTACCTGGCAAAGCGTCTGCGCAGCGCTGACATTGCCCTGTCCGCGTCGCATTGCGTCGAGTGCGATATGAACCTGCAGCGAGAGTTTGTCCGCTTCTGCGCGCGGCAGGGGCAACAGGAGCGTTTTCGAATGGCGTGCGCGGGCGGCCTGCGGATTTCGGGAAAACGGGATAGTTCTGGCCATCATCAGATAGGGGGCGATGCGAACACAATTTTCAGCGTTGCCACGTATACCACAGTTTTCCCCCAGTGCATCCGCAGGGATCCCCGAATATATGGGCGGTGGTCTTCGAGGGCGATAGCGTATGCGGGTGTCAGCAATCTCACCAGATCAACGCGGTTTTCAAGGCCGTGGTGCATTGAGATGGGCGCCGCGGACGACGCGATCCGTGAAGAACTGGTCGGCGCGGTGCTGGGCGAGCTGTCGCTTCTACGCCGCGACGTCAAGCAGCTTTCCCAACTGCTTGAGGCGAGCGGCAAGCAGTTCAGGGATGACGGCGAGCTGACCGTGCTGCGATTCGCCGCGCGCTCCGAGCAGTTCCTCGAGAAGTTTTCCGAATCAACGACTGACGTGCTTGCCAAGGCAACCAGTTTTGACGAGGCCCGCGACCAGCTGCTCGGCGAGATCTCGCTACGGCATTACGACGAAGCCAACGGCCGCAGCTGTGAGTTGCTTCGCGAGGAGCAGCAGCGCGCAGGCAGGATCGGTCACACGGAGTTCGCCGTCTGGTCCGTGTGCACTGCGATCGGCTTCGGCGCGGACAATCTGGAATTGATGCGCCTGTTCTACCAGAGCTATCCGGCGGGCGACATTTCCGAATCAGTGATTCGGAAATCCCGGACCCGGGCGTCCAGGGCAAATTCCGAATCGCTGGTTCGGAATTTTTCGCTCCAGCAACTCGCAGAGCGCTTCCCGCTGTCGTGGACGCATTACGTGCGGCTGATGCGGCGGACGCGTTCGCCCGAAGAGCGGGCGTTCTACGAAGCGGAAGCGCTGCGCGGCGGCTGGAGCGTGAGACAGCTCGAACGTCAGATTGGCAGCCAGTTCTGCACGCACACACTGATGTCCAAAGATAAGCGCGCCATGCTCGAGAAGGGCACCGTCGCGAAACCCGGTGACACGGTAACTCCTGAAGAAGCGATCAAGGATCCGTATGTCCTGGAGTTCCTTGACCTGAAGGACGAGTATTCCGAAAGCGATCTTGAAGAGGCGCTCATCCACCGGCTGGAGGACTTCCTGTTTGAGCTGGGCGGCGACTTCACATTCGTCGGGCGGCAGCGAAGGCTACATCCCGTTCGCGCTGATGTTCGGCGGCGTCGGCAGCCCGGTGATCTTCGTCCTGACGACACTCGTATTGCTGCTGTTTTCCGTCGGTTACGTGACGCTCAACAATATCGTGAAGCGCCCTGGCGATTTTTACGCGTTCATCAGCTATGGCATTGGAAAATCGACGGGCCTCGGCTCCGGCATACTCGCGGCGGTTTCGTACTTCCTGCTGCTCGCCGGCGTCACGTCGTTCTTCGGCGTCTCGTGCGCGGATCTCGTGCACGACATGACAGGTACGTCGATTCCATGGTACTGGCCGACGCTCGCCTGCTGGCTGGTGGTTTCGATGCTGGGATACCTTCATGTGGAGTTGTCCGCGAAGGTGCTGACGTGGGTGATGATTCTCGAGATCGTCGTCTGTGTGACGTTTTCGTTCGGTGTGCTGGCAAAAGGCGGGGTGCCGGGCGTTTCCGCATCCGCGCCATTCATGCCAAGCCAATTGGCGAACAGCACCAACGTGCCGTTCTGCATGCTGTTCACCGTGTCGTTCTTCATGGGATTCGAGGCAACGGCCCCGTTTCGCGACGAAGTGAAGATGCCGGATCGGACGATACCGCGCGCGACGTATGGTGCCGTCATCTTCATCGGCGTGATCTACACGCTGTGTGCGTATGCGATGATCATGGCCTACGGGCCGCAGGTTCAGTCGATCGCGGCCAGGACGCCCGCGGCGATGTTCCCTGATGCGTTTGCGAAGTTCGTGAGCCCGGGTCTGCACCTGATCGTTCAGTGCTGCTGATGACATCGGCGTTTGCGGCGAGCCTGTCCACGCAGAACGTGCTTTCGCGCTATATGCACAACCTCGGCACGGACGGCGCGCTGCCCCGCTTCCTCGGGAAGGTGCACGGGAAGCACGAGTCTCCGTATCTTGCTTCAATGACCGTCTCCGTCATGGTGCTGTGCGTGCTGTTGCCTTTCATCCTGATGGGATCCAAGCCCGATCTGCTCTACGGGCAACTCTCCGGTGTCGGAACGTCGGGCATCATCATTCTGATGACCGTCGTCAACATCTCGTCGCTGGTCTGGTACGTTCGCCGAGGCAGGCAACAAGGCGTAAGTTTTGCCAAGTCGTTTCTGGCACCGGCGATCTCGTCCGTATTCTTCATCGCGCTGGTCTATCTCGTGGCAGCACACTTCGACGTGCTCGCGGGCGGGGACCCCGGGCAATACGTATGGATGTTCTATTGCTTGATCGGTGTGCAGGTCGCGGGTATGGCGCTCGCGCAATACTTCAAGCACCGGCGCCCCGAAGTCTTCGAATGCCTGGGGCGCAGCCAGAACGGTTGACGATGACGGCAAGCCGGCACTCACTGAGTCTCGGTTTTTTTCTGTGTGCAAACCGAGCGCAGCCTGCGGCCTAGCGCATTTCGTAATGCGCGGCGACGTCTTGCGCGAGCCCGGCGACGATCGAACTCAACGGCATGTCCATGCGACGGACGAAACTGGCGGTAAAGGGCATCACCGGCATTTCGTGGCCAGTTTCGATCCGGCGCAGCCGGCCGCACGCTAGATGCTCCGCCACGACATGGTGTGGAATCGCCGCGACACCAATACCGTCGAACGTCATCCGGACGATCGACGATAGCGACGAGTTGCCGAAGATTCTGACGTGATGCAGATGAGCTCGATCGAACATCTCCTTCAACTGCATGTACGGACGCGTCGATCTGGAAAAGGTGATGATCGGATGGCGCGCGAGATCGTTCAGCGCGAGGGTTGCTGCTTCGCATTCGAAATCAGACGACACGATCCAGCTGATCGGATAGCTGCATAGCGGCAGGTTGTCGGCGTTGCTCGCGTTCACGGGCCCCATCAGCAAGGCGACGTCGATCGTGCCGTCGGAGAGCCCTGCGGTCAGGTTCGGCGTGGCATCGACGTTTACTTCGAGCGTGATCTCCGGGTACTCCACACTGAGCCGCTTGAGCAGCGTGGACAGCCACGTGTGAACGATCGTATCCGATGCGCCGAGCTGGACGGTGCCGCTCAGGGCCGTCCGGCCCGCGACGGCCTCCACCATTTGCGCGCTCAGCGAGATCATCTGTTTCGGCGTATACGAGCAGCTGTCTGCCTTTGATGGTCAGGAAGCAGCCGCGCTTGTCCCGCTCGAACAGGCGCCCTTTCAGCTGCTGCTCCAACTGCGCGATGCGCGCTGATACGGCAGGTTGTGTCGTATGCAATCTTTCCGCCGCGCGGTGGAATCCCGCGAGTTGGGCGACGGCGTAAAAGGTCTCCAGGTTCCGAAGATCGATCATGTGACGACTCCACCCGCGTGGGGAAAAAACAATTCGATCGCGCATGCCCGATTCTTCATTGCCGACCGGGCGAGGTGACGCATATCCCCATTGCGGGGAAGGCTCGATTCATCATAGAGACGAAGCTCGGCACCCCTCAACACAAAACGCCTCAATCCGCAGAAAGCCGACGTACTGCGAATTCTTTCTCCACCTTTAGGTAGACGAACCTAATCAGGCGCATCACTAGAATTCCAACAACGCTGAAACGAACGGTTCATGAGTGGCAGTCGAAGCGAGCGGTGAATGTGCGATTGCGAGCACACGGTTCCGGTGTCGACGTGAATTCACGATCGGGATGTGGAGCGGCGATCACGCACTGATAAGAATTGCTGATCGCGCTAAATCGCCAATCACAATTGGACCGGGCGAATTTGACCGGTGACGATTGAAGCCGCATGTCGGCACTGTCGTCGCGATATTCGCCGAGCGAATCGGATTTGCAAGAGGTTGAGTGCGCCGCGTCGCAGCGCACCGCCCCGCACACCATTTGAATAAAGGAGATTGGAATGTCCGCGTTGAAGTTTCCCCGTGAGCGGCTCGTGGATGCCTATCGCGCGATGCGAACGATTCGCCGCTTCGAGGAGCGGGTAATGGATGAGATGGCGACCGGCGACATTCCGGGTAATACGCATCTTTATGCGGGACAGGAGGCCAGTGCCGTTGGTGTGTGCCTGCACCTCACGGACACGGATTACATCTCGTCGACCCACCGAGGACGTGGTCACTGCATTGCCAAAGGATGCGATATCGGCGCGATGATGGCGGAGCTGTTCGGGCGTGCGACAGGGACATGCGGCGGCAAGGGCGGATCGCAGCATATCGCCGATCTCCGCAAAGGGATGCTTGGCGCGAACGGCATCGTGGCCGGCGGCGCGCCGATTACCTGCGGCGCAGCATTGACGGCGAAGCTCCTCGGCACCGGCGGCGTGGCGGTCGCGTTCGCAGGCGACGGCGCGATGAACGAAGGCGCGATGGCGGAGAGCTTCAACCTGGCAAAGATCTGGATGCTGCCGATCGTGTTCGTCATTGAGGACAACGGTTTCGGCGAGGCGACGGCGAACGAGTTCGTCTCTGCCGGCAGCTTCACGCGGCGTGCGCAGTGCTATGACATTCCGGCAGTCGAAGTCGACGGCACCGATCTCTTTGCAGTCTACGACTCGGCCGGCGCTGCAATCGAGCGCGCACGCACGGGTGGCGGCCCGAGTCTTCTGCATATTCACGTGCCGCGCTATTACGGTCACTACAGCGGCGACCCCGACAACTATCGCACCGTCGAAGAAAAGAAGGCCATGCGCCAGGAGCGCGATTGCCTCGCCAATTTCCGCCGGCGGGTGCAGGAAGGGTCGCAAGTGGACAGCAGCGAGCTGGACGCGATCGACGGGCAGATCGAGGCCGACGTCGACGCCGCCGTGAGTGCTGCACGCGCAGCACCGTTTCCGCCGCTTTCGGCACTGACCGCCGACGTTTACGTGAAGTACCTGTAAGGACCCACTGCAATGGCAAAGAAATCGTTCCGTCAGGCGCTGAATGACGCGCTGCATTCGGAGATGGCGCGCGATCCGCGCGTGATCATGATGGGTGAAGACTTGACCGGAGGCGCTGGCGCCAACGGCGTGAAGGACGCGTGGGGTGGTGCATTCGGCGTGACACGCGGGCTGCTCGAGGCATACGGCCCTGAGCGCATTCGCGATACGCCGATCAGCGAGGCCGCGTTCGTCGGCGCGGCCGCCGGCGCGGCGCTGACGGGCCTGCGGCCGATCGCCGAGCTGATGTTCGTCGACTTCGCGGGCGTGTGTCTCGACCAGATCATGAACCAGATCGCGAAGTTTCGGTACATGTTCGGCGGTCACGCCAAGACGCCGCTCGTGATTCGTGCGACGTACGGTGCCGGCACCCGTTCGGCCGCGCAGCACACGCAGGCGTTCTACCCGATCTTCACGGACATTCCAGGCCTGAAGGTCGTGATCCCGTCGAATCCATGCGACGCGAAGGGCCTGCTGCTGCAGGCGATCCGCGACGACGACCCGGTGATCTTCCTCGAAAACAAGATGCTGTACGACACGACGGGCGACGTGCCCGACGGTGCGTACACGATCCCGTTCGGCGAAGCGCGGGTGGTGCGCGACGGCAAGGACGTGCTGATTATCGCGCTCGGCCGCATGGTCGGCGTGGCGGAGGCGGCCGCTCGCACCCTCGCGGCAGACGGGGTGTCGGCTTGCATCATCGATCCGCGCACGACATCGCCGCTCGACGAGGACACGCTGCTCGAATATACCGAGGACATCCGCCGCGTCGTGGTCGTCGACGAGGCGAATCCGCGCTGCAGCGTGGCGACGGACATCTCCGCGCTGCTGGTCGACAAGTGCTTCCATTCGCTGAAGGGGCCGATCCGGCTCGTGACGGCTCCGCACACGCCGGTGCCGTATGCGCCGAACCTGGAAGACGCTTACGTGCCATCGCCGGAAGCCGTCGTGAATGCCGCCAAGTCGATCCTGAAGGGGTAATCCATCATGTCGTTCATTGAAGCCGTCACCATCCCGAAGTGGGGGATGACGATGACAGAAGGCACCGTGCTCGAATGGCACGCGAAGGTGGGAGACAAGGTCGAACGCGGCCAGGAACTCCTCGAGGTCGAATCCACGAAGGTCAACAACGTGGTGGAAGCGACCGTGTCCGGGATCCTGCGGCGCATCGTCATCGACGCCGGCGAAATCGCGCCCGTCGGTGCGCTGATCGGCGTCATCGCCGACGGAGCGGCGACCGAGGAGGAAATCGAGGCGCTCGTCGCAAGCTACGCGCATCGACTGAATGCGGGCGATGGCGAGTCCGGCGATGCCGCCGAAGGCCGTGGCCCTGTCCGAAGGCAGCGTGAACGTGCTGGAAATCGGCCCCGACAGCAATGAGACCGTATTGTTCATTCATGGATTCGGCGGCGACCTGTCGACCTGGATGTTCAACCAGGGCGCGATTGCCGAGCAGTTCCGGACGATTGCGGTGGACCTTCCCGGCCACGGAGCATCGACGCCGGTTACCGGGGGGACGTGATCGGGAAGATCACCGCCGCCGTCGAGGAAGCTGCGGGCGCCATCACGTCCGGGAAGCTGCACCTGGTCGGCCACTCGTTCGGCGGCGCGGTCGCCGCAGCCATCGCGGCCGACAAGCCGTCGCGTGTTGCATCGGTCACGCTCATCGCGCCGATCGGCATCGGCAAGGAAATCAACCGCTCGTTCGTGACTGAATTCGTCGCGGCAGAGCGCCGTCGCACGCTGCAGGTTGCGCTGGAAAAGCTGTTTGCCGATCCGTCGAAGATCACGAGCGAAATGGTCGAGGGCACGCTGCAGTTCAAGCGTCTGGAAGGCGTCCACGAGGCGCTGTCCGCTATTGCCGACACCATCGCCGACAAGAACGGTCAGGTTCAGTCGATCGGCAAGGCGCTAGCCGGGCCGAGTCAATCGAAAGATGCAGCTTGGTGCTCAGTCCACCCCGGGAACGACCGAGCGCTTGCGGCCCGCTTTTTTTGCGGCCCCGGCCGAATGCTGGTGTGCGCGTACGATCGTCGAATCGATCAGGACGTGCTCGATTTCCGTCTGGCCTGCCAGTGCATTCACAACTCGCTGCCATATGCCCTTGCTTCGCCAGCGCGAGAAGCGGATGTACACCGTATGCCATCGTCCGAACTCTGCAGGCAAGTCGCGCCATGGACTGCCAGTACGAGCAATCCACAGCACCGCTTCGAGAAACCAGCGATTGTTGGATGCCGTTCGGCCCCGGTCGCCTTCCTTGCCCGGCAGAATGTTCTGGACTCTGTTCCATACTTTATCGCTTAGTAACGTACGTGCCATCCTGTCTCGCAGTGCAAAAGACAGGATGTAAACACAAATTTTTAAATGTAAACAGCCCCTAGTGCTTGCAATTACCCACTTCTTTTTAGCGCGAGTTCATAGCCGATTTGGATGTCA
Organism: Paraburkholderia phymatum STM815; assembly: GCF_000020045.1. GTDB lineage: Bacteria > Pseudomonadota > Gammaproteobacteria > Burkholderiales > Burkholderiaceae > Paraburkholderia > Paraburkholderia phymatum. Next base: position 281,230 of record NC_010627.1, on the reverse strand, counting down.
GTCAGACGTCGCATCCCACGCCACATCACGGTAGTGCCCGGCGGAGGGTCACTGGCACGTGCAAGGTAACCACCGAGCTGGGCGAGCCTGATGGCGTTGCGCACGAGCGGCGGTGCCTGTGCGTTATGAGACGGGTCGTGAACGACGTGTTCAAGCAGGTCGATTTCAGTGCGTGTGAACGCGAGTTCGGCTGCGGCCCGTGGCGCCGAGCGGCCGAGCATGGTGATCCAGAATATGCGCCAGCTCAGGATGCAGAAGACCGCGATCAGGTTCGTCAGCCGGTCGGCTGTACGAAGTCGGGACTCCTCGGCCTTGCCGCCCGACTTCAGGATTTTGTGGAAGGTTTCGATTTTCCAGCGCATCGCATACCAGTCAAGTTTCTCGATTGCCTCGGCACGAGAGCGGACCGGCAGGTTGGTGATGAGTTTCCATTCGATACGGGCACGCCCAGCCGGCGGATCTCACTCCTGCGCGTGAAGTACTGTTAGCTGTAACGCGGGGTAGCGGCTCTGCTTGCCGATGGGCGGCAGAACAGTCATCGGCGCATAGCGCAGTTCGAGCGTCGCGGTCATCGGACGGCCCATCGCATCGCGAAGCTCGACGCGATGGAGTCCCTTTACCTGAACCTGCCGCATGGCTTTGGAGATCGTGTGCTGACCATCTCCCGCAAGCCTGTCGACACAGGTACGCACGAGGAAGTAGGTGGAAAGATCATATGCGGTGCAAAACAGCTCGTAGATGTTGCTTTCCCGGTCACCGATGTGAATGCAACGCACAGGATCGTCGAGAAGTTCAGTCGACTGGCGCATATTTTCCAGCCAGCGCCAGCTTTCCTTTTCCTCAATCGGTACGCGCGTGGGATTGATATGACGCTTGAGTTCAGAAGCCCCCTTGAACCGCTTTCTTGTCCAGAATTTCACTGCAGTCAGGCCAAGTGGCAATCCATCGGCAGTAACAGCAAGACTCGAATGCATCAGGATGCCGCATTGCGTGAGCTGTCGTCGCGGGCCCATGGCGTTCTTCCCCGTGCGCAGGGTCGTCTTGCCCGTGTAGCCGATGAGTTCGGGACGCTCGCGCTGGTACGAGAATGCGGTCGTGTCCTGCAGGATAAGCACTGGCCGATCGGTGGCCTTCACACGCTCGGCGCTCGCCTGGAAATGCCCGCTCAGGATATCGTGTTCGCTGACGCGGTCATTGGACAGAAACCGGTACCCGGCCTTGGTCGAAGCCCAGTCCTGACAGGCGAACGGGATCGTCTGCCCTATGCCGTCCCACAGCTTCTCGAGCAGGCTTGCGAAGCGGCGGCGCAGCCTGGTGTCCTGGAATTCGCTTCCTTGGACTTCCAGATCGAACCACGAACGATCATCCGCGTGTCGCTTACCGGCCATCCCGTGTGCGTATGGAACATGACGTATGCCAGGTTACCAGGTTTCGCGCTGGAGATGTGGGTAATTGCAAGCCCCTAGTGTCGGTAACGAGCTGCAACAATTGCGCTCATGGCTCAGGGGAAGTTTACTGTGCATGCAAGTCGATCGAACGGCGCCTGTAGTACTCCATAGACGGTAATGCCCGGATCGCTCGTCTCCATTCTGTACAGGCGGCGAAGCATAGGATAGCCATTCGGAACATCAAATATCTCTTCGACGGTTCCTGAGGCCGGGGCGGCATCTATAACGATGCGGGTCTTCTGGACATGGATTGAGTGCATTTTTAGCGCGTCGACGACAAACTTGGTGCCGAATTCGTCGACAATCTCGTTGTCGATCTCGGGCGAGAGATAGGTCAAGTCGTACATGACCGGTGCGTCATCTGTCCAGATCGTTTTTCGGATGCAAAGCATAACGTGATCGGGAGGGGCAAGCGCGTTCATTGTTGGATCAGTTATCTTCTCTCGGGTAATCGAAACTCCGCGGATGCTCGTGTCGTCCAATGAAGGCTGCATTACGTCAAGCTGACGCAGCAATCTTTGTTGCCGCTTCACGTACGTTCCTTTTCCCGGCACCGCAACCAGCGCTCCGGCCGCCTGTAGATCGCGCAAGGCGCGCTTCACGGTGATTGAACTGACGCCAAATTCCTCGCTCAACATGGCAGTCGAAGGAATAGGGAGGTCGACGGAATATGCGCCGGCCGTAATACGTCGGCGAAGTTCCTCCCGCACCGACTCGTGAAGAGATTGCGACGGTTGTAGTTTGATCAAGCTTTTTCCTTTCTCGATGCGAGCGCGGTGGCTTGCACTATATCGCGCGCGGTCTTAGATGCCTAGTATTCCTACCAAGGTGATTGGGTAGCCGCCGCCGACTTACTGAATACATTAAAGGGGACGTTACGGTCTGCTGTCCGGCCCACCTTATCGGCCTCCGCGCTAGCCTTGCGGCTGTCGTCACAGAAACAAAACATTGAAGTTTATAAATATACCAGATATACTAGGTATTCATAGACCTATGGTCGACAGCGACAGCGACAGCGTTCGCTACGTTCGTTCGACGGGCATCATTGAATGGCCTGGCCCACGAAAGCGGTAGGGCAAGCGGTTTCAATACTCATGCCAAAATAGAATTGGAGACAGCAATGAAGAAATTGATCTCAGTATTTGTTCTTTCATCCATGGCGGTCGGTTCGTACGCTAAAGATTGGTCTGCGATCCGGTTTGGCGTCGATCCCACTTATCCACCGTTCGAATCGAAGGATGCAAGTGGCAAGTTGGCCGGCTTTGAAATAGACATCGGTAATGAAGTATGCGCACGCCTACGGGCGAAGTGCGTCTGGGTTGAAAACGACTTTGACGGCATGATTCCCGCGCTCAAAGCCCGGAAATTTGACGCAGTGTTGTCCGGGATGTCGATTACCGCTCAGCGAGCGAGTCAAATAGCATTTACAAATAAGCTGTGGAACTCTTCTCTGCGTCTTGTCGCGAGGAAAGATTCGGGACTCCTGCCGACTGCAGAGTCGTTGAAAAGCAAGACAATAGGGGTCCAACAGGGGACGGTCGGCGAGACGTACGCCAAGCAGCACTGGGCATCGAGCAATGTCACGGTTGTTCCGTACCAGAACCAGGATCAAGTCTATGCCGACTTGACCGTTGGACGTCTCGATGCGTTGCTGATCGGCGACGTGCAGGCGCAAATGGGCTTTCTGCAGACGCCGCGTGGCGCGGGCTACGCTTTTGTCGGCGACAGAGTTGTCGATCCGACGAGCGACAAAGGTGCTGCCATCGGATTGCGCAAAGAGGATACGGACCTGCGCGAGAAAATCAATCAGGCGATTTCGGATATGCGCAAGGACGGCACATATGACCGGATCGACAAGAAGTATTTCAAATTCGACGTGTATGGCAGCTGATTGAGTGAGTCCAGCTGCCAATTGCGTCAGTTGGGACGCGATTGGCCGCGTGCGCAACCAATGAGCAACGCATTTTGCGTGCGATTACTTGCGTCGTGCCGGGCGGGCTATATCGCACTCTTTCTCGGTCCGACACCGGCAAGTCCTAAAACCTCGCAGGAGACACCCGTGTTCCTTTACGGCTTCGGTCCGGTGCTATTCGCCGGCACGATCAAGACCATCGAACTGTCGGTGCTGTCACTTCTCGCTTCGGCTCTGCTCGGTTTGGTCAGCGCGGCCGCGAAGCTGTCGATGAATCGCCCGCTGCGCGCAGCCGCGACCGGCTATACGACCTTGATTCGCGCTGTGCCCGACCTTATTCTGATGCTGCTGTTGTTTTACAGCATCCAGATCTCGCTTAACAATCTCACCGATGCGCTCGATTTTCCGCAGTTTGATATAGACCCGTTCGCTGCCGGCGTACTGACGCTCGGCTTCATATACGGTGCCTACTTCACCGAAACGTTCCGCGGCGCCTTCCTCTCTGTGCCGCGCGGCCAATTGGAGGCGGGAAGCGCCTACGGCACGACCGGCATGCGCGTGTTCGTGCGGATCATGTTTCCGCAGATGATCCGATTTGCGTTGCCGGGCATCGGCAACAACTGGCAGGTGCTCGTTAAGGCGACGGCGCTGGTGTCCATCATCGGCCTCGCCGACGTGGTTAAGGCGGTGCAGGACGCGGGCTGAGCACTTTCCATATGTTCTTCTTCATCTTTATTGGGGCGCTCGTGTATCTGTCGATTACGACGGTTTCGAACTTCGTTTTGATCTGGCTTGAGGGGCGATACTCACTTGGCGTGCGGCACGCGGAACTTTGAGACGTTCATGACCCAAATTGTTACCGAATACTGGCGCGCGTTTCTCTGCTGGGATGGGCATCGGCTCTCCGGCCTCGCGGTCACGCTATGGCTGCTGGTCGCCTCTGTTGGCGTTGGCTTTCTCGCCTCTATACCGCTGGCAATCGCGCGTGCCTCGAAGCGCCGCTGGATCTCTTCACCAGTGCGGATCTATACCTACGTGCTTCGGGGGACGCCGCTCTACGTGCAACTACTATTGGTCTATACCGGGATTTACCGCTTCGAATTCGTGCGCTCGCACCAGATGCTTGAAGCTTTTTTCCGTAGTGGCTTCCATTGTGCGATTCTCGCGTTCGCGTTAAACACCTGTGCGTACATGACCGAGATGTTTGCCGGTGCAATCCGTGCGACGCCGTACGGCGAAGTGGAAGCGGCGCGGGCCTACGGGATGAACTGGCTCAAGATGTACCGCCGTGTCATCGTGCCCTCCGCACTGCGCCGGGCACTGCCGTCGTACAGTAACGAGGTAATCCTGATGTTGCACGCGACGACGGTCGCATTCACGGCGACCGTGCCGGACATGCTGAAGGTGGCCCGCGACGCGAATTCGGCCACTTACCATTCATTCGAGGCATTCGGTCTCGCTGCGCTTACCTATGTTGCTGTGTCGTTCACACTGGTGGCTGCATTCCGGCGCACTGAGCGTCACTGGCTCGCGCATCTGGTCGTGCCGCACTGAGCGGCCGGGTCTCTCCAATACATTCATGTCCGCGCATTCACCTCTGGAAGGCATCATGCTCCATAAGACTCAAACCGAAACCTGCAAGCTGGCCGTGCGGGACATCCATAAGCGTTACGGCGACCATGAAGTGCTGAAAGGGGTGTCGATGAACGCAAACAAGGGTGATGTAATCAGCATCATCGGCGCGAGCGGCTCCGGCAAGAGCACATTTCTGCGCTGTATCAACTTCCTTGAGCGGCCGAACGCCGGCCAGATCGTGGTCGATGGTGATCCGGTGCGCACGAAAGCGGATCGGTACGGCAATTGCGAAGTTGTCGATCACAACCAGTTGCAGCGGATCCGCACGAAGCTGGCGATGGTGTTTCAGCACTTCAATCTGTGGGCGCATATGAACGTGCTAGAGAACATCGTCGAGGCACCGATCCATGTGCGTGGCTTGTCGCGCCGTGAAGCGGAGGAACGCGGACGCTCCTACCTCGAGAAGGTCGGTCTCGCACCGCGACTCGAGAAGCAGTACCCGGCGCACCTGTCGGGAGGGCAACAACAACGCGTCGCGATCGCGCGCGCACTCGCGATGGACCCGGACGTGATGCTGTTCGACGAGCCGACCTCGGCGCTAGACCCCGAACTCGTCGGTGAAGTGCTGAAAGTGATGCAAAAGCTCGCTCAGGAAGGTCGCACGATGATCGTTGTGACGCACGAAATGGGCTTCGCAAAGAATGTGTCGAACCATGTGATGTTCTTGCACCAGGGCCGTACCGAGGAAGAAGGTGCGCCGGCCGAGTTGTTCGACTCGCCGCAGAGCGAGCGCCTGAAGCAGTTCCTCTCTGGGAGCTTCAAGTAGCGCGCAGCCCGGTCAGCCGCTTTAATCTCGGTCTTCCGTCCGTTGCGCTGGTCCACGTGGTCGCTTTCGGTGGCCTTGCCGCGCAATTTGGACAATTCCGTCTCAAAGCGTGGAGACTAAACATGAATGCCTTGCAACTCGAGATTCCGCGCGCCTTCCGGCCGCCGGCGCCGGCGGTCCCGATAGCCGAAATGCATCAGCGCCTCGCGAATATCCGCAGCGAAATGGTGAAAGCCAAAATCGATGTAATCGTACTTACGGATAAGAAAAACATCGACTACTTTACCGACTACCAGGAGCTTTCGTGGGATCACAAGGCGCGACCGGTCTTTGTCGCCATCTCCCTTCAGGACTTCGCGCTGTTCGGCAGTCTTGGGGAATCCCGCACCGTCGAGATCAGACCACGCGTCTTTGATCCGGTCTACTACAACGGGTACCTAGATGAGGCGGTCACCGCCACCGTGGACTGGATAAAAGCCAGGACCGCTACCAGAACCGCCCATATCGCAGTGGACTATGGTCAGGACATGTTCGGTCGAGGCTCTCTCCGGCTCATCGAAGAGCTTAGCTCTCTTGACGCGTGCGGTCGTATTAAAAGCGCCACAGATCCGATCTGGCGAGTTCGAATGATCAAATCCAGATTCGAGGCAGATCTGAACCGCACGGCCTACGAAATCGTCGACGCAGCGTTCAATCAGACAATCAGGTATGCCTATATCGGCATGACCGAGTACGAACTTTACTATCTCATGCAAGCGCAGACTTACCTCAACGGTGCGGAAAGCGCCGAACCGATTGCGACGCTGTTCTCGAAGGGCGATTTCGCTTACGCGCGAACTGCTAAGGAGCGGAAGCTTGAGGAAGGACACTACATCTGGACGGACTTTCGGGCGACGTATGGCGGATATCCCGCGGACTGCAACCGAATCGCCCGCGCCGGGGAACCTGCCGACTGGGAAATCAGTACTTACGCGGCCGTACGATTCCTGACACTTAAGCTTGCAAGCGAAATCCGCCCTGGACTGAGTTGTTCTGACATCTACGGACGATTCGACCAGTTGTGGCGCGCTGCCGATCTCGGGTCGAGGTATTGCGCCGTCTCGCGAATCGGGCATGGCGGCGGGATGGACGTAACCGAGCCTCCCTCTCTGTCCGCAGCGGACAAGACAGTTATTGAGCCCGGAATGGTCCTGCATATCGAACCGAAACTCGAACGTGACGGTGCGGTTTTTCAGTTCGAAGAGGTCGTGTTTGTCACTGAATCGGGCGTTGAGTTTCTGAGCATGCTGTCGCCCGAAACCCTCCCGGTCATTCGCTAAACCACTTCTTTATAGGTCACAAATGTCAGACTCGACGCGAATCTGGTCTACCATCGATTTTACGAAGGACGGCAAGCAGGTCGACTTTCTGCGACTTCCGATTTCGACCGACATTTCGGCTTATGGATGGATTCCAGTTCCCACGATATGCCTTAAAAACGGCGACGGTCCGACCGCCGTACTCATTGCCGGGACTCATGGCGATGAATACGAAGGTCAGATTGGGTTGATGCGATTGGCTAGAGGACTACATCAGAGTGAGGTGAAGGGTCGAGTCATCATTCTTCCGTCGCTCAATTTTCCAGCGGTGCAGGCCGGGCGAAGGGTCTCGCCTATCGATGAAGGCAATCTCAACCGGCTTTACCCTGGGCGAGCACACGGTAGCGCGACGGAGATGATCGCGCACTATGTCACTCAAGTCATTTTACCAATGGCCGACCTTGTGGTCGATCTGCATTCGGGCGGCCGCTCCCTCGACTATCTTCCCTGTGCGCTCGCGCGCGGCGGAAAGACAACTGCGGAGAACGAAAAACTGCTCGAATTGCTCCGCGTATTCGGAGTGCCCCTGGCTGAGTTCACAGACGGTACAGGTGGCGGTGGGAACACCACTCTTCCTGCAGCTGCGGAGGACCTTGGTATTCCGGTCATCACCGCGGAGCTTGGAGGCGGCGCAACAGTGCGCCGCACGGGCTCTGACCTTGCCGAGCAGGGAGCGTTGAGGCTTCTGAAGCACATCGGGATTCTCGCCTCGTGTGATGCGCCTGACCCTGAGCCGGTCAGAATGATGCGCTGCGAGAGCACAGACCTTTTCGTCTATGCGGACAGCGGCGGCCTTTTCGAGCCTTGGGTTGATCTTGGTGAAGAGGTTTCAGAGGGACAGCTGGCCGGGATGCTTCATTCCATAGAAGAGCCGCATCGCCCGCCACAGGAGGTTCTGTTCCGCTGTTCTGGACTGGTGGTGTGCAAGCGGCACCCCGCACTGGCGAACCGTGGCGATTGCCTTTTTGGCCTTCTCCAGGATGCCGCCGCCCTGCCACTTGGGAGAATTCAGTGCTGAGCAAACTCAATCCGAATGTAGCAGCCATGAAATGCCTACAATGTGGTCAGCTTTACCCGCTGAACGACTATTTCGAAGGCTGTCCTTTATGCCTGCAATCTGGCACGCCAGCGAGCGTCGTGCCCCATTTCGCTGATTTCCCGACAGAGTTGCATCATGGTAATTTTGGGGAGTGGATGTCATATGGATGTCCGTCTGGTCTGGGCGAAGGCAACACACCGTTGTCCAGTCTCCCACGGCTCGCGGCGACTCTAGGCATAGAAGCGCTGTACGCCAAGAATGAGTTCGCCAACCCCACTGGCTCACACAAGGACAGAATGAGCGCGATAGTGGCCCAACGCGCACTCGATATTCGTGCCAAGACGATTGCCGTTGCCTCGAGCGGAAATGCCGGGGTCTCAATGGCAGCCTATGCAGCCCGCGCCGGCATCGATTGCGTTGTCGTAACGACGCCGGACATGAGCCAGAACTGGCGTCGGGCAATCGAAATGCATGGCGCGCGGATCATCGCGATGGAAAGTTCGGACGATCGATGGGTGCTAATTGCACGGCACGCGAGGCGTGGCGACTGGTATCCGGCCACCAACTACCTTATGCCGCCCGTTGGCAGCAACCCCTTCGGCGTGGATGGCTACAGGGCTATCGCACTCGAGCTGTACCTGCAGTTTCCGGCGGTCCCACCCACAGACATACTCGTGCCCACCGCCCGCGGTGATCTCCTGTGGGGTATCGCGAAAGGCTATCAGGACTTGCGGAATACTGGTTTGATAAGCGTAACCCCGAGGGTTCACGCTGTCGAGCCGTTCCCCCGTATCGGTCGTGCGAGGGAAGGACACGGCATGGTATGCAGCAACTTCTCCGGCGACACAGCCATGGTGTCAATCGGAGGGAACACCGTCACCTTCCAGTCATTGCTTGCACTCGAGCTGACAGATGCCTCCGGAGTGGCGGTCAATGATCAGGAAGCCAGCCATGACCGACTTCTCCTTGCAAAGGAAGGGCTCTACGTTGAGCTTTCGAGTGCCGCCGCCGTGTCGGGGCTGCGTAAATTAGTTGCTCAGGGAAAGATTGGAGCTCGTTCGCGCGTCGTCATGATTGCTACGTCGCACGGTTATAAGGAACAATCCGAGCCTGAATTCAGCGGACAACTGATATCGACACCATTGATGCACGAAGGGTGACTAAACTGAACGTGGAGACAACATGTCAAACGAGAAGGCCAGCGATAACGCGGTCGACCGCTCGCGCATGTCACCACCGAGAGGGCGTGGAACAAGCCTGTCATGAGCGCAAATCTTCGACGACTCGATCGTATTGACGTCTGCATCCTGAACGAACTTCAGCACAATGCACGGATTACCAATGCTGAACTGGCGCGTGCGGTCAACCTCTCTCCGACACCCTGCTTCAACCGTGTGCGTGCACTTGAGCGGCTAGGCCTCGTCAGGCAGCGGGTTACGCTGCTGGACTCTGAAGTGCTTGGCCTTCGCATTAATGTGTTCATTCAAGTTAGCCTCGAAAAGCAGGTCGAATCGGCACTTCAACGTTTTGAAGAGGCCATATCCTTACGCGAAGAGGTTATGGAGTGCTATCTAATGTCGGGCGATGCGGACTACCTCCTGCGTGTGGTAGTCCCGGACATGCATACACTTGAGCGCTTCATCATAGAGCGTCTGACGACCATCCCGGGTGTGTCAAACATCCGCTCGAGTTTTGCATTAAAACAGGTGCGCTACAAGACCGCTTTGCCGCTGCCAGCTCTCGGCCTTACGCTCGCCGGGCTAGACGAATGACTATGCGTTTGCGCCGGTTGTCTCGACTGCGCCCGGCACCATTACCGGTCGCATTTTTCGCCCAGGCTCAAGTGGAAGCGGCTAGCTCGCAACGCGCCTAACTATGGCTCGCAAGCTATGGCTTGTATGAAGCAGAACCCCGCCGTGCTCATCCGTTGTGTTAACTGATGTTGACACGATTAATTTCTCGGCTATAGTTGGAATACTAGGCATACCAACATCCTTCGCACTTTCTGTCTTCATCGGAGAATCAACGAGATGTCAAAAGTTTCAACAGTCTCAACAGTCTGCGTGCTGGCGCGCTATGTATGTAGTTTGAAAGCGACCGACATATCTCGCGCAGACAAGCATCGCGCCGCGATGTGTATCCTCGACACGCTTGCCGCGGCTGCGGCAGGTCTATATGCGCCAACTGTTGTGGCGGCACGCGAGGCCACCATCGATCTGTTCGGGAAGGGAGACGTTCCCATCTGGTTCGACGGACGACGGACGACGGCGGCGGGCGCTATTTTCGCCAACAGCTCTGCTTCGGCTGCTCTCGATATGGACGATGGACAGATCGAGGCGTGGGGACATCCCGGCGCTGCGGTCATTCCCGCAGCGCTGGCGCTTGCGAGCGAAATTGGCGCGTCCGCAGACGATGCCCTAGCTGCTATCGTGGTCGGCTACGAGGTCGGAACCCGCATAAAGGCCGCGCGTGGCAGCCACGGGCAACCGGCCGAACATGGCCAGACCGGTGTCTGGACGGGGTTCTGTGTCGCTGCTGCGACCGGATGGCTGCTCAAGGTCTCTGCAGATCAACTTGCGAATGGACTCGCCTTGTCTGGTGTTTACAGCCCGAATTTGATCGCGACCGGATACACCAGTCAATTCGGAGGAGACGTTAAGGAAGGGCTTCCCTGGAGTACTGTTGCGGGCTATTCGTCATTGGTCTTGGGAAAGCTGGGGCATATCGGCTTTGCAGACATTTTCGATCACTTACCTTTTTACAACTCCCGGCGCATTCTGAGAGGGTTGGGCGAGGATGAGATGAAGATCAACGGCAACTATTTCAAGCCCTATGCAACATGCCGACATTTTCACGGCTCACTGAAGGCTCTCGAAACGTTGATTGCCGAACATGCTATTAAGCCAAATGAGATCACTGCTATTAGGGTAAACATATTCGAATATGCGCTAAAGCTGTCCAACAAGACCCGACCAGATAACCTGGCTGACATCCAGTACAGCATTCCGTTCTGCACTGCGGTCATGGCCATGTTGGGCCCCGACTCTTTGATGCCAATCGATGAGTCTTTGATCGGACGCGAAGACATTTGCGCCCTTGCCGAAAAAGTTGAAATCGTAGTAAACCCCGAATTCAGTGCTCAACATGCCTACGCTTATCAACACCTGCCTCAGCCGGACGAAGGATCTCATCCTGATTTCGAATTCAACAGCGTGGACGTCGTAACCACCCACGGAACATACTCCTCACCGGTAGTTTCCCCTCCGTACAACCCAGACGCACCGATGTCGATGGAGGAACTGGAGCACAAGTTCCGAACGGCAACGCGCTCCGTGCTGAATCATTCTCAGCAAGAGGACCTGCTGAACGCGTTCGCCCGTCTTCTGGATGGAGAAATCGCGCCGTTGCTCGAGGTGACAGCCAGACCAGCAGCGAGATAAGCCATTGTAAAGGGGCTCGCAGCGGTGCAAGGCGTCGTTCGTCGTCCGATTCAAATTGCTAGTAGCTAGATTCTCGCCATGAATGACGACAGTGGTTATCGAATCAGCAAATGGATTAAGTGAAAATGTCAAAGACCGAACCAAGCGACAGCGCGATCGCACCGTCGAATTCCTGTGTGCAGAGGCCCTTGCTAGGGGTCATTATGCTGGAGCCCGATGACGTATGCCAATCGTCGGACCCGGCCGAAGACGCACCGACGATGCCCTTTATGGTGGACGATCCGGCGCTATGGCCAGTGGCGTTACGCAAGACCGTCGCCAAGGGGGCAGATGCGGCCTCGAACAAGGTCCCGACTCCAGAGGCTGCCCGTGGCATCCTTGAGGCGGCTCAACAGCTTGATGGCCAAACCGACCTGATTATTGGCAATTGTGGCTACATGTGGGCGTCACGAAAACACCTTTATGGGAAAACATCGACCCCGCTATTAACGAGCGCGCTAGAGTTTCTCGATCTGGCCCTTCGCATGACTAATCGTCCGATCGGGATCATCACCTGGGACGCCAAGCCACTCATGCCCTTGTTGAATGATCAGCCCGGCTTTGAACGTCTTCGTTTCGTGAGCATTTCCGATCTGCCGGATTGGGATTGTTGGTGCCTGGATCCCTACGCCAATGTGGAGTCGTGCAAATGGAGCAAGGAGCGCATGGCCAAACAGCTAGCTGAGCGCTTGATCAAGGAGTTTCGCAATGATGGAGTCCTGAATAATGTTGGCGTTTTGCTGCTCGAGTGCACGTTGGTGCCCGACTTCCGTAAGACCATCCGAGAGGTGACTTCTATTCCTGTGCTCGACCTTCTGCATTTCGCCAAAGCAGCTCTTGAGTAGTCCGGACGGCGGATTTCGAGCCACCCGGTTGCGACTCTCGGATTAACCGTTCGATCCGGAATTACCTTGATCGCAGCCGATATCAACATCGGCATGCTCAGAAGTATCGGAGACACTGAGATGATAAGTATCTTTGTTCACGTCCATGGTAGGGATCAAATTTCACCGCAAGCATTACAGTGCATTTTCTAAGTGAATCTGCGTAACCAAATCATAAATATCGAGCCATAAAGGAGCCGAGATGAGACAGCTTATGACCGCCGCTGCGTTTTGCGTGATGGCGTCTTCTGCGTTTGCCACCGATACCCTGCGCTTCGGCATCGAGGCAGACTATCCACCGTTTGAATACAAGTTACCAAGCGGAGAATTGACGGGCTTCGATATCGATATCGGCAATGCCGTGTGCGCGCGAATGCAGGTCAAATGCAAGTGGGTTGAAAATTCGTTCGATGGCCTCATTCCGGCCTTGATGGCGAAGAAGTTCGACGCTATTAATTCGGGCATGTGGGATACCCCGCAGCGCGAGCAAGTAATTGATTTTACATCCGTCATTTATGCGACCCCGATGCGTTTGGTCGCGCGCACGGACAGTCATATTTTACCGAACGCAGAATCGCTCAAAGGCAAGCGCGTCGGTGTTCAGCAAGGCGGAGCCCAGCAAATCTATGCAGAACAGAAGTGGGCACCAGCTGGTGCTGTCATCATCACATATCCAAGTCAAAGCGCGTTATTTTCGGACTTGGCAGGTGGCCGGATTGATGCTGCTTTGGGAGCACAGCAAAACGCGGAGGATGGTTTCCTGAAAACGCCAGAAGGCAAGGGGTTTGCTTTTGTTGGACCAGGTCTGCTCGACGAGAAGATAAGTGGCCGTGGCGTGGCCTTCGGCGTCCGCAAGCAGGATAAGGAACTGAGAACCCGCCTGAACGAGGCAATTGCCTCCCTAAAACAGGATGGCACGCTCAACAAGATTGCTAAAAAGTATTTTAAATTTGAGGTTATCACACCGTGAAGTCAATGTTCGATATTACTTGCGATTTTCCATGCATCGGACCGCGATGAATATGTAGATGAGGTTGCGATGGGGGCGCAATTTTTGTCAAGAAATCGCGGGTCCTGAAGGGCGAGAAACGCTTGTCGCGTAAAGCCACGGAAGTTCGTGGGCGACTATTGGCCGGTCGTTGTGGCAAAAGTTTTGATCTGTGACGAGGAGTCGATGGCGGCGTAGCCGCCGAAGACGAAGCATCACCAGGGTGGGCCGGGTCGGATGGGGATTATAGTGGCCGGAGACGTCAATATTCAGCGAATCGACTCGGCGATCCCGTCCTCGCAAGATCCAACAAGCTGAGGCTGACAAGGCTCAGATCGTCGTGCGCCCCGTTCGTACAAGGCAATACATCTTTTAGAAAAGGAGATTCTTCAAAATCGTTACTTAGTTATGCTATGCATTGCATGAAATAAAAAAACATATATGAAAATTCTTATTAGATTGCAACTAGGTTTGGAGGATTCGATGAAAGGACGCAGTTTAATCGCAGCATCGATATTGTCGGCATGTACCGTTTCCGCGATGGCGCAAAGCTCGGTGACGCTCTACGGCGTGATCGACGAAGGATTCGACTTCACCAACAACGTACGCGGTAGCAAGGCATACGAGTTGGAGAGCGGTTATGTACAAGGCAGCCGATGGGGCTTGAAAGGCGCAGAGGATCTCGGTGGTGGGCTGCTGGCTGTGTTCCAGCTTGAAAATGGTTTCAATATCAATAATGGACGACTCGGGCAGGGTGGCCTGATGTTTGGGCGACAGGCCTACGTCGGCGTTGCCAGCGACAAGTATGGCACAGTCACGCTCGGGCGTCAGTACGACTCGCTTGTCGATTTTCTCGCGCAGACCACAGCGAATGGAAACTGGGCGGGCGCCCTCTTTGCGCACCCTTACGACAACGATAATACAGACAATACCTTCCGAGTCAATAACACGGCAAAGTATACGAGCCCGACGTTTGCCGGCTTTCAGTTCGGCGGCACGTACAGCTTCAGCAACGACACGAATTTCTCCAATAACCGGCAGTACAGCGTTGGCGCGCAGTATACGAATGGTGCCGTGCTGATCGCGGCGTCGTACCTGCAGGCCAACAATCCGTCTGCGACGGCCACTGGCGCGATCAACAACGGTGGTGACGAAAACTTCCTGGCAAAGCGCCTCCGCATTTTCGGCGCGGGCGTCAACTATACGGTCGGGTCGGCAACGCTCGGCTTCGCATACACGAACACGGACGTCACGGATCCGGTAAGCTCCGGCTACGTGGGCGCGATCACGCCACCCGCCGGCTCGAGCCTGTCGTCGCTGCGCTTCCAAAACTTCGAAGTGAACGGCAAGTATCAGTTCACTCCCGCGTTTTTTGTTGGTGCGATGTACGCCTATACGCGCACCGATTTCAATGCGACAGCTGGGAAGCTGCATCCCAATTATCAGACTATCGGGTTGATGGCGGACTACAATCTGTCGAAGCGCACGGACTTTTACCTGCAGGGCGCTTACCAGCACGTCGGCGGTGACAAGACTCAGACGGTGCTTGACGTCGCTTATGTTCCGGGTGCGACAGACGTTTCGTCGAATTCAAATCAGTTCGTAATTCGCGCCGCAATACGGCACAAGTTCTGACAGATCGCAGTGACCGACGGCGTGCTGGCTAGCACGCCGTAACCACCATCAGGTGCTCGACCGAATGCTGGACGAGGCTTCACTGCTGGCGGACTGCAAATAAGATAGCCATCGACTACGGTCAATCAAGCGTTCCCGTATCGGTTTTGCAACTCGGCTGTTGCGGATTCTCGGCTAGCGAGTCAGGCGGCGCCACGCTTGCCGATCATCGTCGCTATTTCGCAATCCCTGTCTACGCACAGATAGACACCCATTTCTATCATCGTGAATAGTTGCTTGGGCCGAGCCAAAATACGTCGAAGCGATTAAATACTGCAGAAATATGTGTAGGTGATATAGGGAACTTCGCACAGGATCTGGAAATGCCCTATACGCTAGGAATAACGCCATGACATTGCAGTCGACACATTTTCGAAGGTCGCCTTTTCGGGTTCTTCATTGAGTTCCCGGACGCGGTGTAGGTAGCTTGGACCCTACGGCATCAGCGAATCAGTCTGGCAGGCGGAGCTTGCGATGTTTTGGGCAGGGCTAGCGAGTCGGGCTGTTACCCCTGCGAGGTAACGGGCGAACGCTTCAACATTGTCGCTGCACCGCCGAGCGACGGGGTGGAATACGTGTGCAACAGATCAGACAGGTCGCATGGGCACTGACGGTCGAGGGCCGTGACGGGTTTGTTGCCGTACGGTTGCGCTTCACGCAGAGTCTTTACCCTTTCTTCGAGCCTGATCTGGCTAAACACATTGACACGCAATCGGAGCGCACCCGCGTCGCGGACGGTGGCATGGCTGAACAGAGTGTGCGCAGGCGATTGAAGCGGGGAGTGGAAGAGGGATTATCGGCGCTTGCGAGCTCAGCGATTGTGATCTGCGTATCGCCCCGCGACTCCCGCCGGATCGCGATGTCGACGCGACCCAACCACTGTGGGCGGGAGCTTTCATTCGGACATCCTAGTACAGGAATCTCGTGTGAGGCCGGGTTACCGGAATTTATGCCCTATCTGCAGCGAAAACTCCCCGCAAAAGAGACGCACATTTTGTGAACGAATGGATAAGCTCTTCCCATGTCGTCGAACTCGACATTCCGACCCGCACGAGTCTCGAAGCTCACAAATCTCACTGTTTACCCTGGAGTCGCCATGACCGATTTATCGAGCGGTGTTCAGCCCGTTCTCGCACTCACCCAGACGCGCATCGACAACGATCCGCAGGAGACGGCCGAGTGGATCGCCGCACTGGATGGCGTGGTCGAGCATGTCGGGCTCGAGCGCGCCCAGTATCTTTTCGACCGCCTGGCCGCGCATGCTTTGTCGAGCGGCATTGCAACGGCACGTGCAAATCTCACACCCTATACCAACACCATCGCGGTCGACCAGCAGCCGCCGTTTCCAGGTGACGTCGATACCGAAGAGCGGCTTGCCGCTGCATTGCGCTGGAACGCTCTCGCGATGGTGGTGCGGGCAAACCGGGCTTACGGCGAACTCGGGGGACATATTGCGAGCTACGCCTCGGCAGCAGATCTTTTCGAGGTTGGGTTCAACCACTTCTTTCGTGGTGCGAACGATGCACATGGTGGTGACCTCGTCTATTTCCAGCCCCATTCGTCGCCGGGCGTGTATGCGCGCGCATATCTTGAAGGTTTCCTGAGCGAGCAGCATCTCGAGCACTACCGCCGCGAGATCGCAGGCCCGGGTCTGTGTTCCTATCCGCATCCGTGGCTGATGCCTGATTTCTGGCAGTTTCCAACGGGATCGATGGGCATCGGCCCTATCAACTCGATCTACCAGGCGCGCTTCATGCGGTACCTGCAGAACCGTGGTTTGCTCAAGACCGAGGGCAGAAAAGTATGGGGCTTTTTCGGCGACGGCGAGATGGACGAGCCCGAATCGATTGGTGCGCTGTCGCTTGCGGCCCGCGAAGGGCTGGACAATCTCGTGTTCGTCATCAACTGCAATCTGCAGCGGCTCGATGGCCCGGTGCGAAGCAACGGACGGATCATTGACGAACTCGAGGCGCAATTCACGGGCGCGGGCTGGAACGTCATCAAGGTGGTTTGGGGTTCCGACTGGGATGCCCTTTTTGCGCGCGATCGCACTGGCGCGTTGTTGCGCGCATTCGCGCACACCGTCGATGGACAGTTTCAGACGTTCTCGGCCAATGACGGCGCCTACAACCGCGAGCGCTTCTTTGGCCAGAACGAGGAACTGGCTGCGCTCGCCGCGCATCTGAGCAACGATGACATCGACCGTCTGCGCCGCGGCGGACATGACGTACGCAAGCTCTATGCGGCGTACGACAGGGCACTGAAACATGCAGGGCAGCCCACGGTCATTCTCGCGAAGACAATGAAGGGCTTCGGCATGGGCTCGATCGGCCAGGGCCGGATGACCACGCATCAGCAGAAGAAGCTCGACGTCGAACAGCTGAAAGCGTTTCGCGACCGGTTCCGCTTGCCCCTCTCCGACGCGGACGTCGAGCAAATGCGGTTCTACAGGCCGGCGGACAACAGTCCAGAAATGCGGTACCTGCATGCCCGGCGCGAAGCGCTCGGCGGGTATCTGCCCCGCAGAAGGACAGCCGCGTCGCAAACGCTGCCTGCCCCGGCGTTGTCGGCCTGGGGGCAGTTCGCCCTCGAAGCCAACGGCAAGGAGATGTCGACCACGATGGCGTTCGTGCGGATGCTCGGGAGCCTTCTGAAAGACGTGTCGCTCGGCTCTCGCATTGTTCCCGTAGTCGCCGATGAGGCACGCACGTTCGGTATGGCGAATCTGTTCCGGCAGGTTGGGATCTATTCGCCGCTCGGGCAGCTGTACGAGCCCGAAGACATGGGCTCGATGCTGTACTACCGGGAAGACACGGGCGGACAGATACTGGAAGAGGGCATTTCGGAGGCGGGCGCTGTGTCCTCGTGGGTAGCCGCGGCGACGTCATACAGCGTGCACGACCTGCCCATGCTGCCGTTCTACATCTACTACTCGATGTTCGGTTTCCAGCGCATCGGCGATCTCATCTGGGCTGCGGCCGACCAGCGTGCGCGCGGCTTCCTGATCGGTGCGACGGCGGGCAAGACGACGCTCGGTGGCGAGGGTTTGCAGCATCAGGACGGCACGAGCCATCTGGCGGCTTCGACGGTACCGAACTGCCGCGCCTACGATCCGGCATTCGCGTACGAGGTGGCCATGATCGTCGACGAAGGCATGCGCGAGATGATCGAACGTCAGCGCGATGTGTTCTATTACCTGACGGTGACGAACGAGAACTACGCACAGCCTTCGCTTCCGGATGCACCCATCGAAAGCGTTCGTGACGGTGTGCTCAAGGGCATGTATCCGCTTGACACAACATCGCTTGATCGGGCTGAGGTCCAGTTGCTCGGTTCGGGGGCGATTCTGGGCGAAGTGCAGGCCGCCGCGCTCTTGCTGAAGGAAGACTGGAACGTCGAAGCGTCGGTGTGGAGTGTCACCAGCTTTACCGAGCTGCACCGGGACGGTGTCGCGTCCGAACGCACCGATCGTTTGTTCGACGAGGATCGCGCTCCCGCTCCGTATGTGACATCTGCGTTGTCTCCCACTCGTGGGCCCGTGGTCGCAGCGACAGACTATGTGCGTGCCGTTCCCGAACTCATTCGTGCATATGTGCCGCGGCGCTATGTGACGCTTGGCACCGATGGCTTCGGACGCAGTGACACCCGCGCGGCATTGCGAGCCTTTTTCGAAGTCGACCGACATTCGATCGCGATTGCTGCGCTGAAAGCGCTCGCGGACGACGGTGCAATCGCGGTCGAGGTCGTCAGGCGCGCCGTTGATCGCTATGGCAAGCATGACGCGAACCGGGCCGCGCCGTGGCAACGGTAACTAGAACTACCTGGAGCGAAAATATGAAGATCGCGGGTGCTGAGATGCAACAGCTTGCGAAAGCCGGCCCTGAGGCTTTGGGCAAGAACGGCAATGCATCGGGAGCACAGATTGTCCTGTCCGTGCTGCGCGCAGAGGGTGTTGATACGGTCTGGGGATATCCAGGCGGCGCCGTCCTGCCACTTTACGATGCGCTCCAGGAAACCGTCGATATCACCCATCTGCTGGTTCGCCATGAACAGGCCGCCGTGCACGCGGCGGATGGTTTCGCGCGCGCTACCGGAAAGGTTGGCGTAGCGCTGGTGACGTCAGGGCCGGGTGTGACGAACACAGTGACGGGTATTGCGACCGCCTATTTCGATTCCATTCCGATGGTGGTGATCTCCGGCAACGTGCCGACACACTCCATCGGAACCGATGCCTTCCAGGAGTGTGACGCTGTCGGAATTACCCGGTCGATCGTCAAGCATAACTTTCTTGTTCTGGACATCTCGCAACTCGCGAAGACGCTCAAAAGCGCGTTTTATATCGCCCGCACCGGACGCCCCGGACCTGTACTGGTGGATATTCCCAAAGACGTGCTTCAGGCGAAGACGCCATTGAGCATAGCTGAATCCGTCGCGCTGCGGTCCTACCGTCCACGCACGGAGCCTCATGTTGGTCAGGTGCGGCGCGCCGCCGAAGCGCTCGCGCGTTCACGCCGGCCATGCATTCTTGTTGGTGGCGGAGCAGTCGCATCGGCTGCCAGCGAGGAGATTGCGGAACTCGTGCGGCGACTCGATGCCCCGGTGACGAACACGTTGATGGCGCTTGGCGCCTTTCCCGCTTCGGACAGACGATGCCTCGGGATGCCGGGACTGCACGGGACGTACGAAGCCAACCTGGCGATGCAGCATTGCGACGTACTGATTGCGCTCGGTGCGAGATTCGATGATCGGGTCATCGGGAATACAGGAGAGTTCCAGTCAGATCGAAGGACGATTATTCATGTTGATATCGACCCTGCGACGATCGACAAGCGGGTGCAGGTTGACATTCCGATCGTGGGAGACGTAAAGACCGCGGCGCGCGCGATACTGGAGCAGCTCCGGGCGCAGCGTATCAACGATGGGAATCGCAACGACTGGTGGAAAGAGATCGGGAACTGGCGTGAGAAGCGCTGCCTCGCCTATGAACCGGACGCTGATGTGATCAAGCCACAGTTCGTCATTCAACAGCTTTGGGAAGCCACCGGCGGCGATGCCTATATCTGTTCCGACGTCGGACAGCACCAGATGTGGGCTGCGCAGCTGTATGGATTCGACAAGCCTCGTCGATGGATCAACTCGGGCGGCCTCGGAACGATGGGTGTCGGACTGCCCTATGCGATGGGCGTCAAACGCGCACTTCCTGACGCGGATGTGGTCGCAGTGACCGGGGACGGCTCGATCCAGATGTGCATCCAGGAGTTGTCGACCTGCAGGCAGTACGACCTCGGCGTGAAAATTGTCTCCCTTAACAACGGCTACCTCGGCATGGTAAGGCAGCTGCAGCACGTGAACTATCGCGACCGTTACTCCCACTCGTACATGGACGCGTTGCCTGACTTTGTCGCGCTCGCCCGCGCTTATGGGCACGTCGGCTTTCGCATCGAGCGCCCGTGCGATGTAGAGCCCGTACTGCGCGAAGCGCTTGCCATGAAGCAGCGTACCGTATTCATGGACTTTGCCATCGATCCTTCCGAGAACGTCTGGCCCATGGTTCGAGCGGGCGCAGGCCTGACGGACATGCTGATGAATTCGCGCGACGTCGACCGGTAGGTCGACATGGCCAGGACTTCGGGCAACCCGGTGACCGCTGCCTATACCGGCATTGACTCACCGAGAAAAATTTTACACAACCATCGTTGCGCTCGCCACGGACCGCGATTGGGAGACTACTGAAGTGCATTGCCTCTTTTAAATTCTCAGTGGGTGGGTTGGCGGGTCAAGTACGGGCGCGAGCCCGGCGAAGCGAATACTTGACGCGCATCGAAGAAGCAGGCTGAGAGAGGGCTGGTTGCGGCGGAATGCTGCAACCAGCCCTGCGAGACAACGAGAACCGATGAGCCAGACCCAACTGTTTGAAGCCGCCTTGGGAATCAAGGCACCGTGGTACGTGCAAGGCGTCGACTTCGACGCCGCACGGCGTGAACTGATCATTGCTGTGGACTTTGTCGCGGGTACGCGCTTTCCCTATCCCGGCGTAGCTGGCGGGCATCCGGTTCACGACACCCAGATCAAGCGGCTGCGGCACCTGAATTTTTTCCAGCACGAATGCTATCTGGAGGTCCGGGTACTGCGGGTACGACTGCCGGACGGCTCGGTGCGGCTGGCCGAGCCCGACTGGATCGGTAAGCTGGACGGCTTCACGCTTCTCTTTGAAGCGCTTGTGCTGGCGCTGTGTCGGGAGATGACATTTGCCGCGGTGGCGCGCGTAGTGAACCTGTCGTGGCATCGGGTGAAGGCGATTTGCGACCGTTATGTCGACCTGGCCGTGGCCGCGACTGACCTGTCCCAGGTCACCGCAGTTGCCATTGACGAAACCTCGTGCCGACGCGGCCATGACTATGTTTCGCTGGTGCCGACATGGATGCGCAACGCGTCGTCTTCGTCACCCCGGGCAAGGACGCTGGGGCGGTCGAACGCTTTGCCCGCTACCTGGAAGAACACAACGCGGCGCCCGGTCAGATCGAATCGGTCAGCATCGACATGTCGCCCGCCTTCATCAAGGGCGTGAACGAGCATCTGCCCGATGCGCGTGTGACCTTCGACAAGTCTCACGTCGTGGCGCACGCGTCCAAAGCGCTTGATGGCGTACGCCGCTCGCAACAGAAAACCGATCCCTCGCTGAAGGGCATGCGCTGGTCGCTGCTCAAGCATGCGCAGAAGCTCGATCTCGCGCAATTGACCGATCTCGAGGCCCTCATCAGCCAGTACACCACCAACCGTACGGCCCGTGCCTGGATGTACCGCGAGCAACTGCGCGAGATTCTCGATCGCAAACAGATCCACGTCGTCTCCAAAATGCTGCGCCGGTGGTGCGGCAACGTCATGCGCTCCAAGGTCGAGCCGATGAAGGACGTCGCGCGCATGATCCGTCGTCATTTCGACGGCATCATCGCGTGGGCCCAGACGCGCCAGACCAACGGATTTCATTGAGGCTATCCTGCTTATGGAGTCGCAAGGTGCGGTGGCCGAGGCGGTAACCAGCGACACGGGCTCGGGGACGAAGTCCGGGTTTTACGACGGTTCATCCATTATTTATGAACTGCGCGAACCGGCAGGCGATCCGTCCGCACCTGCGCGCGCTAGGGGCTGTGATCCAGGAGAAGGAGTTTGGGCTGAACGGATCAAGCCGTGCTTCGCCCTCGGTGCGCAAAATGGCGCGCGATCTCGGCATGGACATTACGCGAGTTCAGGGCACGGGCGCTAAGGGCCGCATCACGCAGGACGACGTCGTCACGTTCGTGAAGGGCGTGATGACGGGCGCGCTCGCAGCACCGGCCGGCACTGCCGCCGCCCCGGCTGCGGCCGGCGCGGGCCTGAATCTGCTGCCTTGCCGAAGGTCGATTTCGCGAAGTTCGGCCTCGTCGATTCGAAGCCCCTTTCGCGCATCAAGAAGATTTCCGGCGCGAACCTGCACCGCAACTGGGTCAGGATCCCACACATCACGAACAACGACGAAGCGGACGTCACCGACCTCGAAGCTCTGCGCTTGCAACTGAACAGGGAGAACGAGAAAGCGTGCGTGAAGTTCACGATGCTCGCGTCCGTCATCAAGGCCTGCGTCGCGGCGCTCAAGAAGTTCCCGGCGTTCAATGCAAGCCTCGACGGCGACAACCTCGTCTTCAAGCAGTACTACCACATCGGTTTTGCCGCCGACACGCCGAACGGCCTCGTTGTCCCGGTGATCCGCGACGCGGACAAGAAGGGCCTCGTCGACATCGCCAGGGAAATGGCCGAGCTCTCGAAGCTCGCGCGCGAAGGCAAGCTCAAGCCGGACCAGATGCAAGGCGGCTGCTTCTCGATTTCGTCGCTCGGCGGCATCGGCGGCACGCATTTCACGCCGACCAACATCAACGCGCCAGAAGTGGCGATCCTCGGCCTGTCGCGAAGCGCGATCAAGCCGGTGTGGAACGGCAAGCAATTCGTGCCGCGCCTCATGCTGCTCCTGTCACTTTCATGGGATCACCGCGTGATTGATGGTGCAGAAGCTTGCCGCTTCAATGCCGATCTCGCCACGATTCTGGGTGACTACCGACGGGTATCACTTTGACTCGCGGCAAGCCCTGGTACAACCGCAGGGAAAAAACTAATAAATGACCCTTATCGCGCCGCAAGCGCAGATTCAGCGGCAGCGTTGACATCGGGTGCGACATGCTCGTGCTCTGCGCGGGCCCCGGCGGTCACTCGGCCGCGTTCCGCTCGGTCGACCTCGGCATGAAGACGGTGCTGGTCGAACGCTATCCGACCGGCGGCGCGTGTCTGAATGTCGCTGCATTTCGTCGAAGGCGCTGCTGCACACGACGCTCGTCATCGACGAAGCGGAAGAACTCGCAGCGCACGGCATTTCGTTCGGCAAGCTGCGGATCGATTTCGGCGAGCTGCGCGACTTCAAGTCCGGCGTCGTCAAAAAGCTGACAGGCGGTCTCGCCGGCATGGCGAAGGCGCGCAAGGTCGAAGTCGTCACCGGTGTCGGCACGTTCGTCGATCCGCATCACATGGACGTGCAGGGCGACGGCGGCAAGAAGGTCGTCCGCTTCAAGCAGGCGATCATAACAGGATGGGCCACGAGGTACCTCAGCTTCCACAAGGAGGTGACCCGCACGGCCGGCTCGCAGGCCGTGAACCTACCGTTGATCGCGGAAGATCCGCGCGTCGTCGATTCGACGTGCGCGCTCGAGCTGCGTCAGATTCCGAAGCGCATGCTCGTGATCGGCGGCGGCATCATCGGGCGCGCGCAGATTGATGTCGTCGAAATGCTCGACGGCCTGATGCTGGGCGCGGACCGCGATCTGTGAACATCTGGGAGAAGTTCAACAGCCAGCGCTTCACCAACGTGATGCTGACGAAGACTAGGGCCGCCGAAGCGAAGGCGGACGGCATCTACGTGTCGTTCGAAGACGAGAAGGCGCCCGCCGAGCCGCAGCGCTACGATCTCGTGTTCGTCGCGGTGGGCCGCAGCCCGAACGGCAAGAAGATCGGCGCGGACAAGGCGCGCGTCGCCGTGACGGATCGCGGCTTTATCGAAGTCGATATGGCCGATTATCGAAGGAGCGGCGCCGTCAGCCAAATCACGCGCCAAGATGGGACACGAAAGCGCTGTTTGTGACAAAGGCGCGCGGTTTGTCAGGAAGGCGACGTCGCCGATATCAGTCAGACGACGTGATTTTGCGATATGCCTCAAAAGCTCCTTTTCACCGGGGATTCCCTGCTTAGGCTTACATGGCTCGAAAACTGCTTGCAGTCCACGTCATCACGCTTCGGTCGCCGCGTGATTCGCCAAAAAACACTATGGAATTCATAAAATTATGGTGGTTCTTTTGAATCTCGAGTGGGTGGTTGCCGGGTCAAGTGCGGGCGTCAGCCCGGCGAAGCGAACACTTGACGCGCATGGCGGAAGTAAGTTGGCAGAGGGGTCGGTTGCGGCAGAATGCTGCAACCAGCCCTGCAAGACAACGCGAACTATGACGAACCAAACCCAACTGTTTGAAGCCGCCCTGGGAATCAAGGCGCCGTGGCATGTGCAAGGTGTCGATCTCGGAACGGAACTGACGATTGCGGTGGACTTTGTTGCGGGCAGCCGGTTTGCCTGTCCCGGGGTGCCGGGCGAACACCCGGTGCACGACACGGTCATTAAACGACTGCGCCACCTCAATTTCTTTCAGTTCGACTGTTACCTGGAGGTGCGTGTCCCGCGTGTGCGCCTGCCGGACGGCTCGGTGCGGCCCGTAGAGCCTGACTGGATGGGTAAGCTCGATGGCTTTACGCTGCTGTTTGAAGCGCTCGTGCTGACGCTGTGCCGGGAGATGACATTTGCGGCGGTAGCGCGCCTGGTGAACCTGTCGTGGCATCGCGTGAAGGCCATCTGTGATCGTTACGTGGACCTGGCGGTGGCTGCGACTGACCTGTCCGAAGTCACTGCGGTGTCCATTGACGAAACCTCGTGCCGACGGGGCCACGACTATGTCTCGCTGGTCGCCGACATGGACGCCAGGCGCGTGGTCTTTGTCACGCAAGGCAAGGATGCAGGCGCGGTCGAACGCTTTGCCAATCACCTGGAGCAACATAACGCAACGCCTGCGCAGATCAAATCGGTGAGCATTGACATGTCGCCCGCCTTCATCAAGGGCGTGCAAGAGCATCTGCCCGATGCGCGCGTGACCTTTGACAAGTTTCATGTCGTGGCGCACGCCTCGAAAGCCCTCGATGGCGTGCGCCGCGAGCAGCAGAAGACCGATCCCGGACTGAAGGGCATGCGCTGGTCGCTGCTCAAAGATGCTGACAAGCTGAATCTCGCGCAACTGACCGATCTCGAGGTGCTGATCAGCCAGTACACGACCAATCGCACCGCCCGCGCCTGGATGTACCGCGAACAACTGCGCGAGATTCTCGATCGCAAGCAAATCCACGTCGTCTCCAAGATGTTGCGCCGCTGGTGTAGCAACGTCATGCGTTCCAAGGTTGAACCCATGAAGGATGTCGCACGAATGATCCTTTGTCATTTCGACGGCATCGTCGCGTGGGCCCAGACGCGCCAGACCAATGGCTTCATTGAAGCCATTAACGGCCTGTTTCAAGCTGCCAAGCGCAAGGCACGCGGGTATGCCAGCTTCAAAACCATGCGCACCGTGCTGTTCCTGATCGCGGGCAAGCTCGACTTCTCGGCCTTCAATCCACATGCCTCGTGAGCCGCATTACCCACTCCACTTTTGAAATCGCCATTATGGTTTTGGTCGCTCGATTTGCCACTAATATAGCTCGCCCACTTCAAACCCCTCGTGATGCTATCCCAATAATCTCACTTCTTGATCGTCCGATTCGGCGTCAATCGGCGTGTACGGGAGATAACACACTACTACGACGAGAACATCGTCTGCTCCGCGAGTGATGCCCGAATCTTTCATGCGAGCCGAGCTGAAATCAGTGATCCACCCACGCTAAATTGCCAACCCCGTCGGTAGCCGCATTTGTACCCTATCTCCATAAGCAAGTATTTTGTGCCCGCGCACACGCAACGAAACTAGCCCTTCAGGCAGCGCTGGTTTCAATTGCTGTCGGGAAGTTATATAGGCGCCCTATTCGGAAATGTCGAGGCAGCATTCCATATGTTGACAATCAAGAACCAGATTTCCACCGGGAAAACTAGAAAGCTGCGCGGGATTGCGTTTATGTTCCATTCTATTCTCCTTTTTACAGTGAGCTATTTGCTTGCGAAGACCATTTCGACAAAATATCCGCCAAACGAGCTTATTTTTTTTCGGATGCTCTTCGGATTAATTCCTGCTGCTTTCGTGTTCCAGACCCGCCGCATTCAATGGAAGAAGCCAACGATTCATCGGTTGGCCGGTCATTTCCTTAGAGCCGTCACAGGACTTGCCGGGATCGGCCTGTTCATTGCCGGCTTACCATATGTCCCGTTATCAACCGCCGTGACCCTAAAGGAGACTGAGGCAATCTTCGTCTGTTTCTTCGGCATCGTGTTCTTGGCCGAGCGTTTTCGTCTACCCACGGCGATCGCATCGATGTGCGGGCTCGTCGGAGTTGCTGTGGTTTGCTCACCATTTACAGGCGACGGCTCCTCGCCGCGCGGGATAATACTAATCCTGTTAAGCGCTATTTTTAGCGCCGGTTCGCTTATCCAAGTAAAGAGACTCTCTCGAGTCGAGGAGCCTGCGGCGATTGTACTCTATTATACAATAACAGCAACGCTTGTTAGTGGGATGTCACTTGTTACCGCTTGGGTAAAGCCAAATCTAACAGATTTTTGGCACATGTTTCTGTTTGGGCTGACTGCCGGTGTAGCCCAACTTATGCTCACCATTGCAATCGCAAGTCTCACCACCCCGATTGTTGCCTCATTTAGTTACCTCGGTATCGTATGGGCGATCATTTTTGACTATTTGACTTTGGGTGAGGTAATTTCTCGGCAGGCAGCTCTCGGATCGCTAATAATCATCGCTAGTGTTCTCTATCTTTCTTGCCGAGCATAAACGGTGTTAAGGAAGGTCTTATGTGGACGCCTCCCGGATTGCAAACATTGTTGCGATGTTGGCTCGCAGGTAAAGGCAGCACGGTTATGTCCGGCCCGTTTGCGCACGCCGATTTAGCCTGCTGTCCCTAATGGAATTCGCTGGCGAGATCTCATCTGCGAATCGAACGCTATGGTTCATGTTCCTTATCGGGGTTTTCCTCGCCCCGGTCCAACCTCGCCCCGGTCCAACCTGTTAGCCACCATGAAGCACGTGCTTGCGCTCCTCGGGAAGTTGGAAGCATCTTGAGTCGGAAAGCCTGGAAGACTACGCGGTAGCGGGCGACGAACTTTTATATCCCTGTGCCCTCGCCAGTACCGCCCAAATGGTCCTTGCCGGCCTATTCGCGATAGCTGCAACCGCAACATTAAAGGGTCTGCGCTTTAGCAAATCTTCAAGCCAAGCGGAACGCTTTCCTTGGATAATTATCGAGCGGGCGTTGTGCATCAGTAGCGTGCGTAAATAAGTATTCCCACGCTTGCTCAGACCCATCTGCCGGATTCGCCCACCGGTTCCAGTCTGGCGTGGCACGAGCCCCAGCCATGCGACAAACTCGCGCCCCGAATTGAAGGTGTGCGGATCGCC
This sequence comes from Paraburkholderia phymatum STM815, assembly GCF_000020045.1. Lineage (GTDB taxonomy): Bacteria > Pseudomonadota > Gammaproteobacteria > Burkholderiales > Burkholderiaceae > Paraburkholderia > Paraburkholderia phymatum. Next base: position 253,379 of record NC_010627.1, on the reverse strand, counting down.
AATAGCTGCAACCGTCGCGGTCGCCGTGAGAAGTCCAACACCAGGAATATCCGCGACGTTCTTGCAGTGTGGGTTGTCATGAAAAGAATGGTAAGACGCCGTTCCAAGACAGCGATTTCTCGATCATTATGCTGCACACGTTGCCACTGCTCCTTCAAGCTGTCGACCAGCAGGGCCGGCAGACGCTCGGCGACGCCCGCAAGCGCGGCAGGGAATGCCTTACTGAAGGCACGATAGCTTTCGCGCAAGACTTCGCCGAACTCGTACTACAGTCCACGGAATACATTGGTTTGCATGATACGAAACTTCATCAGTTGCGCACGCACTCGTATTGCCAGAACAGTCTGCTGCGCCTCGCTTTTGACGGTAACGAATCGAGCATCTGGTTGCTGAGCAGCAGCGCAGATCGCTCGCGCGTCGGCAGCGTCGGTCTTGTTCCGAAGTACAAAGGGGGTACTGATCTGGCAGATATCAGCTTTACCTCATGACCCAAGGCTTGCAATCGTCTCGCCCAGTCATAGGCGCTATCACACGCTTCCATGACGACTACCGAAGGTGCTCGCTTGGCAAAGAACTCAAGCTCCTGAGCACGCTTGATTTTGAACCGTTCGATGTGACCGCTTTGAGGGGGCGACGGAGTGAAGCTGAAACACCTGCTTGGCAGTGTCCATCCTAATGATCGCGGCCTTCATCTCGGATTCTCCTCGGAGCGTGGTTAAAAGCATTCGCACTCTCGCACACGTAGCTTGCGCCCGCTCGAACTTCCAACACCGGCTCGCATCATCAAAGACCCGTTTCCGAGGGGAGGCGTCCATACCATCTGCAAAAGTCCTGGCATTGGCGATGCTGTGAACTATCCTGGGAAGGAGTGAAAGAACGGGTGTCTGACGGCAATTACTTCTGCCGGCGTGTTTACGCCGACCGAAAATTGAGCCTCTGGGGGTGCGGACGAAAACTTGGACTACCTGGAGGTAGTTCATGTACTCGTACGAAGACCGCGTTCGAGCGGTCCGGCTCTACATAAAACTAGGAAAGCGGACTTCGCCGAACTCGTACTACAGTCCACGGAATACATTGGTTTGCATGATACGAAACTTCATCAGTTGCGCACGCACTCGTATTGCCAGAACAGTCTGCTGCGCCTCGCTTTTGACGGTAACGAATCGAGCATCTGGTTGCTGAGCAGCAGCGCAGATCGCTCGCGCGTCGGCAGCGTCGGTCTTGTTCCGAAGTACAAAGGGGGTACTGATCTGGCAGATATCAGCTTTACCTCATGACCCAAGGCTTGCAATCGTCTCGCCCAGTCATAGGCGCTATCACACGCTTCCATGACGACTACCGAAGGTGCTCGCTTGGCAAAGAACTCAAGCTCCTGAGCACGCTTGATTTTGAACCGTTCGATGTGACCGCTTTGAGGGGGCGACGGAGTGAAGCTGAAACACCTGCTTGGCAGTGTCCATCCTAATGATCGCGGCCTTCATCTCGGATTCTCCTCGGAGCGTGGTTAAAAGCATTCGCACTCTCGCACACGTAGCTTGCGCCCGCTCGAACTTCCAACACCGGCTCGCATCATCAAAGACCCGTTTCCGAGGGGAGGCGTCCATACCATCTGCAAAAGTCCTGGCATTGGCGATGCTGTGAACTATCCTGGGAAGGAGTGAAAGAACGGGTGTCTGACGGCAATTACTTCTGCCGGCGTGTTTACGCCGACCGAAAATTGAGCCTCTGGGGGTGCGGACGAAAACTTGGACTACCTGGAGGTAGTTCATGTACTCGTACGAAGACCGCGTTCGAGCGGTCCGGCTCTACATAAAACTAGGAAAGCGGATGAGAAGTGGCTAACCGACATTACCGAGTTCCAGATTCCGGCTGGCAAGGTGTATCTCTCGCCATTGATCGACTGTTTTGATGGGCTCGTTGTCAGCTGGTCGATCGGCACGCGACCGGACGCCGAACTTGTAAATTCCATGCTGGACGCAGCCATCGAGACGGTGACCGACAGCGACGTCCGACCTGTAGTCCACTCCGATCGTGGTGCGCACTATCGCCGGCCCGGATGGCTCACACGGTTGCGCGAAGCAAGGCTGATTCGCTCGATGTCACGTAAAGGATGTTCGCCGGATAACGCGGCTTGCGAAGGCTTCTTCGGGCGGATGAAGACGGAGTTGTTCTATTCTCGGGACTGGCAGACCACCACCATTGAGCGCTTCATTGAGGTAGTCGACTCCTATATCCGTTGGTATAACGCAAAGCGCATCAAGATTTCGCTCGGCTCACACAGCCCGCTCGAATACCGGGAGAGTCTCGGAATTGCGGCATAAAACCAGTCCACGATTTTTACCGCACCCCTGGTGGCTCAAAGTTCAGTCGGCGGGGACATGGGGAGCAGCAACAGCAGCGCAGTGTCGCCGCTCTCAAGCGCCGTGCCAAGGCACTCGGCTTCCGCCTTGAGCCCGAAACGGCAGCGTAAAACCGGCGCCACAGGATTTGTGTTTCTTGAGAGGCAGCATGAGCGCACCCGGGGGGCACTTAAATCGCTCGGAATCCGAACAAGTGTCGTCGCCTCTATGGACCAGGCACATCGAGCAATTATTTCCGCAACTCGTTAGATCTGAGGCACTCCATCCACCCTCCATGCCAGCCGGTCGAACGGAGATTCGGAGATTCCAAAGACCGAGTCCAGCGGATGTTCTGTGATCAACTGATAAACGCGGCGGAGTGTTGGAAACGCTTCAGGGATCGCAAATGCAGCTTTCGCGTCATTCGAAGCAGTCCGTGCGTCTATAAACAATCTCACATTGTCAAAAGAAATTTCTCGATCACGTAGAAACTCACCAATCGACCTCCCGTTAAGCTCGCTAACAATATTATCACCTAGGCAGAGCGACAGATAAACTGTGTCAAACATAATCGGCATTGCGTCAATCGATATCAAACTCCGCACACAGCACATAGTTTCAATTGGTGCATCAAATTCGCTGAAGTCAAAACTCGATAACTTTTCTCGTGTAACGGAGATTATCTTGATCTGCCGCTCAAAAAAATGTTGCGACGGAGTTTCGGAAGTCCTAAGCAAAACATCTAAGTCGAAGACAAATCGTCGCCGCTGTCTCACAAAACTTCCAAGCCCGGGCACGCAGTCCACTACCCCAGTGGACCGGAGATCCCTCAGTGCGCGAGCTACTGTTATCACACTGACGCCGAAACTATTGGCTAACTTACAGACCGACGGCAAGCGCTCGCCCATCCCATACTCATGCTCCGTCACCCTTCGCGTTATCTCTTGCCGAACTTTCCCGTGTAGTCGCTTCACTGTCAGCTTGGTCATTCCGAAACATTCCAAGAATATGCAAATCTTAATCGAGATGGCTTGTGAAAGGCTCTGTTGAGATTTGAGTGGGTTATGCCGCGTGCGGGTTGATCGAAGTGAAGTCGTGCTTGCCGGCGATCAGGAACAGCACCGTACGCATGGTCGTGAGGTTGGCGTAACCGCGCGCGCGTCGCTTGGCGGCCTGAAACAGGCCGTTGAGGACTCCAGGAAGCCGTTGGTCTGACGCGTCTGGGTCCAGGCGACGATGCCGTCGAAGTGCTTGCGGATCATGCGGGCAACCTCCTTCATGGGTTCGACCTTGGAGCACATCACGTTGATACACCACTGCTCGAGCATCTCGGAGACGACGTTGATCTGCTTGCGATCGAGGATGTCACGCAATTGCTCGCGATAGAGCCAGGCCTGGGCGGTGCGCTTGGTCGTGACGTTGGCAACGAGCGAGTCGAGATCGGCACCCTGCGCCACGCTCAGCCGATCGCGGTCCTTGAGCAGTGCCCAGCGCAGGCCCTTGAGGTCCGGGTCGGTCTTCTGTTCGAGCCGCCGCGTCTTTGTCCAGAGCAAACGATGCCCGAGCGACAACGTGGAATTTGTCGAAGGTGATGCAGGCGTGGGCAGGTGCTCGCTGACGCCCTTGGTGAAGGCAGGCGACATGTCGATGCTGACCGAGGTGATTTGCCCGGGCGTGGGGTTGTGCGCTTGCACATGGGCGGCGAACTGCTCGATGGTGGCGGCGTCCCGGCCTTCGGTAACGAACACGACCTTGCGTTGTTTGGCGGCGGCCATGAGCGTCAGACAGTTGTGCCCGCGCTTATAGGAGGTCTCGTCGACAGCAGCGCTCGTCACGTCGGACAGATCAATCTCGGCCAAAGCCAGTTCGACGTAGCGCTTGCAGATCGCGTGTACGCGATGCCACGACTCACCGACGGCGCGGGCCACGGCGGCAAAAGGCATCTGCTGGGCGAGTGTAGGCACCATCGCCTCGAACAGCAGCGTGAAGCCGCCGAGCTTGCCGGTCCAACTGGGTTCGACGAGCGTGACGCGGCCATCGGGCTGCCTCACGCGCGGCGTGCGCACTTCGAGATAACAGTCATGCTGGAGAAGTTCAGGTGGCGGTAGCGCTTGACGACAGTGTCATGCACGGGATGCGCGCCAGCGACTTCCGGATACGGAACGCGGGTCCCGGCAGTGAAGCCGATCTGAATCGTCAGCCGTTTGGCGGCCGCGTCGAAATCAACGCCGCTCACAAACCACGGATCGCTCACTCCCAATGCGGCTTCAAACAACTGGCTATGCATGACTTCCCTTCGTCTTGTTATGCAAAACCCGGACGATACCACCCACTCGGAATTCAACAGAGGCTGAAGAGGGCACATCCTCTGCCCAACTTCTCGACAACAACCGTGTTCAGTCGCATGAAGAACCATGCTCTCGGCGGCATAGGATAACCAAGCACTATGGCCCGCTAAATGTTTGAGAGTCGCTAGTCTGAGCGAATAATCCGACCGTCTAGAACCTGCCTCACCTGCAACAAGAAAGCGTCCAGTCGGAAGCCGGTTGCAGAAAATGACGATCATCTCTCTGACGTAATTACATATTCAAGAATGTGCGCAATGCCGATCGGGCCGCAATAAGTGGATCCCGTGTCTCGAAAGCCAGAGACGAGATACATGCTTTTAGCTATCGCATTGCGTGCATTGACGCCAAGCATCAAGCGTTCGACGCTTGGCCGGTTCGACGCGATCCAGCTAACAGCCAGTTCGGTTGCTGCTTTGCCGTATCCATTTCCTTGATATGATCGGCCAACACGGAGACTGTGCATCGTTATAGCGTCCGGCCCCGCCCAGTCGGGCATCGCGGCTTTTTCTCGAAGCACAAAAAACCCTACAATCTCATCATGGACCGCAATTGCAAACGGATGTCCGAAATCCGGATTTGGGCTGTTGCTGAGTTCGGAAAACACCACGTACAACGGATCCACATACTGACATTGGTCGGCATCCAATGCGAGGTGGGCAACGGTAGTGCTGTCGAGATGCGACAACGCTACCAGCCTAGCATCCGCTGCTACGATGGGGGGAATCGGTGCGTTGCAAAAGGGTTCTTCTGAGGCAGCCGGGGCCGCGTGCGAGTTCTTCGATTTCTGCGGTCGAGAGACAAGGCCTGGTGGCGCTTCCCGAATGACACCAGAAAGAACGTCATCGAGGGTTCGTCTTCCCCATGCATAGCACGACCAACCGCTCAACACCTCCGTGGGCGCGTTCACAGCTACTGGCTCGTCCCGCACCTGAGCGGACGAAACAGACAGGGACGAAAGCCAGTCGACTTCATAGTTATAAATAGTTCCAACATAGCGATGCCCCTCATCGGGAAAAATTGCCACAACGTTCTTGCCCCGGTTCTTTCTAGACCACCAATCGGCCACTCTATACGCTGCACCGCTGGTAGGCCCCATAAATAACCCATGTTCCCGGTGTAATTGACGAGTCCCATGAAACACTTCTGCGGGCGTCAGCCAATGAACCTCGTCAAACTGCTGATGAGCCACGTTGGAAGGCACAATTTCGCCCCCTAGCCCACTAAGGTCCCCCAGATCTCCGCTGGGTTGCCCAAACAAAACGGAATTCGGCATATCGACACCGATCGCGTGCAATTCGGGAAATAGCGCTCTTAGAAATTTAGTAGTACCGGACATGGATCCACCGGATCCAACAGGTCCAACCAGGCAGTCGATCTTCCCAAGTTTTTTGATCAGCAGTTCCGCGAACTTACCGTAGGCGAGTGGATTCCCCGTATTAGAGTATTGCGACGGCCAAAAGCTGCCCGGAATCTCCCTCAGATATTGGGCCAGCCTATTTAGCCGGGCCTGTTGAAGCCCGCCTTGGGGCGCCGGATCGTTCACAATTTCTACGTGTGCACCAAGCTCTACAAGGCGACTTTTAAGATGACGATCGATTGCCCAGTCGCTTATCAATATGAGATTATAATCATATTGCACAGCTAGCATCGCTAACGCCAGACCAAAAGTACCTGAGGAAGACTCGCAGATGGTGGCGCCCGGTTTGAGCAGTCCCTGCGATACGGCCTGCTCGAGTATGAACCGCGCTGGAAGGAGCTTCATCAGAAAGAAGCTGGCGCCATAAAGATCGTCACTCAGCCTGACAATTCGTGGATTTTCGAAATCCTCTAGATTTCGCATGATAGTTCGATTCGTCATTCTTTATCTCAGGTTCGATCACTGTGTGACGAGAATAGTTTCAAAGCCGGAATATATGAGTTCACGGTTTGCCAAATGTATGTTTTCCGTGGTTCTTTCTTTCGCCGGATCAAACATGACGCCAATAACCGTTCCGCTGTGGGCAATCTGTATTCCGACTGCGCCATGCCGGGCACCAATTTCGGCGATATCGAACAGGCGCGGTTTTCGTAGAAATCGTTGGTTAAGCCAGGTGCTTGCTGTCGCGACGCGGCCGAGCAAGTTGATATCGGATGTATCAATGGCTTTACGCAATAGAGCACGAATCGGACGAAATGTTTCAACTTCTTCCGGATTATACTGAGGCAAGTGCAGATCGAGCGTATCGACAGTCTGTTCGGTATCTGCAGTGACGCTTATAAAGTCAATCGGTGGAATTGACTTCCTAAACGATTCGAGAACAATGCCATCTCTTTGCGCAAACAATACTGCCTGCTGTGAAAATATTGTTGAATCACATGCCGTCTCAGCGCTTACGGCAATCTGGATTACATCGCCAGGCGGAAGTTGAACATCGAGCGATTCAAGAACTGCCAAAATGCTGGCGACTACGTCGGCCGTGGATGACCCCATACCGCGCGCAACAGGGATGTTGCTGGTAATCCTAAGAAGTCCGCCCACGCTCGCGGACGAGAATCGCTTAAGTGTGATTTCTGCCGCGCGTTTGGCTTTTTCGCAACGCCTTGGAAAAACGACCACTTCTCGCTCTTCATTCGGCAAAAACTCCGCCCTCGACTTCAGTTGACGGTAAGGCATGGAGACGAGACCACGACGCAATAGACCGGTATCGTCTTCAAAAACACCTTGGAGAAGCTCTCCATGATGTCCGGCGGCCTCGCCTTTCCCTTGTTTTCCATGCATAACATATATCCCGTTGGATTGTGTTTCACGTAGGCCGATAGGAAAAACAGATGCGGCAAAAAATCGGCGCGTAGTTCCTAAGTTCATTTTGAATACAAGTTGCATGCCAACGGGCAAGCAGACTGCCTCCGGCGAAAGCAATCACGCAACCGTGCAACGAATTGAACAAATGTTACAGCGCGCGTCATCTATCTGACAATCCAGGCAACTCAAGATGTCGTCCCAGGATGCTGAGAGGTGGTGCGGGTAACTCACTACAGCGTACGGTTAGCGACTGGTCTATGAGACTGGCATAACGCCGGCAAACGAAACGTGACAACAACAACCCGGCGCACTCACTCAGCGGCGTCAAGGCGAAGGAGGCATTGGCCGCTGTCCGAGGCGAACGCACGCTGGCCGAACTGGCTCAGCAGTTCGAGGTTCATCCGAAACAGATCACGGAGTCGAACCGGCAATTGCAGCAGCGCGCGGCTCAGGTGTTCGGTAGGTCCGCACCAGTAGCAGCGGAACCGCCGGACGATCTGAAGGCACTGGACGCGATGATTGGCCGGTTGACCCTTTAGAAGTTTTCTCATATGGCCTGTTTTTGTAAACAGAGTTGCGCGACGACCCAGTTTGGTTGCAACCGGATGCCGATGTGCAGATGAAGCCGCATCGGTAAAAACGATATGCTGGGCGCTCGAACTCGCATTTCAAACTGCTCCACTTATGGGTACCTAAGTTCCCCTCACCACGTGAAACAGTACCTAGACCTATTTAGTTTTTCGCGCAAGGGTTTGGAGAACTATTTAAGTATAGCTGCGACCGTCGAACTCGAGCAGGTGGCAGTGATGCATGAGGCGGTCGAGGATCGCGGTGCCTCGTGTTGTCGCCAAGGTGAGCACCTCAGTCCTGGACGATGCAATTGGAAATCACGCCGGCGCCGCGATGCAGCGTGTAGCGCTGGTGGATCACTCAATTCATCTTTCCGTCGCGGGGCCGCCTCGCGCTTAAGGCTACTACACTTTCGTGCCGCTGAAGGACGAACACCAACAGGCGACACCCTGCGTGCATCGAACGCCGCAGGGCTTTGTCGAGGAACGGACCGCAATCTACAACTGGATACGTGGCCTGCTTTCGGAATTTGGCGTGGTGCTGCCGCAAAGCCCGGAGCGTCTGCGAAGAGAGCCCGCTTTAAAGCAGGTCCTTCGGTATGCTGAGGCTTTTCGACCGAGCAAGAACGTACACCTCGCCAAGCTCATCAAACAATGAACCCTCGAGGCCGATAACGTCTCCTTTGAGCTTTGGATTGGGTTCGACGGACACTATGCGCCATTCCATGCGTAGGGTCTGCCCTACTAGCACGGCTTTGCGGAACTGGAACTCGAACTCCAGACCAAGACCCGCCCTGCGCTCCGTCAGGAAGGTTGCAACCATGCCCATCATCAGCGCCGAATATTGCGTGCCACTGACGACGAGCTTGCCGAATCTGGTTGCTTTGGCAAACACGTCGTCGTGATGCAAGAGACTGTGGTCTCCGGCAAGTGTCGCAAACCGCCGTACGGAATCAACATCGAACGTAATCAGTTTCGACGTGGTTTCCCCTACTTTATAGCTAGAGTCTGGCATGCAATGGCTCCACGAACTGTCTGGATTGGAGGTCAATAATTGCTGTGGTCAAACATCAGAGCAGCGACATGAGATCGCTTATGGTGCCTCTGCCGGAAGGGAATCCATGTAGCAACGAAAGAAGGTCACCGGCGCTTGCGTTCAGTTTCGTATCTTGCGTGTGTCTGACGCATTGAATAAACTTCTGATCGATTTCTTCCGGACTCGTGGGGTTCTTGGGATTGCCCTTGGGGTAATCGATCGAGTCCTTCAGGCTCGAGCCATCTCTGAGATGAATATCGATCTTAATTCTCCCATGGGCTCCCAGCTTGGGGTCTTCGCATTCTGGATCGTGCAGCGATTGCACTTTCCGGCTAACCGCCAGTACGTCTGCACGGCATATGGCTTCTTCGGTGAAGTCATTTGTGAACAGGTCTCCCGTCAGCAGCGCCGTTGCAATGTTGTACGCTATAAAGAACATCCCCCCGCGCGCGCGACGGTCGAGTCGAAATTGGCTGGGGAAGACATCCTCGTCTAGATCCAGGTTCAAGCGGTAATTTGAAGAGGAGACGCGTGATGTTGCGAGAGCGATATACGTTTATCAGAGGGAAGGGCAAATGAATCTGCAGGGAAAAGCTCCGAATGATCCGTCATGGTGGTTTGAGGAGGCGCTGCGGAGCGAGGGTGTACAACCTGCGGCGCCAGCCCTTACCGGCGTGCTCACGGTTGACGTAGTGATCGTTGGTGGCGGGTATACCGGACTGTGGACTGCACTGGCCCTCAAGGAGCGCGCCCCACATCTCATCGTCGCTCTCATTGAATCGTCCCAGTGCGGTTCCGGCGCTAGCGGTAAAAATGGTGGGAAGGTCAGCGGGTACTGGCCGTCTCTCACTGGAATCGCTGGGAACATTGGCCCTGATGCGGCGTTGGCCGTCGCAAGAGCCGGCACGCGGGCTCAGGACGCTATTCGGCTGTTTGCTACCGAGCCTGGTCGCGACGTATGGTGGCGTGAAAACGGTCACATGCGCGTCTCCGCCGCACCGGCGCAAGATGCCCAGATCGCAACATACCTTGATACGGCACGGCAACTCGGCGTACCGGACACCGTACGGTCGCTGACGCCCGAAGAAGTACAGGAGATTTGCGGATCCCGCTTTCCGGGAGGGCGTATATTTCCCCGAGGGCGCGACTGTCCAACCAGCACGTCTGGCGCGCCAGTTGCGAGCTGCGGCGATTGCTGCGGATGTGAAGGTATTCGAAGGCACGCGGATGATTCGGCTCGACGGTTACCTCGAGTCGCTGCGGCTATCCCAAAAACGTTTGGCCTGAGAATCGGTACACGATGATGGTGAGCAAATCCATTGGCGGCCCGGCTGTCTTCCGGCAGACTCGAGGGAACGCTCAATCGCGTCGTCACCCCTAACGGTGAAATCATCGCAAAGGAAGTAGTGCTCGCGACCAATATCGAACTCGCGAAGCACAGGGAGATCGTCCCATACCTTACCGTGTTCTCATCCTACGCATTGATGACGCAACCGGCACCGGAGAAAATCAGTCTAATGGGCTGGAAGCGGGAGGAAGGCATTACTGACTTGCGGATGTTCGTCCACTACTTTCGGAAGACTATCGAATCGTGACGTCTTGCCAACTTCTTCGTCTTCTTCGCATCGGAGAATACCCCAGCGCACAAAGCGTCCGCCGACATATCGAAGAGGCTCGGGCGGCAGCGCTCGTGGTTCACGCGTACAGAAAGGTAGCGAACTCCATTCGTCTGATGGACGGATCCTCATGGGTTCGGGCTCGGGTCCGATCGGCTTTGGGGGAAATACGTCGGATCCACGGCTGACTACTGACCTGGCGTCGGCAGTACGTGCGGAGCGCGGCCTCCGTCGCCTGTTGCCGGCTTTCAGAGACGTTCAGATTGACAGAACATGGGGCGGTGGCATCGATATCTCGTTTGACCGGCTACCGTTCTTTAGAACGTTACCTGGAACCCGCGTCCACTACGCCTGCGGATTTTCGGGGCATGGCGTTAATCCAACATACATTGGGGGGCAATGTCTTGCGTCGCTCGTTTTGAGGTCAGAAGTCGTCCTTCCTGACACGCGAGCATCAATAATCTGATATTTCTGGTTAATGAGTGACTTGCGTTGACGAACATCACCGATCAGTGTGCGCTGGGATAAATTTAACCTGACGACTTCCATCCTTTCATAATTTGTTGGATCTTCCTTGGATAGCTGTGAAAAAAGTCCGTCAGCGTATGGTCTACCGGTATCTGGCATCGATGAAATAGTAATCGGTCCACTATGCTGACCATACGAGATCTTTTGACGCATCAACTCGCTCAGCTCAGAACCTAGTTTGTAGCGCGTTGACTCATGGCGTTGATTTTTGCTTTTTGTCTCTAGGTTTCCAATATAGATTGACTCGAATGCGCATAGGGTGGCAGGATGTTTTTCGTCGCCGACAAAATGATCCGTCAAAAGTCCGGTTTGCGCGTCCATTACCTTTATGTGACTCGGCAAGACTTCCTCGCATTCACCGTCGAAGTAAATGAAGGCCCCGTTTTCTGAGGCAAACAATACAAACTTGTCCGTCGTCTTCATGAAATCCAATGGGCGTATCCCCCCTTGATTCCTATATGCAACGAGATTGCCATGTCCGTCCAAAAGCAGGACACTGACAGCCCCGTCGATTCGAAGATCAATTTCTCGAAAGACTTTTTTATAATTGACGCGCTCACCAAATTTCCAGTAGTCTCTTCTGCAAATTAATTCGACAAATCGCATGAAAATCTCGGCATCGTCATTTCCGCGTGATAAGGCGCCATGTTTTTGTAATTCATCTTTCAAGTCATGACCGTTAGCCAAAGCGCCATTTAGTGAAATTGAGATAAATGTGTTCTTCTCATTGTGATTGAATTCACTGTTTGATCGTGGTTGCACGTTAGGCGGATCACTTTGTACTGGGGTGTGATTATGAATGTGCGCCAAGCCTACAGAAGCAGGGTGGCTGATTGTTATGGCATATTCGCTTTGTTCTATAGGAATATATTTTGATGGGAGGCAATCTGAGTGATATCGCGTTGTGCCTGTTTTTTCACTAAACACTAATAGGTCTGCGCCGCATTGCCCCCTATTTGCTAGCTTTGCCGCCATCTTCCCCAGACGGCTAAGTACCGTTTCATCTGAAACACTGTCTGGTAGTTTAAATGCTGCTGCAATTCCTGCCATAGTTTATTTTCTCCTAGGTTCATTTACAAGTGCTGACGAGTCGTGTAGAACGATGACTGACCGCTTCAAGTTCATTCCGTTCTCGTTTGCCGTGGAAAAAGATGCACTTGCCTACTTCTTTCAGAGCGGCTAACACAACCTAGACATCAAGCCATTGGTTTCGTATCCTGGGCGCATGCAGAAGAAAAATCAGCAACGAACTGTGGGCGGCGCTGGAACCGTTGATTCCAGCATTTACGCCGTCACCCAAAGGCGGCCTTCGGCGGACAGTTAAGGAGCGCGCAGCACGGAACGGCATCCTGTATGTCCTGCAAACTGGCATCCCATGGTAGGCCTGCCGCAGGAGCTGGGTTTCGGTAGCGGCATGACATGCTGGCGACGTCTACGAGACTGGCAGGCCGCAGGCGTGTGGGAGCAACTGCATCGGGCGATGCTTCGCCGGTTGCGTGAACACGACCAGATTGATTGGGAACAGGCGAGCCTTGATGCGGCCAGTGCGCCCAGCCCCGGGGAGCCAGGAAACCGGCTCGAACCCGACAGACCGGGGAAAGCTCGGGTCGAAACGGCACATCGTTGTAGACGCGCGCGCCATTCCACTGGCCATCACGGTCACGGGCGCCAACCGACACGACTCGATGGCATTCGAGCCCACGCTCGATGCCATTCCGGCGGTGTCGGGCCTGAATGGCCAGCCCCGCAAAAGCCCGGGCAAGTTGCATGCGGACACGGGCGATGACTTTGCCCGCTGTCAGAATTACCTGAAGCAGCGCGGTATCACGGCCCGTATTGCCCGTCGCGGCGTGCAAAGCAAGGAGCGGCTCGGGCGGCATCGCCGGGCGGTCTAGCACACGCATGCCTGGTTTGCCGGTTTCGGCAAGTTGCGCATTCGTTTGAAGCGGCGTCTAGACATTAATAGTCCTTTCATTGGCTGCTGCCGGTATCTGCTCGCGCTTCGTTGATGACTTAGCGACTCTTAGTACGCTTGTTCAGCGTTGCCTTTAAACTGCAGCATGCGATGCGATGCGCAACAAACCTTGTCAAATAGGCTCGATTGCCTCGCTGGCCGTTTGCTGCTCGCTGTACCGTTCGCTCCATTCCGGTGGCTGTTGAGGTTATGCCTTACAACTGTTCAATCTCAAAAGATCGTGCATGGCACGAACGCGTTACTGCGGAAGCCTCAGCGGTGCGGGCGGCAGCGCCCCGTTGCTTGCAAGTCTCATACCAACGTTCTTTTCCGGTCAGATCCGCCCCCCCAGGATCAGCCTAGGCGTACATTCAAACCGGACAAGCCCGCCGTTTGCTGTCTTAGAAGCTCGAACAAAACGAGTCAAACGGGGCATTAACGCCTGCCGTTCTCTGTAATCCCGGAAATGCGACCTCCGCCAATACCGCCGGAGAAGCATGAGGAACTGTTCTGCTGCAGTGCAAGGGGAGGCAACGCTTACGTAGCATCAACAGACAAACCAGACAATTCCGCCAATTTGTTGCGCTACCGATTGGTGGCGCCGGGAATTCAGACAGTGGGGTAAGTAGAGCGACTGGCTACTATCCCCGGCGTCAGAATAGTTGTCGTGTCGCTTGATTCCTAGAGATAGTCCAGGGGCGGTAGAATTGGCATGAATAAAAGCCTACCCAGAAGAACGAAAAGAAGCGCTGGTGCGTCGCATGATGCCGCCGGAGAATGCGCCGGTGTCGACGCTAGCACGAGAAACGGGGATTACCGAACAGACGTTGTACACGTGGCGCCGACAGGCGAAAGGGCAAGGGCTGGCCGTGCCGGGCGATGGAAATCCTGTTGATCATCGTGGCGTTGCCTGTCTATTTCTACTACCAGTCGACGGTGGGATGGGAGAGTTTTTGCGCGGAACTGCGAGCGGCGTGGTGGATGCTGTTGTACCGTAAGCGCGAATTTCCACCCACCTAGCGTTCGAGTTTGAGAAGGTCCACGATTGCGTCCGCAACCCAACTTGCGGACGCAATCCATGACTGACGATGATTTGACCTTTTTGCCCTTGCGGGTGACACGCGTTGGTGTCGGCGGCAAGCGCAGCTTCGACCCAATGGGCAAGCAACGACTGGTCGATGCGTGCCTGCAACCGGGCGCATCGCTGTCTGGGCTGGCCTTGAAGGCCGGGGTGAATGCCAACCAGTTGCGCAAATGGGTTCAGTTGCGCGAACAGTCAAATGCCCCGGTGAATGAAGGCATGGCCGTCGCCTCATCAGCTTTCGTACCGGTAGTTACGATCGGTGAACCGGCGCCGTCGATTGCTCTGCCACCCGCTCGCCGCCCCTTTCCAGAGCCGGAACCCTCGCATCAGTCGCCCCGAGCGGCACCGGTGGCAAGACTGTCGGCCACGTTGCCCAACGGCGTGAAGCTGGAACTCGAGTGTTCGGGGCACGATGCGACACTCGTGACTGCGATGTTTGCCGCATTGGGGGCACGCTGATGTTTCGGTTCGATGCAGACCTGAGGGTCTTCCTGCATCGGGAGCCGATCGACTTCCGGGCTGGCATCAACAGCTTGGTGATGCTGGTCGAGCAGTCCATGCAACTCGATCCATTTGCACGTGCCGCATTTGCCTTCCACAACCGCAGACGCAACCGGGTCAAATTGCTGTTCTACGAACGCACCGGTTTCTGGTTGATGTTGCGGCGCCTCGAGGAAGATCACTTCGTCTGGCCAAGCCGACAACAGGCGGTGATCGAGCTGACGACCGAGCAGCTCCACTGGCTGCTCGATGGCATCGATATTGATGCCATGCACCGCCATCCGGCACGGCGCTACCGTCACGCGAGCTGAGCACCGGCCGTTGCCGGTAAACAACGGCTGACCGCGCTGTCCCCCCAAGGGGGACTTCCTTCGGGGCGTTACAAATTCCCGTAAACCCATTGCACGCGGCACTCCGCTATCCTGGGAGCATGAACGAAGACGACTTCTCCCGATTGCCACCGGCCGCCCAGGCCTATATCCGTGAACTCGAGGCACGCAACCGCCAGTTGGGCGAACGGATTGCCCATCTGGAGGAGCAGTTTCGTCTAGCGCAAAGCAAACGCTTCGCCCCGAGCAGCGAGAAACTCAAGGACCGCGTCTTTGACGAAGCCGAACAGATCGCAGCCGCCGAACCCGACGACGACTTCGACAGCACCGAAGACACGTTCACGCTACCCGACACTGGCCTGCCAGAGGTACCCGGGCCGGTAAGGAACAAACGCGGACGCAAGCCGCTGCCGGCGGACCTGCCACGCCAGCGCATTGAATACGACCTGCCCGAAGATCAGAGGGTTTGTCCATGTTGCGCGCACGCACTTCATCGCATGGGCGAAGAGGTCAGCGAGCAGTTGCATATCGAGGCGAAGGCGTCGGTGTTGCAGCATGTGCGATTCAAGTACGCGTGCCGCCACTGCGAACGAAACGCCGAACGCGCGCCGGTCATCACCGCATCGATGCCAGCGCAACCGTTGCCGGGCAGCAATGCCAGTGCGGCGATGATCGCCACCGTCACGGTGGGCAGGTACGTCGACGGCACGCCGCTGTACCGCATGGCGAACGCTCTGGTCCGCGCTGACATCGAAATCGGGCGCGGCACGCTGGCGAACTGGATCATCCGTCCCGCTGAACTGCACTACAGCGTGCGACCTGAAAGTCGCCTGAATTTCTGTCTCGCAGGAGAAAGTTTGACCTGATGATACCGGTTGTTCCATCAACCGTTCCCTACCTGGACATGCGGAGCCGGCAACAGCACCGTGTGAAGCTCCGGGGACAAAGTAGCCGCCGGGCCACCGGTACACCGAACCGCGAGGGGAGGTGAAATCTGCCTAGCACGAAGGCGTTGAGGCGCAAGGGATGAGCGGGTACGACCAACATACGTGAACTTCCGATAAACGTCGTTAGCAGTAGCAAGCCAAACGTGATGACAGGCTTGGACCAAAAGGTATGCGGTATGGAGTGGTCTTTACTGTATGGGCCACCATGGATGACAAGCCGCCGGCGAAGAGGAAGGGTCCACCCCGCTCGGAAATTCATGCGGAACAGGGTAAGCCCATAGTGCTGCCGGCAACGGCAGGCGAACCGCAAGGAACGCTGTTGGCACTGTGGGTAAAGGAGTGCGGAGAAAGCGAATGCCTGTCTGTAATGGACGGGATACGAGCCGAGACATTGCTCGACGCGAAAGCGGGCAGACTTCCGCATGGTCATTCATGGCGAGAGAACTTTGACAAATCGTTATACGAGGAAAAGCAGATGACGGCGAACGATGCGAAAGCGTCTGAAACTGGTGCGTCCTCGCACGCTGCACAGTTGTGGGATCAGGCGAACTGGCCGCACATCGAGGCAGAGGTGAAACGACTTCAGGCGCGTATCGCCAAGGCCGCCAGGGAAGGCAGGTGGGACAAGGCGAAAGTCTTGCAACGCCTGCTGACCCGCTCGCATAGCGCCAAGATGTTGGCCGTGAAGCGAGTGACGGAAAATCGAGGTAAGAGGACGCCGGGGGTGGACGGTAGAGTATGGTCATCTTCGGCGGCCAAATGGAAAGGAATGCTGTCGCTGCGTCATCGCGGCTATCGTGCGATGCCGCTGCGGCGTATTTATATTCCCAAGAGTAATGGAAAAAAGCGGCCTTTAGGAATCCCATGCATGCGGTGCCGGTCGATGCAGGCTTTGTGGAAGCTTGCTCTGGAACCCATCGCGGAGACCCTTGCAGACGCCAATTCCTACGGCTTTCGGCCGGAGCGCTCGACCGCCGATGCCATCGAACAGTGCTTCACCGTTCTGGCCAGACGCATTTCGCCAGAATGGGTTCTTGAGGGTGACATTCGAGGCTGTTTCGACAACTTCAGTCACTCCTGGTTTCTGAAGCATATACCGATGGATAAGGTGATCCTGCGTAAGTGGCTGGAAGCTGGCTATATCGATGAGGGAACCCTGTTCGAATCACGGGCTGGTACACCCCAAGGGGGTATCATCTCGCCCGTGATCGCGAATATGGCGCTAGATGGGTTGGAAGCTGCAGTTCACGCAAGTGTGGGTACATCCGCACGTGCCCGCAAAAGGGCCCAACTCAGCGTTATCCGCTATGCCGATGACTTTGTGGTGACTGGCGTATCGAAAGATGTGCTGGAACTCAAGGTGCTTCCTGCGGTCAGGCAGTTCATGGCCGTCCGAGGTCTGGAACTCTCGGAAGAGAAAACTAGAATCACACACATAGCGGCGGGTTTCGACTTCCTCGGCCAGAACGTACGTAAGTACGACGGCAAACTGCTGATCAAGCCAGCGAAAAAGAGCATCAAGTCGCTGACTGACAAGGTCGGGGCGATCATCAAGGGCAACGCGAGCGCCACGCAGGAAGCGTTGATACGCCAGCTCAACCCGGTCATCCGGGGATGGGCTCAGTATCACCGCCACATCGTGTCGAAAGCGACCTTCTCCTCGGTAGACTCGCACATTTGGCAACGGCTCTGGAAATGGGCGCAGCGTCGCCACCCCACGAAAGGAGTCCGGTGGGTCAAGCAACGGTACTTCCGGCAAGACGGGCAACGGTCCTGGGACTTTGAGACGAAGGGCTCAACCGAGGGCGACAGCCGCGGCCTGCAGCTCTTCCGCGCGGCGACGGTTGCGATACGGCGACACGTCAAGATCCGTGGATTGGCCAACCCGTTTGACCCGGCATGGGACACGTACTTTGCCCGCCGTCGAACCGAGAAACGTTCCGCCGGGAGGCCCGGTGCTCACAAAGGTGCCGACGGAATGGCTTGAGCCGTATGCGGGGTGACCCGCACGTACGGTTCTTAGGGGGCGGCGGCGCAGCAATGCGCCGCTGCTACCCGACCGGCTATATGAGGCTCTTCGCAGGACGCTGCTGTCGCAGCCGTTGATCCATGGTGACGAGACAACGGTACAGGTGCTCAAGGAGCCTGGCAAGGCTGCGCAGAGCACGTCGTACATGTGGGTGTACCGCAGTGCCGAAGACTGTCCGGAGCCTATCGTGCTGTTTGACTACCAGCCGGGGCGCGGCCAGGAATATCCCCGTACGTTCCTTGGCGGCTTTGAAGGCCTGCTGATGACCGACGGGTATGCCGCCTGGCGAACGCTCGAAGGCCCGACGCACTTCGGCTGCCTGGCTCACGCGCGCCGTGCCTTCGTCGACGCTCTCAAGGGCATGAAGAAACCCGGCGGTCGTGCCGCGCAGGCACTGGAGTACTTCAAGGCGCTGTATCAGGTCGAGACGCTGGCCAAAGCCGATTTGCCAGAAGGCGAGACGCGTGTCGATCACACGTACCGGCTGCGTCAGCAGCACAGCGTACCGCTGCTTGCCTCCTTCAGGGCGTGGCTCGACGAACAGGCCCCGCAGATCCTGCCCGAGAGCCTGCTCGGCAAGGCAATCTCATACACACGCAACCAGTGGATGTACCTTAGCAGGTACGTGAACGATGGGCGCGCCTCAGTCGACAACAATGTCATCGAACGTCTATGGATTTGAATCCATAGGCGCTCTTGTACTAAACCGCTGACGCGGTAGTAGGAGGTGGGCACAGATCTGTGGCTGACGTTTCATGAAGCGGGTCGTCTGGCGCTGAACCCCGGCGAGGCGGTGATCGATATCGCCAGGAGCAGTATGTGAACGCCCGGTTGGGCATTCCACCTACTGCTTCCAGGAGGCTCGCCATGACGCCACTGCGCCAACGCATGCTGCATGACATGCAGATCCGCAACCTTGCAGAGAATACCCAGAAGTCCTATCTGATTCAGGTATCCAGTTTCGCGCGCCACTTCCGCCGTTCGCCCGAACTGCTGGGTCCCGAGGAGATCCGGGCCTGGCTCATCTATCTCCGCGAAGAGCGCAAGCTGGCACCCGCCAGTCTCAGCCCGGCGATCGGTGCGCTGCGCTTTCTCTATCGCGTGACGCTCAAACGTGACTGGAGTGACGAGGATTTCCCATTGCCCAGGAAGCCGGTCCGCCTGCCGGTTGTCCTCAGCCTGGAGGAGATCACCACCTTCTTCGACTCGATCCCCAGCCTGAAGCATCGGACCATCCTGATGGTTGCCTACGCCGCCGGCCTGCGCGTGTCGGAAGTCGTCCACCTGAAGGTCACGGACATCGACAGCAAGCGCATGGTCATCCGTGTGAACCAGGGCAAGAACCGCAAGGATCGCTACGTAATGCTCTCGCCGCGTCTGCTTGAGATCCTCAGAACGTACTGGCAAGACGCTCACCCCCGCGGCTGGCTGTTTCCCGGTGATATTCCTGGACACCCCATCACTCGGGGCGCCGTCTCGCGAATCTGCGCTCTCGCTCGCCAACGATGTGGCATCCGGAAGCCGATAACACCGCATTCCTTGAGACATGCATTCGCGACTCATCTGCTCGAAGCCGGTACCGATGTGCGCAGGATCCAGCTGCTCATGGGCCATAGGTCCCTCGCGACTACTTCGCGCTACTTGAGAATCGCGACCAGCACCGTATGTGCGACAGCGAGTCCCTTCGATCTGCTGCCGCACCCCGCACCGATTCCATCGCCGCCACCTGCGCCCGAGTACTTCTGACGCCGGCGATGCGCCCGGCGCTCGAGGTGGCGGACATCCTTCGCCGCTGTGGTCCGCAGTATCGGCAGACCCACGCCGAGGGGCTCACTCGTGTCCAGCGGCGCGTGATGAGTGCAATCGAGCTTTGTCGTACCGCCGCGCTCGGCGGGCATGTCGAGCGGTGCGACGCGTGCGGCCATCAGCGCATCGCGTACGACTCGTGCCGCAATAGACATTGCCCAAAGTGCCAGTCGCTTGCACGTGCGCAATGGCTTGAACGCCGGCAGGCCGAGCTGCTTCCCGAGACCGAGTACTTCCATGTCGTCTTCACGCTTCCCGAACCCATCGCGGCTCTCGCGTACCAGAACAAACGCGTGCTCTACGACATGCTGTTTCGCGCCAGCGCCGAGACTCTTCGCACGATCGCTGCCGATCCGAAGCACCTGGGCGCCGAGATCGGCTTCATCACGATCCTGCACACGTGGGGGCAGAATCTGCTGCACCACCCGCACGTGCATTGTGTCGTGCCCGGTGGTGGCATCTCCCCGGACGGTGAACGCTGGATCGCCTGCCGCCCCGGCTTCTTCCTGCCTGTGCGGGTGCTCTCACGACTCTTTCGCCGACTGTTCCTCGAGCAGCTGCGCCGCGCTTTTGACGCTGGCATGCTTCGCCTGCACGGCCAGCTCGAGTTCCTGGGGGATGCCAGGGAATTCGCTGCCTGGCTTGCGCCCGCTGCCAAGTCTGAGTGGGTCGTCTACGCCAAGCCACCCTTTGGCGGTGCCGAACATGTGCTCGATTACCTGGGGCGCTATACCCATCGCGTCGCCATCTCCAATAACCGGCTGCTGGGTTTCGACGGAAACGGCGTGCAGTTCCGCTGGAAGGACTACCGGCACGAGGCCCGGCACAGGACCATGACGCTCACGGCTGACGAATTCATCCGCCGCTTCCTGCTGCACGTGCTGCCCGACGGCTTCAAGCGCATTCGCAGCTACGGCTGGCTCGCCAACTGCCACCGGGCGCAGCGCCTGGCCATCTGCCGGCACCTGCTCGGCGTCGAGCCGCCCGCCGCCGAATTACCCGCCAACGGAGAAGATTACCGCGACCGCTACCAGCGGCTCACCGGCAGGTCATTGCGTGACTGCCCCGTGTGCGGCAAGGGCCACATGGTCCGCATCGAAGGCGGCGTGCCCGGCATCCTTCCGCGGGCTCCGCCTGCTCCCGCCCATGTGCACTAGCCGATATCGACACTTTTGCCCAACACGCTCGCCTTGCCCGATCAGGCCTGCGTGCCCGAACTCGTGCCTTCGGTATGCTCTCGCAGCACAATGCTCCGAAACTTCGGCTTACCCGCCCACTGAAGCTCGCATTGCTGCCGCGCTCACGGTGCATCCCGCACTCGCTCGCCCTGAACCTCGGCGCGATAGTCACGCCCCGAGTATCGCGAACCACCGAGTCGTTCATTCAATGCCCATAGCCGCGACCGCCCGTGGAGCGGTTTAGCACAAACGTTTTTTTGATTACCGATCTCGGATTTGCCTCGCTTAGCCTGTTCAGGCGTCTGCGGCCGCGATCGCTAACCAAAAAAACCTCTGCTTTATCCGCCCATCGGAATTATGCACGGTCAAGACGGGGGCATTCGAATCGGGCTCATCAGTGAAGTGTCCTTCGTGACGAAGTATCCTCCGGTTGCTGAACATAATAAAAGGTGTTCTGCTGAGGGAGTCTATCGCACCGGAGGACATCACCATGTACGCCGATCACATGGGAGTTCGAACGTGGTACCAGCTCGAGGATAGTGTGCTCGCGCCGAGCAGGCAGGCATACATCGACTACCTTCTCGGTCACGGTTACGCGCTTCATACCATTGGGCATTACCTTGCCTGTTTGGCCCACTTCTCACGCTGGCTCACATTTCGTCACGTCGATCTTGATCAGATCAATGAGGAATTGATTCGCCAGTTCATCTCAGTTCACCTTCCAGACTGCGATTGTCCCGGACGGAGCGCATGCGCAGTGAATTTTACTCGTGCCGCACTCAGACACCTGCTCAAGATGCTTCGCGCGCAGGGGTTGATCCGCCCAAGATCATCACCGTTACCGAGCACCGTTGTCGATGAGCTGCGTCTTCTTGATGCATACCTTGCCGAGACTCGTGGCCTTGCAGCATCTACTCGCCGCAATCACCGCGATCGCATAGGCGAGTTTCTCGTCAATCACTTCGGTAACCGAAGCATCGACATGCGTCGAGTCAAACCGCGGGACGTACTAAATTTCGTCGTCGAGCGAAGCAAGGGCCTCAGCCCGAGGAGTGCCGGAGCGCTCGCCGGTAGCCTGCGCACCTATCTCCGTTACCGGCAGTCTGTGGGGGACCACACCGAATCCCTGATCGCTGCTATCCCCAAGGTGGCGGTGTGGTCGATGGCGCGCATACCGAGACTGTTGACGAAGGAGCAGATTTCACAATTTCTGCATGCTTTTGACACACGGACTCCATCAGGACAGCGGGGTTACGCCATGGCACGTTTGCTGGTGGATCTCGGGTTGCGCGCGGGAGAAGTGGCGGCACTTCAGCTCTCGGACATCGACTGGCGCGAGGGGACGTTGCGCATACAGGCAGCGAAGTGCAAGCGGGTAGATTTCCTGCCGCTACCCGTGCAAACAGGGCGTGCCTTGGCCAATTACGTGCACGATGGTCGAGGTCGAACTCCCAGCCGCGCACTTTTCGTGCGACATCGCGCTCCGTTCGATCGCCCGGTCACCTCAGCTGTCGTAGGCTGTTCGGTCAGACAGGCATATGCTCGATGTGGATGGCCGGCTACGTCGATGGGTCCGCACTTGTTGCGGCATTCGCTGGCCAGCCGCATGCTCAGCAACGGGGCTTCTCTCAAGGATATCGCGGACGTATTGCGTCACCGCAGCCTCAATACCACCATGATTTATTCCAAGATTGACTTCAATAGGTTGATAGCGATTGCGGCGGTGTGGCCGGAGGGCAGATCATGAGCTACTCGCGTACATTAACCGGTCACGTTCAGGACTATCTACGCGTCAAGCGGCAAATGGGATTCGAGTTGCGAAGTCAGGGGCCACAACTCCTGGCGTTCGTCCGCTTCGCCGAGCATTGCGGTCATCGGGGCCCGGTCACGCTGGATCTCATACTGCGCTGGGCGAGCGATACTCATTCTGAGCGTCCTATCACTGCCGCAAAGCGAGTCGAAGTGCTTCGCCCATTCACCCGGTACCTACAGCAATACGCCCCTGGTACGGAAGTCCCACCACCCAGGATGCTGGGCTCGACACACCATCGACCGGTACCTCATATCTACAGCGACGAGGAAGTCGATGCGCTGTTGATAGCCGCCAGACACTTGTCCCCGCGAGGAGGACTGCGTCCAGCGACCTACGAAACTCTGTTTGGCTTGCTTGCTGCTACGGGCATGCGTATTTCAGAGGCTTTGCGCCTTGAACGTTCGGACGTGATGCTTGAGCAAGGCATGCTGAGAGTACGCAACAGCAAATTCAAAAAATCCCGCCTGATTCCACTGCATGCAACGACCGTCGCAGCCCTTCAACGTTACGAGCATGCCCGTGACCAGTTTCTTCCGCTCGCTACAGATGACAACTTCTTCTTGTCAGGATGGGGGTGCGCATTAAAGATATGGAATGCAGAAGATGCATTTTCCACTTTGCGCAGACGTTTGGGCTGGGTCGCACGCGGCGATCACTCGGCACCGCGCATTCATGACTTGAGGCACACGTTCATATCGAATTGCCTGCTTCGCTGGTACCGACGGCAGATCAAGGTCGACAACGCGATCGCCGCGCTCTCCACCTATGTTGGCCATGTCCGGGTAACCGATACATACTGGTATATCAATACGATTCCCCAACTCATGGCCGTTGCGTCTCAGCGTTTCGAGCGCTATGCGCGGGAGATTGCAAATGAACATCCCTGACCCAGCAGCACGTTTCTCGGTCCTGCTTCAGCAGTTCTTCATGGACTATCTGATCGGGCAGCGCAACGTCAGTCCTCGTACCGTCGCCAGCTATCGCGACACCTTCCGCCTGCTTTTCCATTTCGCCGAACAGCACGTCGGCAGGCCACCCCACAAACTACGACTGACTGACTTCAACGCAGGTCTGATTCTAGATTTCCTGAACCATCTGGAAGTCGGTCGGCACAACACGATTCGTAGCCGCAACGCGCGCCTTGCAGCGGTCCGGTCTTTCGCGCACTATGCAGCGTTGCAGGAGCCTTCTGCTTTACCCGTCCTTCAGGGGGTGCTGGCCATCCCCATGAAACGCTTCGACCGCCCAATGGTCGGTTTTCTCAGTCGTGAGGAAATGCAATGTATCCTTGCTGCTCCCAACGCGGATACCTGGTGCGGGAAACGCGATCAGGCTATGCTGGCTACGCTCTACAATACGGGCGCGCGCGTATCTGAGCTCACATCCATGCGTGTCAAGGATGTCACTTTGGGCCGCGGTTCCTGCGTTCTCCTGCACGGAAAGGGTCGAAAGGAGCGCACGCTCCCACTGTGGAACGACACTGCGAAACTGCTGCGCCGCTGGTTACGGCAGATCAATCCGGACCCGCAGCAATGGCTCTTTCCCAACAGGTCCGGTGGACAGATGACGCGAGCCGGAGTCACCGACCGCTTAAAACTGGCGGCGGCAACCGCTTCCGAGGGTTATCCGCCGCTCAAGGCGCGACACGTATCTCCGCATGTTGTGAGACACGCGACCGCGATGCATATGCTTCAGGGCGGCGTAGACCTGTCGTTGATTGCCTTATGGCTCGGTCACGAAAGCCCTGCAACAACTCACATGTATATCGAAGCTGACCTAGCCATGAAGCAGCGCGCACTCAGTGCCATTCAACCTGTCCAATTCAGACAGCGGCGGTTTCGCCCACCGCGCGATCTTCTGGCCTTCCTCGATCGACTATGATTATGCTCGCTTCATAGGGGGCTCGTTGTCATCAAGACCCGGACTTACTGACGCATATCGAGGTGCCGACTGAGAGCAAACGCGAACAACTTTGAATCGTAAATATGGTCGGCACTCGGAAGTCTGCATAATTCCGATGGGCGGATAAGAGCGCGACATCCGGCCATTCTGCACTGGCAGATCCTCATGGCTGTTCAGCGACACGGTTGCCGGAGCGAAAGCGAGTGCAATGGTCTACAGCCTAGTGCTCACGTGTCGGGCCTGCAATGTCGAGCCCTACGCATATCTCGTGCATGTGCTGACCGAATTACCTCAGCGCCCGCCAGATGCCGATGTCACCGACCTGTTGCCCTTCAACTTCGCCAAGCTCACGGCCGCTGCACCTAACCCCGCTTGATCCGGGTGCATTGAAGCAAACTTCATTGATTGACCTGATGCGGTGAGACATGATCGTCCACCGCGCCGGCATGCCAATTCCGTGTGCTAGATTGCGCGCTTACGTTGTACCTGCCCGCCATGGCGATGCTTTCGTTGCTGGGCGGACGGGAGTTTGGAGGCATAGGTATCATCCCCAACGGGTAGGGACATGCTGACTGTTGTGGCGGTTGCGCTGGTTTTCTATCGGTGGGGCGTAAGAAGTGGGCTACGCACCACATACCTGAACGAACACGCATCTCCAGAAACCGCCGATACAGATCGCTTCGGCGCCGGCTTCGATCGCGGGCCACCATGCGTCGATGTTGCGGCGCGCGCGATCGAGTCCCGCGTCCTGTGCGTTCAGGTGATAGTCGGTCGCGCCGCAGCAGCCCGCTTCGCTGATGGGCGTCACGCTGATCCCGAGCCGGTCGAGCACGCGCGCCGCCGCCGCATTGGTGTTCGGCGACAGCGATTGCTGCACGCAGCCTTCGAGCATCAGCACGCGCCGCGCGTGACGCGGCGCCGGGCGCGGCTTCGCGGGCACGGCGGCGTGCTTCGGAATCTTCGCCTGCGCGGTAGCGGGCAAGAGCGGCCGTATGGCGCGCCCCGTCTTGAGCAGCGCATCGAATACGGCGGGTCGCGGAATCACCGCGCGCAGGCCCTTGCGCGTCAACCGTTCGCCGACGGGCCGCTCGACGCGGCGCTCCAGCTCGGCGCGTCCGATGTCGAGCAGCCGGTGATACGTGACGCCCGATGGACACGTCGTTTCGCAATTGCGGCACGTGAGGCAGCGGTCGAGATGCAGTTGCGTCCTGTCGCTGACGGGCTCGCCTTCGAGCAGTTGCTTGATCAGGTAGATGCGCCCGCGCGGCCCGTCGAGTTCGTTGCCGAGCAGTTGATAGGTCGGGCACGTCGCATTGCAGAAGCCGCAATGCACGCACGAACGCAAGATGCTTTCCGCTTCTGCGGCGTCGGGCAGCGCTTTCGCGTGAGAGTCGAGATTCGTTTGCATGATTGCGTTCGCTTCAAAGGTCGGCGTACAGGCGGCCGGGGTTCAGCACGCCGCTCGGATCGAGGCGGCGTTTCAGTTGATGCTGATAGCGCAGCAGCGGCGCGGCGAGGGGGTGAAACGGCTCGCGCTCCAGCGACGGCGTGAAGCACGTCGCGTGTCCGCCTGCCGCGTGCGCGAGCTGGCGAATGTCGGCGGCTTGCGCGTCGCTCCTGAGCCAGCGCTGCGCGCCCGCCCAGTCGATCAGCACATCGCCGGGCAGCGGCATCAGCGGCGTCGCATTCGGCAGCGACAGCCGCCACAGCGGCCTTGTGTCGGTACCGTTGTCGAAAAACGGCAGACGATGATCGCGCAAAGCATCCCAGAACGCGCAGTCGATTTCTGCACCGCCGATCCGGTCCACCGCCGACTTCACCGATCCGCTGCCGCCTTCGAGCCGCACATGCAGCTTGCCGTCGAAATAGCACGCGCCCGTCACGGGCAGCGCGGCCTTGCGCCACGCCGATAATTCCTGCAGCGCTTGCTCAGCGCCGAGCGTGAGCGCGAACGTGCGCCGCTCGCGCGGCTTCGGCAGCACTTTCAGCGACACTTCCGTCAGCACGCCGAGCGAACCGAAACTGCCCGCGAGCAGACGCGACATGTCGTAGCCCGCGACGTTCTTCATCACCTGGCCGCCGAAGCGCAGATGGTCTCCATCGGCCGTGATGACGCGGCAGCCGAGCACGAAGTCGCGCATCGAGCCCGCCCACGGACGGCGTGGCCCAGAAAGCCCGCTCGCAACCGCGCCGCCGATCGTTCCCGTGCTGTTGAAGAGCGGCGGCTCGCACGGCAGCATCTGATCGGCGTCGTCGAGCACGGTGTTCAATTCGACAAGCGGCGTTCCCGCGCGCTCAGTGATCACGAGTTCGGTCGGGTCGTACGCGACGATGCCGCGATGCGAGCGCGTATCGAGTTCCTCGCCCTGCACGTCGCGGCCCAGAAAGCGCTTGCTGTCGCTGCCGCGAATGCGCAACGGCGTGTGCTGGGCGATCGCGCGCTGAACCTGCGCGATGAGGCGCGCGCTGTCGTCCATTGAATCGAATTCGCGTCGCATCAGAAGCGCTCCAGTTCGGCAAACGGCAGCTTGCCGTGATGAATATGCATCGCACCGAATTCCGCGCAGCGATGCAGCGTCGGAATGTTCTTGCCGGGATTGAGCAGGCCGTCGGGATCGAATGCGGCTTTCAGCGAATGGAACAGCGTGAGTTCTTCGCTGCTGAACTGCACGCACATCTGATTGATCTTCTCGCGTCCGACGCCATGTTCGCCCGTGATGCTTCCGCCGACGTCGACGCACAGTTCGAGGATCTTCGCGCCGAGCGTTTCGGCGCGCTCCATTTCGCCCGGTGCGTTCGCATCGAAGAGAATCAGCGGATGCATGTTGCCGTCGCCCGCATGAAAGACGTTGGCGACGCGCAGGCCATATTCGTCCGACAGCGCCGCGATGCCGCGCAGCACGCGCGCCAGTTCGCGGCGCGGGATCGTGCCGTCCATGCAGTAGTAATCGGGCGACACGCGGCCCACGGCGGGGAACGCATTTTTGCGGCCAGCCCAGAAGCGCTGGCGTTCGGCTTCGTCCTTCGCAACGCGGATATCGGTCGCGCCCGCTTCGCGCAGCAATGCGCCGACGCGTTCGCAATCTTCCTGCACGTCGGATTCCGCGCCGTCGAGTTCGCACAGCAGGATTGCTTCGGCATCGACGGGATAGCCCGCGTGGATGAAGTCCTCGGCGGCGCGGATCGCGAGATTGTCCATCATTTCGAGGCCGCCTGGAATCACGCCCGCGCCAATGATCCGCGCGACGGCCGCGCCCGCTTTTTCTACGTCGTCGAAACTCGCGAGCAGCACCTTCGCGCTTTGCGGCTTCGTCAACAGCTTCACGGTGACTTCCGTGACGATGCCGAGCATGCCTTCGGATCCCGCCAACAGCGCGAGCAGGTCGAAGCCGGGCGAGTCGAGCGCTTCGGAGCCGATCGTCAGGCGCTCGCCGTCGATGGTCATCACTTCGAGCTTCAGGATGTTGTGCACCGTCAAGCCGTATTTCAGGCAGTGCACGCCGCCCGCGTTCTCGGCGACATTGCCGCCGATCGAGCATGCAATCTGCGAGGACGGATCGGGCGCGTAGTAGAGGCCGTGAATCGCGGCTGCCTGCGAGATCGAGAGATTGCGCACGCCGGGCTGCACGCGCGCGATCGACGCTTCGGGGTCGATGTGCAGAATGCGGTTGAAGCGCGCCATCACGAGCAGGATGCCCTGTTCGAGCGGCAGCGCGCCGCCCGACAGCCCCGTGCCCGCGCCGCGCGCGACGACGGGCACTTTGCGCGCCGCGGCGAATTTCAGCAGCGCCTGCACTTGCTCGATCGAGTCGGGCAGCGCGACCATCATCGGTGTCGTGCGATAGGCGGAAAGTCCGTCGCATTCGAACGGACGCAGATCCTCCCGGTCGTGCAGCAGTTGCATGCCGGGCATGACGCGCTGCAACTCGGCAACCAGCGCGGCTTTATCGTGCGAGGGAAGGGGGCCGTCGATCCGTTCGTCGTAGGCGTAGCTCATGGGGTGTCTCCGTGGACGCTCATGCCTGTTCGCGTGCCGCTTATCCGTGTAGCCGCCGATTGTTCCCGTGTCGTATTGTGATGTCGATGGATGAACCAAGTGGTCGTACCAGTTTTTTGGCGGCATCGGTCCGTTGAGTGGATCAATCTAGCCATTTAAAAGGGAACTCTCGATATCATTGCTTTCATGAAAAATCACTTCTGAAAGTGGTCATACCAGTGTTTGCAGATACGGAAAACAGCGCAAGAGAGGCCGATCGCAAGATCGCCGATGTGGTCGCGGAGCGCATCGAACGACTGATCGTCGATGGCGTGCTGAGAGCGGGGCAGGCGTTGCCATCCGAGCGCCGCCTGACAGACAAGCTCGGCGTATCGAGGACGGCACTGCGCGAAGGGCCGAAGCTGCTGCGCGCGCGAGGCATCATCGAGACGGCGCACGGCAAGGGCTCGTTCGTCGCGAATCTCACTGCGCAGCCGCCGCAATCGCCGCTGATGCATCTGCTCGCTTCTCAGCCGCGCACGCTCTACGACCTGTTCGAAGTGCGCGGTATGCTGGAAGCGGAATCGGCGCGTCTCGCCGCACAGCGCGGCACGCCCGCCGACTACATGATGATCACGCGCCGCTACGAGGAAATGCTCGCCGCACACGACATGGCAACCGATCCGGCCACCCACGCGCGCCTCGACCACGCGTTTCATCTTGCGATCTGCGAGGCGTCGCACAACCCGGTGCTCGTGCATACGCTGAGCTCGTTGACCGAGCTGCTGCTGAGTTCGGTGTTTGCGTCGGTGAACAATCTTTATCACCGGCAGCCGCATCGCAAGCGGATCGGCCGACAGCATGCGTGCCTGTACAACGCGGTGACGGGCAAGCTGCCCGAGCAGGCGTATCGGGCAGCGCCGCGGATCACATCAACGGCCTGCGCGACAGCTTGCAGGAGATCGAACAGGAGGAGCAGCGTCTGGTGCGGGCGACGCTGAAGCTGCAAGGGTGGAGGTGACGCGCGTTGCCTTGAGAGACGTTATCAGGTAAGACGCGTCTCGCCGTTTGCCGGATGTAAATCGACAACGTAGTGGATGGTAAAGCTCTTCCCTGCCTGTGCGCTGGCCAAAAACGGCAAAGTGTTGTGAATGAAAGAGTCCTACGCTGAAGGCCTGGCCAGCCACGGCGGCCGCGAGTCATGCGTGCGCACCCGCGAGGGAGCTGGCGAAGCGTTCACAGGAGTACGTGCGGGCCGGGATTGAGCCGCGTAACGGAGCCTCGTGGCGAGAGCCGCGAGATGTTCGGGGTGCCAGGCAGATATCGAAGGCGACACCGTTGCTGCCGTATTGGCTTCGTTACGACAGCAATATCGATGCAGGTCGCGGGAGTAAACATGCGCCCGCGTGGGGCTACCTCGGATTGTCATCGGAAAATTCAACGCTGCATCGGTGGCAATTGTCTGGTCCGTGGCTTCGCGGTCGATGCCCGCACAACGAGCCGGTACGGAAGCGCCATGCTCAGAGGTATCGGAATCCCGTCAATTGCGTTCAGAAGATGGTCTGCGGCCGCCTGACCGATTTCCCCGGCGGGCATGCTGATCGTCGTTAGTGGTGGTTCGAGCTGCGCGGCCAGCTCGATATCATCGAAGCCAGTGATCGACAGGTCCTGCGGCACGCGCAACCCCATTTCGCGCGCTTCGGCGAGTGCACCGATCGCCAGCGTATCGGTCGTACAGATGATGGCCGTAATAGTGGGATCGCGGAGAAGTAGCTCGCGCAATCCCGCTCGTCCATGCATGACCGAGTAGTTCGCCTTGATGATGCGCGAAGTGTCGAGGGCAATGCCAGCATCTTTCAGCGCTCGCCGGATGCCCACCACACGCGCACGGGAACGATCGCTTGACGTCTGCGTGTTCGCGATGATTCCAAATTCGCGATGCCCGAGGCCGAGAAGATATCTCGTCATGTCATAGGTGGCGCTCTCGTTGTCAATCCCGATCGCGGGCACGTCGTCGCGGGAATCCGACACATAAGTCGTCAGAAAGGGTATCCCGCTGCGCCTGACTGCCTCGTAGGTCTCTGGGAGGTGCGTATTCCCCACCAAAACGATGCCGTCGACGCCGCGATCGGTCAACGTCCGGACCTCCTGCAGTTCGCGGTCGGAATCGTATTGGGATGCTGCAATCAGAAGTGTGTAGTTGCGCTCGGAGAGGCGGGTTTGCAGAGCCTCAATGCCTTCCGCAAAGATGCTTGTGCGCAAGGTGGGAACCACGATGCCGACCGTGCGGGTCTTGCGGGACATCAACGCCCGCGCAGCGTTGTCGGGTTTGTAGGCCAAGGCTTCAATCGCCTTCTGCACCTTCTCACGAAGCGCAGACCGCACGATCTCCGGATGATTGAGCACGCGCGATACGGTGGCTGGCGACACCTCAGCCATACGGGCCACTTCTTCAATCCTCACCTTGCCGTTACCCACTGCTTTGGCTTTCGATCGCTGACTGCTTGGCATGTTTTTGCGGTGCAAAGGTTACAAAGGGAAGATCGGCGGCACGGCTGGTGCCGGCGTTTCCGGGGATGAGGCGAAGCAGGGCGGACAGCGTTTACCCTGCCGGCAGAGTCCTTGACAATCGCCTTCATCCAGCAGAATATACCTGAAAGCGCTTTCAATACTACGGCCGATTTCCATCGCCCAGGGTAGCGCTACAAACGATGACGGTGCCGAAAGCTGGCGTAGCCTGTCTGCCCTAAAGGCCCACGATCATCGGTGCAAGGCCGCAGTCCAATTACATGTGGCACTCAGGAGACAAAGATGAACGCAAGGCATGGAGAAACCACGCCGGCAGGTGTCGTCGGCGTAACAGCAGTGTTGGACAGATGTACTGGAGCGCGAGCGTCGCTCGCATTCGGCAGACATTTTCGCAAGAATTGTGGTCAACGTCTTGCGCGTCGCCGCGTGCGATACGGCCTTTTCAGGGCCGTTGTCGCGGGTGCTGTCGCTTTCTGCGGGT
Source organism: Paraburkholderia phymatum STM815 (assembly GCF_000020045.1). Lineage (GTDB taxonomy): Bacteria > Pseudomonadota > Gammaproteobacteria > Burkholderiales > Burkholderiaceae > Paraburkholderia > Paraburkholderia phymatum. The sequence goes on along the minus strand of NC_010627.1, from coordinate 221,632 downwards.
TCGGAATCGCTGAAAGCGCGTTCAGCGAAACCGTCAACTGGCGTCAGTTTGCGGGTACCACCATTACGTGGGCGTACGACATCCATCCGTATGCGGATGCGGTTGTGGCCCAGTTGCCCGAGTTCGAGAAGCTTACCGGCATCAAGGTAAAACCTGAACTCTATCCGGACGACACTTACTGGAACAAACTGACGGTTCAACTCACGACCAAATCTCCTGCCTGGGATGTCGTTGGCACGGGGATCCAGCCTGCGTGGGATCTGACGCCCGCTGGGCTGCTGGAGCCGCTGAACAAATACCTCGCCGATCCGAAGCTGACCGAGGCCAGCTACGATTACAACGACTTCTTCCCGGCCTTGCGCAGCGCCCTGACGTGGACAGTCAAGGACGGCCAGATCGCTACACCCGGTACAGGCGACATCTGGGCGATCCCGCATGCTTTCGAGAACATCCAGCTTCTCTATCGCAAGGATATCCTGGACAAGTATCACATCAAGGTCCCGCAGACTCCGCAGGAGATGGTAGCGTCCTGCACCGCATTGAAGGCGGCTGATCCGGCCATCACGCCGCTGGCGGTCCGTGGTGTCCGTTTCTGGAGCAGCATCCATACTGCCCCGATTTCCATTGCCGCATCGTACGGCGTTCGTGATTTCATCCAGAAGGGCGACAAGCTCGACACCGGTCTGGATTCGCCGGCGTCGGTCCAGTTTCAGAAGGACTACGTGGCGATGATCAAGAGCTGCGCGGCGCCGTCCTTTGCGAATGACAACTGGTACCAGGTCGTCGACGGAATTTCCACAGGACGTACCGCGATGGCGATTGATTCCAACATGTTCGGCTTCTGGAACGACGTCGCAGGGAAGTCCTCAAGCGGTCAGATCGCTTTCGCGCCGCCACTGCACGCCCCGGGTGCGAAGAGCTTCCAGTCGAACATCTGGATCTGGTCACTGGCAATCAATGCTGCGTCGAAGAACAAGGGGGCAGCGTGGCTCTTCGTGCAGTGGGCAACGTCAAAGCAGGTGGACCTCAACGGCGCGCTGGCGGGCAAGCTGGTCAATCCGCCGCGTGTCTCGACGTGGAACGACAAGGCATGGCTGGCTTATGCGAGCCAGCCCCAATTTAACAACTTCGTCGATACCTTCAAGGAGGTGCAGCAGCGCGCGTCCTTGCTCTTTACGCCGCGCGTAGGATTCAGCACGGCAATGAACGACTGGGCCGTGGCCATGCAGAAAATGGTCAACGGTGCCAACGTCAATGACACGATGCGTGCGCTCGCAAAGGACATCCAGGCGAATCTCTAGCTGAGAGATAGGTAGCAACTCCAGTTATGCAAAGCCTGCGTCGTGGCTCGCGAAGCCGCGATGCAGGTCTTTCTCAGGACAGACATTCAGGGAAAGAAACATGTACGAGGTTCAACAGATGTCTCGCGCAACAACATTTGGTTCACGAGAGCTCGCCAGGGAGCCGGCAGAGCCGGCTGGTCGACGGTCTGCCGACTGGTTCAGTCTGGTTGCCGTAAGCCCCGCCATCATCATCCTGGTGGCTTTCCTGTTTCTGTTCTTTTACGGGGTGTACCAGTCACTCACCAATCTGAGATTCGGGGTGCCTGTTATGCACTTCGTCGGCTTGAGGAACTACGCGCTGCTGATCCAGAGTGCTGACTTCTGGAACAACCTTCGAGTCACGTTGACGTATGCGTTCGCTTGCGTGTCGCTCGAAGCCGTTATCGGACTTGCCATCGCAAGACTCTTTGCGTCTGAGGTGCTGCTCGCACGCGTGCTGAGACCAATGGTGTTGCTGCCGCTGGTGTTGCCGCCGATGAGCGTCGCACTGATGTGGACCACCATGATGAACCCCCAAGCGGGCATCCTGAACTACCTGCTCTCCCTTATGGGCCTGGGGCCATTCGCCTGGATATCAAGTGAAAGTTCGGCGCTTGCGTCGGTCGTGCTGATCGACGTCTGGACGTTCACGCCGTTTTTCACGCTGATCATCTTTGCCGGGCTTCAGGGGATTACGGACGATATCCGGGAAGCGGCCCGCATCAATGGGGCAAAGGCCTGGAGCATCTTCTACCGGATCGAGTTGCCGCTGGTGGCACCCTACATTCTGGTCGCTGCCCTGTTCCGGCTGATTGAATCCCTGACGCAGTTCGACATCATCTTTGGCACCACGCAGGGTGGGCCCGGCGACAGTACGGCAGCGCTCTCTGTGCAGGCATACATCACGGCATTCCAGGACATGAACTTCGGTCGTGGCGCAGCGCTGATGGTGGTGAACTGGCTCGTCGTGCTTGCCAGCGCAATGCTGCTGGCGAAACTGTGGCGGGCGGTCCGCCGCCGCGTGAGCTGAGGAGTTGATCCCATGCCTATCCATCGCTCGTACGGTATCCGTTTTGGCCTCAATCTGCTCGTGCTGGGTTGTGCAGCGGTCATTGCCTTTCCTGTCGTCTGGATCGTGCTGATGTCGCTGAAGACGCAGGGGCAGGTCATGGCCTGGCCGCCGCAGTTCGTTTTTCAACCAACGCTCGAAAACTTCCGCGTGCTGTTCGACGCAGCGCAGTCCGGCGCGACGAGCTATGGCTCCCTGAAGGTCGACTTCCTGCATCCGGTGATCAACAGTGTGGTTATCGCTCTCGGATCGGTGATTGTTTCCTTACTGGCAGGCGTCCCTGCGGGATATGTGCTCGCGCGCAAGGACATTCCGTTCAAGGAAGACATTGCGTTCTTCATCCTGGGATTCCGGTTCGCTCCAGTCCTTCTGGTGGTCATTCCGCTCTTCAACGTGTTCCAGGCGATCGGCCTATACGACACGTATCTCGGGATGATCTGGGTCTATCAGGTCATCACGCTGCCCATGATTGTGTGGTTAAGCCGCTCGTATATCGAAGATATCCCAAAAGATATCGAGGAAGCGGCTGCGATGGACGGGGCGAAGCCTGTGCGTGTGGTGCTGCATATCGTGTTGCCGCTGCTTAAGCCCGGGCTGATTGGAGCGTCGTTACTGGTATTCCTGCTTGCGTGGCACAACTTTGCGCTCGGGTTGATGTTGAGTTCCGACAAGGCACCGGTCACGGTGGCGCTGCTAAAGCTGCTGAATCCCGGCCTTCAGTTCTATCCGGTGATGGCCGCGGGCCTCGTCGTGACCATGGCAGTCCCGGTCATTCTCATCCTGCTTGGCCAGAAGCACCTCGAACGTGGCCTGACGATGGGAGCCGTGAAATGAATGCGACCTCACGTCCTCTCATGTTCTTCGGAACCACAAATCTCGACTTATGCTTTGAAGTCGAGCACCTGCCTGCGGCAGGCGAATCGGTCATGGGCACGCTCGCCCGCTACGCAGGCGGCAAGGGGGCCAATCAGGCGGTCGCCGCTGCCAGGCTTGGCGCTGCTCCACGATTTTTTACGCGAATCGGTGGCGACGAGGCGGGAGACTTCCTGCTGCGCTCGCTGGAAGAGGCTGGCGTGATCGTGGATGCAGTCGAGATCGCGTCGGGAGAACCGTCCGGATCCGCACTCGTGGCAGTAGGCAATGACGGCAGCAACGTGGTCATCATCGACCCGGGTGCAAACCGGCACATCACGGTTGCGAGTATCAGCCATGGCGCGAGTTTCATCTCGCAGGATACCGTTGTCGTCGCAGAGATGGGACTGCCACTGCCGGCTCTCGAATACCTGTTCTCGCTAAAACGTGAAGTTCCGTTCACGCTCGTCTTCAACCCTGCGCCCGTGCAATCGGGTATGAGCCGGGATGCATGGCGGGCCGTCGATATCGTCACGCCAAATGCAGCGGAGGCGTCGGAGCTCACGGGTATCCGCGTCGTGGACGACAAAACGGCGCGAAGCGCCGCCACTGCCCTGCTCGGGCTGGGTCCCCGCGCTGTCGTGATCACGCTGGGCGAACAGGGTTCCTGGTATGCCGACATCGAACAATCCTTCGGGATGCCGGCGTTCCCCGTACAGGCGGTCGATACAACCGGTGCAGGGGACGCCTTTACCGGTGGCCTTGCGGCGGCGATTGCAATGGGACATCCGATTCGTAGTGCGATTTGCCGGGCCATGGCGGTCGCGGCGATCTCGGTCACGCGCCACGGCGCACAGATCGCGATGCCATCGGCTCGCGAAGTCGACGACTTTTTGCAACCCATCATGTCACTGGAGTCGTAATGTCTGCACCATTTTCCCTATCAAGCCGAACCGTACTCGTGACCGGCGCCGGCGGCGGTATTGGCGCTGCCATCACGTCGGCCTTCCATCAGGCGGGCGCGCGGGTCGTGGCCACCGATACGAACCTGGATGCGTTGCGCACAATCCTCGCGCGCAGCCCGGAATTCGAGGGCGTCGTTCCGATGGCGATGGATGTGACCGACGAGGCGGACGTTGCAAATGTCATTGACGAAGTGACTGAACGCTTCGGCCCGCTTCAGGTCCTGGTGAATAACGCCGGCGTGAAATCTGCGGAGCCTTTGCTGACAGGAGATAAAGAAAAAACGAAGCGAACGCTCGAGATCAATGCGAACGCGATCCTTCTCTGCTCGAAGCTCGTCGTGGCGAGGTCCATGCGGGAAGGGGGCGGTCGCATCATCAACATCGGCTCCTCCCTGTCATCGCAAGGCGCTGTATTTAACTATCAGGCGGGCGGCGCTGACTACTGCCTGTCGAAGGCAGTGGTGCATGACCTGACGAAGCTGCTCGCGTATGAATGCGCACCGCTCGGAATCAACGTCAATGGTATCGCGCCAGGCATCATTGATACGCCGATGCACGGGCGTCCGCGGGAAGAGACCGAGGCACGACACAGCGGACGCATTCCTCTCGGCCGTGTCGGCATACCGCAGGACATCTCGGGCCTGGCACTTTTCCTTGCGAGCCCGGCAGCCGATTACATCACCGGGCAGATCATCCATGTGAACGGTGGGATGCTGATGAATGGATAAGCAAATGCAAATGCGGGCCTGGCCGCGCATCCGTGGCGTTGTCTCGGATCTCGATGGCGTTGTCTATCGCGGAAAACAGGTGATTGAAGAATCGATCGAGGCTTTTCAGGAGTGGCGCAGGCTCGGCGTGCCGTTCTGCTTCGTCACGAACAATTCGACGCATACCGAAGCTGACGTGGTGAAAAAGCTTGCGGACATGGGACTTCCGATCGAGCCGCAGGAGGTGGTCACGTCCGCGGGCGAGACAGCGCGCCTGCTTCGTACCATGTGGCCGGAAGGGACACCAGTGTATGTGATCGGTGCAGAGTCGCTCACAGACGCGGTTGCCGGGGCAGGTATGAACATCACCGACCGTTCGCCAGCAGCTGTGGTCATGGGACTAGACCGCGCGATTTCGCACGAGAAGATGCGCGTTGCGGTACAGGCCATTCTGGACGGTGCCACATTGATTGGAACGAACCCGGACCTGTTGTTGCCGACGGCCCAGGGATTCGAGCCGGGGGCGGGAGCGCAGTTGACTGCCGTGGCGGTGGCGGCCCGGGTAAAGCCCATCATTGTGGGCAAGCCGGAGACGCACATGATTGAAGCGGCGCTGGCTCGCCTAGGCACAGCGCGCGAGGAAACCATCATGGTCGGCGACCAGATTCCCACCGATATCCAGGCGGGCAAGCGCGCCGGGTTGCACTCGGTGCTCATTACGACGGGTGTGCCAGCCGTCGAAGATCCCGCGCTTTTGCCGCCCGATTTTGTCGTTCAAAGCCTGCGGGATATTCCTGTCTTCAACGAGAACGCTCTGGGAGCGAGTCATGGCTGAAGTTCAACTCGAAAGTGTCCGGAAGAGCTATGGTGGAACGGAAATTCTCCACGACATCGATCTGTCGATCCGCCACGGCGAATTCGTTGTCTTCGTGGGTCCGTCGGGATCAGGCAAGTCGACGCTGTTGCGCATGATCGGGGGCCTCGAGCAGATCACCGGCGGACGGCTTTCCATCGATAACCAGGTGGTCAATCATCTCGATGCGGCTGATCGAAATCTCGGCATGGTGTTTCAGAGCTACGCCCTTTACCCGCATCTAAGCGTGCGGGACAACCTGGCGTTTCCGCTGCGCATGGCGAAGGTGCCTCGTGACGCGATCGGGCCGCGGGTTGAAGAAGTCGCCGGCATGCTTCAGATCGCGCACCTGCTCGATCGTCGGCCAAAGCAGCTCTCGGGCGGTCAGCGCCAGCGTGTGGCGATCGGGCGCGCCATCGTCAGGGAACCCAAGGTCTTTCTCTTTGACGAGCCGCTGTCGAACCTCGATACGGAGCTTCGCGTGCAGATGCGTGTGCAGATCGCGAAGCTGCACCGTGAACTCGGCAACACGATGATCTATGTCACCCATGATCAGGTCGAGGCAATGACCATGGCCGACAAGATCGTCGTACTTCGGAACGGCCATATCGAGCAGGTCGGAACGCCGCACGAGCTTTATCATCAGCCCAGCTCACAGTTTGTGGCCGGATTCATCGGGTCCCCGCGTATGAATTTTCTCAAGGCAGCCTGTGTGAACACGGGCCCCGGAGGGGTGACCGTGAGTCTGAGCAGCGCGGCCCCAGTCGTGCTGCCGGTCGAGGCGAACGGTGTTTCACCCGGTCAGGCTGTCACGGTCGGCGTGCGTCCGGATGACTTCACCGCGCCAACCAGTGACCACGATCAGCTGCGCGTGGAGCTGGATGTCGACTTTGTCGAACATCTCGGCAACGCGACTTATCTCTATGGAACAGTGGGCGGTGAGGCACTTGTTGCACGAGCTCCTGCGGAAGGAAACTTCGCAGCTCCAATGGGGCGAGTCTCGCTGTCAGTTGCGAGGGGCGATTGCCACCTCTTTGACGCAAGCGGGCAAGCGTTGCGGCGCAGGAATGTCCCACGGGCGTGGAATTGACGTGTCTGGTTGCAGACGAAGGCGGCGGTATGGTCAGAACCGTTGTGGCGGAGGACGTACGGCCAGAGGCAGGAGAAAGCAATGGCGGATGCTGAGAGGTCGCTGCGTGCAATGGTGGAACACTGGCTCGCGCCGGACCCCTCGGGCCGGGTGCGGGTCAAGCGATTCAGCCATCGACGCACCGCGCAGGCGCGTTACGTGTGCGTCGAGACAGTAAGAACGGGGCAGTTGGTAGAGATGTTTTTCTTTCGCCACGGCGACGGCACCTGGCACGTCTTTCCGCCTCCGCGAGAGCGGCCCGCGATGCGCGTCGCTGGGCAGTACGCATATCTCTAAAATGAGCGCGTAGCGTTCTCCACAACGAACTGGGTAATCAAGTATCGTTAGTCTAGAAATATGCACTACTAATCTATTGGCATTGGACGAAACTCAAATGACATCGCCATCTGGAAATGATGCAGTGGCCATCATCGCCACATTGGACACCAAGGGTGCCGAGGTAGCTTTTGTGTCGAAAGCACTGGGGCGCCTCGGTCGATCCTGTCGGATTTTCGATATCGGTACCACCGGACCGTACGCGCGTGAGCGACTTCCTGATGAGAAAGGCAATGGTCAATCGAATGGTCAGCGGAAGTCCCCATCCGGCATGCTGGCCAGAATTGCGGGATTGGTCCGCGACGAACTTGAGATGCGAACGAAGTCCGGTGAAGTGACGGCGGTTCTTGGCATCGCCGGAGGCAAGGGCAGCGCAGCGTTCGGGGCGATCGCGGGTGATCTTCCGTATGGCTTTCCCCGCATTCTTGTATCAAGCGCGCGGCCCGAACTTTTGGCGGAACTGGCCCGTCAGAGCGACATCCTGTTTTATCCGACGCTTGTCGACCTGTTCGGCATTAACGACTTTACAGAACGTGTGCTGAACAACGCAGTAAATGCGATTGCGGCGATGCGTTTTCAGCCCGCCCGTCGACGCGCCCGGAAAGTGGTCGCCATCACGGCGTTCGGCGTGACAACGCCGGCTGCCTCCGCCTGTGTTGCCCAGCTTCGAAACTCAGGCGTCGATTCGATCGTATTTCCCGCGAACGGTGCGGGTGGACGGACAATGGAAAAGCTGGTGCGCGCTGGCGAATTCGATGGCGTCATTGACCTCACGACCACGGAGCTCGCGGACGAACTGGTGGGGGGGGCGGCGAGTGCCGGGCCGGAACGACTGACGGCGGCAACCGAGTCAGGCGTTCCACAGCTGGTTGCGCCAGGTGCTGTCGACATGGTGAATTTTGGCGCGCCAGACACTGTGCCGGCGCAGTTCGAAGGGCGAACCTTCTACTCACATACGCCATTTACCACGCTCATGCGCACGACGGCAGAAGAGAACAGGGAGATTGGGCGCATTACCGGTTGCAAGATCGCCAGGGCAAAAGGACCCACCTGCGTGCTGTGGCCGCGCCGCGGTGTGTCCGATTATGACCGCGAAGGTGAGGCGTTCTTTGATCCGCCTGCAGATCGTGCATGGTTTCAGGGCGTCCGCGAGGCGCTTCCGCCGGCCATTCCCGCGATCGAGATCGATTGCCACATCAATGACCCTGCGTTTGCGCACGCCGCAGTGTCGTGGATGACTAAACAGCTTAACCAGGAAGTCCGGCCATGAAAATGTTTACCCGTACGTCAATTCGCGACGGCTTGCTCCGACAGGTCGCTGAAGGCAGACCAGTTCTTGCGGCGGGAAGCAGCTGTGGTCTGGTTGCGAAATGTGCGGCTTTGGGTGGGGCCGACCTGCTGGTCGTGTACAGCACCGGTCTTTCCAGATTGATGGGGTTACCAACGAGCCGTATCGGCGACTCGAATGCCAGGACGGTCGAACTTGCCTCGGAGATTCGCAACGTCGTGGCCGACGTACCGGTGATCGGCGGGGTGGAGGCGTGGGACCCGCTGCGGCTCGATCTCGACGCGTTGCTGGATCGCTTCTGGCAGGCGGGATTTTCCGGGGTGATCAACTACCCGACCATCTCGACGATGGGCGAGACGTGGCGAAATCGCCGTGGCCGCGTGGGCCTGGGATTCGAGCGAGAACTGGAGATGATTTCGCTCGCACGGCGCAAGGATATCTTCACGATGGCCTACGTGGCCACTGCGTCGGACGCGAGAAGCATGGCCGAAGCGGGGGCGGACTGCATCGTTCCGCACGTTGGTGCGACGCGAGGTGGGCTTGCAGGGCACGAAGGAGGCCAGAACATCGCCACGGCTGTCCAGCGGATTAACGAGATCAATTCCGCAGCGCTTGCCGTTCGCGACGACGTCATCCTGCTCGCCCACGGTGGGGCAGTCGCCGAACCGGAAGATACACAGGCAGTCTATCGATCAACGAAATGCGTCGGTTTTGTCGGCGCATCGTCCATTGAACGAATCCCGATCGAGCGAGCAGTGAAGGCCGCAGCCGAGGCATTCAAGGCGGTGTCGCTGGACGAACGCCTTACCTGAGCAACCCGATCTACTGTTTACATCCGAGCCCGTCATGATGAGCAATTCAACAACGTTACGTCAGATACAGACTCCATCAAAGTCAGCACCGCAGAAGGAGGAGGATGTCGATCTCCTTGTCATCGGTAGTGGCGCGGCTGGCCTGTCTGCGGCCCTCTTCGCTGCAAGGCAGGGACTCAGCGTGCTCGTCTGCGAGAAATCGCAACGTCTGGGCGGCACGACGGCGTTGTCCAACGGCATGATCTGGATTCCATGCTCGCAGCAGGCAGTCAAGGCTGGCATCAAGGACTCACTAGACCAGGCGCGCACATATCTGAAAGGGGAGCTGGGCCATTTCTATCGTCCGGACTTCATCGAAGCCTTGCTGAACGACGGCCCGGAGGCGATTTCGGAGCTGGAGAAGGATACCGAGGTACGCTTCGCACTTGCTGCTGCACCTGACTATCATTCTGCCCGGCCGGGAGGTGTCGACAAGGGACGCGCGTTGTCGCCCGTCCCGTTTGATGGTCGGCTGCTCAAGGATGATTTTGAACTCATCGGCGATCCGATCCGCGTTGTGCTCGGTGGCATGATGATCTCGTCCAGTGAGATCAACAACTTCCTCAATCCGTTTCGGTCTGTGAAGGCCCTCCGGCACGTGCTTCGCAGGGTGAGTCGCTATTCGGCCGACCGCATGCGCTTTCGTCGGGGGACCGAACTGAGTGGCGGCAATGCGCTGATCGCGCGATTCCTCGTCAGTCTGCGTCAGCGGCAGGTCACCATCTGGACCAGTGCATCGCTGCGCGAACTCATCATCAGGAATGGTCGTGCGATCGGTGGCGTCGTGGAGAGGCCGTCTGGCGCCGTCAAGGTCAACGCGCGATACGGCGTTGTGTTGGCCACCGGTGGATTCGCCAGGAATCCGGTGCTCAGATCCGAACTTAGCGGCCTGCATTCCCACGAGCAGACTCTGACGCATCCTGACGTAACCGGGGATGGCATCAACCTGGCTCTCCAGGCTGGCGCCTCAGTCGATACTGAGGTGCGCAGCGCGGGTTTCTGGACCCCAGTGTCGCTGCTTGGTGAAAACGGGAAGCAACAAACGGTCCCCTATGGCTGGCTGGACCGCGGGCGGCCCGGCGTCATTGCGGTTGGGCCCGATGGGCGCCGGTTCGTCAACGAGTCGAACTCATACCACGACATCTGCCTCGCAATGTTCGACCATGGCTACCCGAAAGATGATCGGTTCTTCTTCATCTGCGATCACGATTTCATCCTGAAGCGGGGAATGGGCCATATCCTGCCCTGGCCATGGACACTTGCCCTCCGCAAATACGAGCAGCTCGGATACATCCAGACCGGTTCGACTATCGAGGATCTTGCTTTGCAGATTGGAATTGAGCCAAATGTCCTCCAGGCGACGGTTGATCAGCACAACCACAACGCCAGCAGAGGCATTGACCCAGACTTTCAGCGAGGCGAGTCAGCGTTCAACCGGACACTGGGCGATCCGGCTGTTGGCACGAAGAACCCGAATCTCGGACCGATACAGAAAGCACCCTTCATCGCCCTGCGTATTTTGCCGGCCACCCTCGGTACCGCGGTGGGGCTCAAGACCGATACTGACGGCCGGGTGCTGTCTGTCGAAGGCTGGCCGATTGATGGACTGTTTGCATGTGGGAACGACATGACGTCCCCAATGCGCGGAATCTATCCCGGCGCCGGCATTACGATCGGACCGGCTATCGTGTTTGCGTACCGGGCAATAAATGCAATCGTTCGGCAAAAGGAAACGGGCCATGAGAGCCCAAGTCCAGACGATACGCAGCTTCAGAATCATGTGGTTCGATGAGGTCTACCACCTCTCATCTATTACTGAGGATGAGGAAAGGAACCTCATGGCGAATCAGCGTGGTCGATCTGTCCAGATCGAATCTGCATTGGAGGCTCATTCATGTCGAAAGTCAATCCTGCAAAACCGGATGGACTGTCAGCGTCAGATTGGGAGATTCTCGCGCAGGGGTTGAATGCTCTGCTGCGTGAACGAACTGTCGCTTACCAGATAGCAGTCAGCATTGCTGTCGCGCGCGGTTTTGTCCGACCCGAGGTCGGTGATTTCGGGTTACCGGATATCCTTCGGCTCAGCAGGGCGATATAGCGTGTCGGGGTGTGCGACTCGCAGCCAAAGGTGAAATGCGTTTTGATGCTTGCCGCCGGCGTTGGAAATTCGGTGGTTTCACTGGCGCAGTAGCAACAGCCGGTTCGATTGGGGAGAGGCTCTGGCGCGCATCGCGGCGTCCGGCACATTCGCGATCCTCGCGGAGGACCGGTTGCGATTGGCTCCCTTATCGGTCACGCGTCTGCTGATCCGCAAGTCTGTGCCACTCCTACGACGTCGCATTCTGCAGTTCTGTGAGTTTTGCAGCGGCTCCATCCATCACGACGAGCACACTATCCACTTCTGGAGACACGTATTGAATATTCCACGGCAAAACGAACGCGGATTCCACGCGAAAGCGAACGCGGATTCCACGGCAAAGCGAACGCCGATTCCACGGCAAAACGAACAGGGTTTCCACGGGAAAGCGAACAGTAAGGCGCTGTCGCAGCGACGCGGGTCAACGGTGGCATCCTCGGCATTTTTTGTCGGGGTGCCGATTGGCAAATACCAGGTTGACCATGCGCAAGATTCGAGAAGTACTGCGGCTGCATTTCGAGTGCGACCGCAGCCATCGCGAGATCGCCCAGGCGATGGGCACCTCGACTTCGACGGTGTGGCAGTATCTGCGCCGCGCAAGGCTGGCGGGGCTGAGCTGGCCGTTGCCGGCAGAGCTGCAGACTGACGACGTCGCCCTTGAAGCACGTCTTTATCCGCCGCCCACGCAGCGCGAGCCGCCATGCGGCATGCCGCATTGGCCAACGGTGCATCGCGAGATCGGCAAGCCGGGCGTGACGCTCGATCTGCTGTGGCAGGAATACAGGGCGCAGCACCCTGACGGCTATGGTTATAGCTGGTTCTGCAAGGCTTATCAGGAATGGGCACAACGACTGCCGGTGACGCTGCGACAGACCCATGTGCCGGGCCAGAAGCTGTTCGTCGACTACAGCGGCAAGAAGCTCGGCATTGTCAATCCCGACACCGGTGAGATCCGCGAGGCGGAGTTGTTCGTCGCGGCGCTGGGCGTTTCGGGCTATACGTTTGCCGAGCTCACATGGACGCAACAGTTGCCTGACTGGATTGGCTCGCACGTGCGCGCCTTCGCATTTTATGACGGATTATGCGAGGTCCTGGTACCCGACAACCTTCGCTCGGGCGTGAGCAAAGCGAACTTCTACGAGCCGGAGATCAACCCGACTTACCAGGAGATGGCATCGTATTATTCCGTGGCCGTCATCCCTGCGCGTGCGAGAAAGCCCCGCGATAAGGCATACGCTTCATACTGCACCTTGTGCGGTTGGTGGAACAGCGATAAACGTCGGTTGAGTCGAACTGTAGCGACCCCCTTGGCCTTTGACCAGGACGACGTCGCCGACGGGCTCATAGAGACAGCGATGCAGATTTCCGTAGCGATGCTGACGCAACAGCCCGCGCCGGGCCCATAGGTGGATGCTAGTCGGACAGACCCCGAGTTGTGCGGCGAGTTCGTTGGCTGTCACCATGCCGCGTTCGCGCAGGCGCTCAAACCGGCTCTTGAGCCGGTAGGCGGTGCGTACGAGGTAGACCTTCTTGTGCGTGAACGTTTCGCCTTTCCAGTTTGTATAGCCGAGCGCATTAAGCTGTTCTGCGACTTGTCGGTCCGAGCCGGTTTCGAGAAGTTCGTCGATCTTCGCAACGACTTCCGGTAGCGTCTTTCGAATCAGTGCGATAGGCTTGGGCTTATCGATCTCCAATGAGGTAGTTCGGCCGCCGCGAAAACGTACATGGATTGCGACGCGTTCGGATTTGACCAGGGTGACGTCTTCGATGAGCAAAGCGACCATGCGCTTGCGCTCGAGCGGCACGACTCGCTGATCATTCCAAACACGAGGGAAGTCCTCGGCGAGCGACTGAATCTTGGTTCGCGCATCGCTGCTTAACAGCTTATGATCGGCCTTCTGGAGTCGTTCGTTCTCCTGTTGCAAGCCGTCCAGCACACGTAGACGTTCGTTCCAGTCCGCTTCGAGCGTGTCAGCGACAAGCCGGTTGGTCGGATCGACACTCATATATCGACGACGCGCGAGCTCGGCATCGTAGCGAGCTCGGGCCAGTTGGTTCTGACGTTGATCGGCGGCCTGTTTGACGCGCCCGGATATCTCGTCTTCTACAGCTAGCGCGACCTCGAGAGCAGCCGGTGCGACACTCTCTAATAGAAGCGAGCCTATCGTGTCATCGATGGCACTTCCACGAACCGATTGGCAGGGTTTGCTGGCACGGCGCACTGGGTTCTCCGTGCACATATAGTAGGGTTCGAGTTTATTACCGACGACCTGATACCGTACACGCATGCGTGCGCCACACAATCCGCACACGACGCGCCCCTGCAGGAGCCCAACGCCCTCACGTGGCATGCTGCCTCGTCGATCGCGCCCGAATCCCGTTAAATTCTGCTTAAGCGTCGCCTGGTTGCGTTCGAACTCGTCCCAATCAATAAAGCCGGGATGCGCATTCTGGATTAACACCTGCCAGTTCTCGCGGTCAACCTTAAGTCCGAAGGATTTGCGTCCCTGACGATATGCTCCGCGTGTGCGACCGTATACGAAGGCACCGGCATAACGGGGGTTGTGCAATATCTGAATAACGCGACAGTGCTCCAATGGCCCCCAAATCAGATCTCCCTTGCCAATCCCCCGGCGGATGCGACGCGGAAACAGCCAGCCTTCCTGGCGAAATCGCTTGACCGTGGCTGTAGCTGACGCAGCCTGTCGAAACGTATCGAATAGCAACTGCAGCGCGCCCCTGACCTGTTGATCAGGATCGAGAACCACTGAGCCGTTCGGGTGATAAACAAGCCCTATGGGTAACGGCACTTCCAGTTCGCCCCGGCGTGCCTTGTTCTTGATGCCACCTTGTAGCCGGCCTTTGAGAACATGAAGCTCGGCCTCGCTCATGGCGCCCTTTAAGCCCAGTAAAAGGCGGTCGTTAAATTGACCAGGATCGTAAATTCCATCTTCGTCGCAAATCAAAGTTTGCGTGAGCGATGCGAGTTCGATCAGGCGATGCCAGTCTGCGTTATTGCGCGCAAGACGCGATACTTCCAATCCCAGCACGATGCCGGCGTGACCATTGGCGACCTCGGCGACAAGGTGCTGAAAGCCATCTCGCCCCTGGGTGCTGGAACCGGACATACCGAGATCGTTATCGACGACGTGAATACGTTCGATCGGCCATCCGAGCGAAACGGCACGATCGCGCAGCGCATATTGCCGTTTCGTACTCTCGGTATTCTCGAATACCTGGCGAAGTGACGACTGTCGAACGTAGAGGAACGCATCACGCCGCAGATGTTCAGCGGTGACCTTCAGAGCGGAGTTAGTAGACATGGGCAAGCTCCTCGTGGGTGCGCAGTACGAGGTTGGCGAGCACGCGAACAAGCGCGCCGTTATCCCGCACTGAGTTGGAAGCAGGCACGGTTGGAGTGGGAGCCTCGATGCGCGAAGCGTCCGGGCGTTGGATCGCCAGCCCGTGCAACAGGCCATGAAAGCGTATGGCCGCGTGGCCTTCTGAGTTAGGACCTGTGTCGAGCAGGTCGGCCCGTAGCGCTTCGTAACGAGCAAGCGCTGACGATGGCAGACGGAATTGCGGCGAATCGTCTACGGTTTTTTTTTGCGTGCTAACGCACGTTCGATACTGCGTGGGTGGATCGAAAGCTCCAGCCAGGTTTCGATCTCCTGCGCAAGCGCGCGAGCGCGAAGGCTGCCGTCTTGCTGTAGACGCTCCTCGATGAACGCCATGACCACCGAGTTGAGTTTGTGCGCGCCTTTGGGCCCACGCTGTTTCGGAAGCAACCCTGGCAGCCCCTCGCTCGCGAAGGCGCTCTCCGCTTGATAGAAGGTCGGCCTGGACATTCCGAACAGGGCGGCCGCCTCGGCCTTGGAAGCGCCATCGACCCGAACATGACGCAACATCTCGTACTTGACCTGAACAAGGTCGTCGGGGTCGAAGAAATCGCCCGATCGAAACCATGGCGCCCGTATTCGGTCGGGATGAGGATTGAGAGCACCAAGTTCGCGTAGTCGATCGCGCTTTGACGGTGGCTTGGTCATTACATGATCTCTCGTTGACGAAACGAAAACTAAAATACGCCGCTTTGTTCGAATTGTCAAAAATCTCAGTGATCTGGTGTACGCTATACGATGCGGTCATTTCCCCGTAAAAATTGAGGCAGTGTTGATGAGTCAGAACCAAGAACATCTCTATATCGGCATATTTCTTCTTACGTAAGCGGCGAAATTTATTTGACATCACGCGCTCCCAACAAATCGTCGACGAGCGCACGTAATCGAAGCAGGTCGTCAGTCCTAAACCAGGAATGTCCACCGGAGGCCTGCGCGAACAGATCTGGCTCCGGGACATCGGTCCAGGATGCCAGCACCGAGCACAGACGCTTGTGTGCGTCGTAATACATCACGCGATCTTCACCCCAGTTCTGCTTACGACTCACCAGGACAAAGTGATTTCCACGTGCTGGGTGGAATGGGTGGGTAATCTCGAAGGACGCGCCTTTGACTACGTGACGTTCCTCATGACAGACAGTTGCTGACTTGCGAGAAAGCGAAAGCTGAGCTCTCGGTGCTCCTGGCGCAGAGATGGATTCTTGCCAAGCTGCGCAACCAGCGCTTCTTCAGTCTGTACACGGCCAACCGCGCCGTCGCTGCATTGCTTGTGGAGCTGAACAACCGGCCGTTCAAGAAACTGCCGGGCAGTCGTCGCAGCGCGTTCGAGGAGTTCGACCGTCCGGCGCTGCGGCCGTTGCCTGCGAAGCCCTACCAGTACGCGGAATGGATCACGGCCCGCGTCGGTCCGGACTATCACGTCGAAGTGGACCAGCACTACTACTCGGTGTCGTACCGGTACGCGCGCGAACAGGTCAATGTACGCGTCACGGCCAACACCGTCGAAATCTTCCATCGCGGTCAGCGCATTGCCGCCCATGGCAAGAGCGCACGCCGTCGCTTCCATACGACCATCGACGCGCACATGCCGCCTGAACATCAGGCGGTCGTCAAGGGCTGCGATCCGCAACGGCTGCGCAACTGGGCCGCCGACATCGGCCCGCACACCGCCGCCGTCATCGACCACCTGCTGGACGCGCGCAAGCATCCACAGCAGGCATACCGCGCCTGCCTGGGCGTACTGCGGATGGGCAAGGACTACGGACGTGGCCGGCTTGAGGCCGCCTGCCGTCGCGCCATCGATCTGAAAGCGCCGAACTACAAGTTCATTGCCTCGACGCTCAAGAATGGTCTGGACAGGCAGCCCGAAAAGGCTTCTGTCCAGGCCGACCTTCCTCTCGTGCACGCCAACGTGCGCGGTCCTTCTTACTATCACTGAGATCAAACGGAGTTCTTATGCTTCACCATCCGACCGTCGATAAACTGTATGCGCTTCGTCTGGGCGGCATGGCTGCCGCCCTTGCCGAACAGCAGGCCCAAGAGGGCATCGACCGGCTATGCTTCGAGGAGCGTCTCGGACTACTCGTCGAGCGCGAAGCGAGCGAACGGGAGTCGCGACAGACAACCGCGCGTCTTCGCCGCGCAAAACTAAAGTTCGCTGACGCATCTCCCGAGGATATCGACTATCGCACGGTCCGCGGCCTTGATCGCGCGCTCACCGCCCGTCTGCTGACCTGTGAATGGGTTCGGCGGCAGCAGAATCTGATCCTCATTGCGCCGACCGGGCTCGGGAAAAGCTGGTTAGCTTGCGCCTTCGCCGTTCAGGCGTGCCGGCAGGGCTTCTCAGTCGCGTATCTGCGCATGCCCAAGCTCAGCGAGGAACTGGCCCTGGTGCACGGCAGTGGCGGCTACACGCGCTGGCTCGCGCAACTCGCGAAGACGGACATCGTGATCCTCGACGATCTCGCGATGACGCCGCTGAGCGCCTCCGCGCGACGTGACCTGCTCGAAGTCCTCGACGATCGCCACGGCAACCGTTCTACGATGGCGACATCGCAGTTGCCGGTCGACAACTGGCATGCCGCGATAGGCGAACCGACTGTCGCGGATGCGATCCTCGACAGGCTTGTACACAACGCCCATCGCCTTACGCTCGACGGTGAATCGATGCGCAAGACGCGAAGCTCGTTGACTGCAACGACTGAGTCCGAGTAAAAAGGCAAAGCTCCCGCGTCGCTGCGTCCTGTTTGTTCGCGATGGTGTGGAATCCGTGTTCGCTTTGCCGTGGAATCGGCGTTCGCTTTGGTGTGGTTTGGCTGTTCGTTTTGCGTGGAATACGCATTCCAGCTGTATTGGGTCGAAGTGGAAACTGGCGAGGTCGCGAACCGGCGGTTCACGAAGCAACAACTTATAGAATTCTTTAGTCACCGAGCGGCCGGATGCGTCGCTTTGGAAGCCTGCGGGAGCGCCCACTGGTGGGCACGCAAAATTGCGGCGCTCGGTCACAAGGTCGTGCTGCTGCACGCCCGGTTCATCCGTCCATTCGTCCAGAATAACAAGACCGATGCAACGGACGCCCGTGCGATCTGGACGGCAGCACAGCAGCCGGGCATGCGATTCGTAGCACCGAAGACGGCCGATCAGCAGGCCATTCTTGCCCTGCATCGTATGCGCTCACTGCTAGTCAAGTCGCGCACCATGCAGGTTAACCAACTACGTGGCCTATTGTACGAATTCGGGGTGACCCTTAAAGCGGGTCGCGTCGTCGGTCTGGCGGAGGTGCGAGAGCGGCTCCATGAAATCGAACAGGTCGTTCCGGGTGTATTGTTCGATGCACTGCGCGACCAGCTTCACCACATCGATCTGATCGATGGCGAGATCAGGAAACTCGAGAGACAAATCGTAGCTTGGCAAAGACAAGAGGCAGCCTGTCAGCGGGTCACTTCCATTCCAGGTATCGGACCATTGACGGCGACAGCTCTTGTCGCAACGATCGGCGATCCAGCTGCTTTCAAATCCGGCCGTGAACTCGCGGCATACCTCGGCCTGGTTCCCAGGCAAAGTGGTACAGGCGGCAAATTACGATTGGGCGGGATAAGCAAGTCAGTATGACTCCCGTGCGGCTAGGCTGGCCGCCGCGAGGAGGTATGCGCGGGTTAGCATGGCTGCCAGAGCCGCATTGAGTGGCGACGGAGCCGCCACTCAACGGTGTATTCCGCCGCGGAGGCCAGCATGGAACACGATAGCACGCTGTATGTGGGACTAGATGTCCACAAGGATTCGATCACGGTCGCCTATGCGACCGGGATGAGAGACGTGGAATTGTTCGGCAAGGTCGGCACCATGCAGATTGATGTTGACCGGTTGTGCAAGCGGCTGCAGCCGAAGGCGCAGCACATCTGCTTTGTCTATGAAGCGGGCCCGTGTGGGTACGGCCTGTACCGACGGCTGGTCGATAAAGGCTTTGACTGCATGGTCTGCGCACCATCGCTCATTCCACGCAAGCCAGGTGATCGCGTCAAGACGGACCGCCGTGACGCGATCAAGCTGGTGCGCTCGCTGCGCGCCGGCGACCTGTCAGCCGTGCACGTGCCAACGGTTGAAGATGAAGCGTTCCGCGACTTGGCCCGCGCCTGGTCGGCTGCCAGGGAAGATCTGAAGGCGGCACGCTGCAGGCTTAAATCTTTCCTGCTGGCCCACGGCGTCCACTATCTCGGCCGTCCCAACTGGGGGCCGACACACAGGCGCTGGTTAAGTACGTTCTCGTTCGACAGCGCCTGGCAGCAACTGGCATTCAACGAACATCGGCGCACCATTGAGGACCGCCTCGCGCAATGCGAGCGGCTGGAACTAGCTTTGCATGAAGCCGTCATCAGTTGGCGGTTCTATCCAGTTGTCCTTGCTTTGCAAGCGATGCGCGGAATCAACTTCACCTCGGCGATCGGCCTGGTGTCCGAACTGGGTGACCTCACGCGTTTCGAACATCCACGGCAACTGATGGCCTGGATTGGCGTGACGCCCTCGGAGCATTCATCAGGCGGAAAGCGACGGCAAGGGAGCATTACCAAGACCGGCAACAGCTATGCACGCAAGCTGTTGGTTGAATCTGCCTGGAGCTATCGACATCCGGCACGCGTGAGCATCGATATCCAGCGCCGTCATGAAGGTCTACCCAAACCGATTATCGATCGTGCCTGGGATGCGCAACTGAGGCTGTGTAGGCGATATCGTAAGCTCGTCGCCAGAGGGAAGACCGCACACGTCGCCATCATCGCTGTCGCACGCGAACTGGCTGCCTTCATCTGGGACGTCGGTCGACTAGGGATGAATCTGGCTGTACAGCCCGACGAACAAGTGGCATAGACGAAGGAGGTAACTGACGAAATCCAACCACCATCGAAAGTTTCCTGAAGGCGGCGCGGCCCGGTATTCGAGTAACCCGCGACCGCGTTTGGCAACGACATCAGTCGACTTGCGTAGTAAGGAAGCGGCAGGCTCATGAGACGGACCTCTGTAATGCGGTAACCAATCCGCGAATATCAGCTTGATCCACCGTCGAGATTTACTGCTACGCTGCCCTCAGGAAATTTGCTCTAAACATGGAGTGAATCTTGAAAACCGATCCCGATTGACATCGGGAGTCATATCAGCGCGGCGATACTTATGTACGAATGTTGCTGATCCACGGAGCGCGAGCGGTCATGTTCAAGAGCAAAAGCAAGGGAGCCTGGTGTGAGCAATTATCTCTGCGTCGGCCAACGAACGTGGTTGCCGTCGCGTTGGCAAACAAGATGGCACGAACAGCGTGGTCGCTACTCGCGCACGAAAGTGCTTATCAGAAAGACTATACGTCACAAATGAAGGCTTGAAATACCGTTGCATTAAACACAAATCCGCAGACAGGTTGCGAAGGGCAATAACGGTGTGATGGCAAGACAGGTTGGTCCGCAAGAACGCAAACCTGATTGACGCTGAGCGCTCCGAGCGCGCTAGATAGCAGAGGTCGTTCTTGGCGAATTCCATCAGGGCAGGCAGGCTAACCCTGCAGATGCCGGATATAGTGGAATGGCCTCGTCCCACCTCCGATGCGTGAACGCAAACGATCGCCATCAGAGGGTATGGCAGTATGAGCACTCCCTGATCCACGTATGAGCGGAGGCCGTCATGAGCGTCTCGTTGCTGAGCATCGATCTGGCAAAAAACATTTTCCAGCTGTACGGCGTCGACGAGCGAGGCCACCCAGTGTTGAGCCGACGAGTCAGCCGCAGCAAGCTCCTCGAAGTAGTCGTTGCTCTGCCCTGTTGCCGGATCGTGATGGAAGCTTGTGGTGGGGCGCACTACTGGGCTCGCCGCTTCTCGGCGATGGGGCATCACGTGCAGATCATCGCTCCGCGATTCGTCAAGCCGTTCGTAAAATCCCAGAAGAATGACCGCAACGATGCGGAGGCGATCGTCGAAGCTGCGTCCCGCCCGACCATGCGCTACGTCGCAGTCAACAGCGTTGAGCAGCAAGATATCCAGTCCATGCATCGCGTCCGCAGTCTGTTGATGCGAGACCGCATCGCACAAATCAATCAGATTCGAGGCCTGCTGGCTGAATACGGTGTGGTCATTGCCCAAACACCTCTAAAAATAAGGACGCAACTCCCCGCGATTATCGACGACGAATGCAACGAGCTGACAGGGTTGACTCGGTCAATGATGCGAGATATGTACGAGAGACTCGTCCTGCTGGATAAGCAGATCGCCCGGTACGATGAGTTGATTCATCACGTGCACAGGGCATCGCCTGCAAGCCAGCGCCTAGAAAAGATTCGCGGGGTCGGGCCGATGATCGCAACCGCCGTCATCGCCGCTGCGGGAAGCGCCTCCGAGTTCTCAAATGGTCGGCAGTTCGCGGCGTGGCTGGGTTTGACGCCACGCCAGCACTCCTCAGGCGGCAAGGATCTTCTGTTCGGTATCACCAAGCGCGGTAACGGATATTTGCGCATGCTGCTGGTACACGGCGCCAGATCGGTCGTCCAGCAAGCTGTAAAGCATACGGACGCACTCTCGCGATGGATACTTGAGGTGCAGGCGAGACGGGGAACAAACATCGCGGTCGTAGCGCTTGCCAACAAGATTGCCAGGACGATCTGGGTATTGCTCGCACGCGGTGTAGAGTACGTATCGCCGGTATGAGCGGAGTGTCGGTCGGATAGTAGCAGTGGTTTTACCTCTTCACTGGTTGCACAAGTAATCTGATTCAATGGCTAACAGGTCGGACCGTCGGTGACAAAACCTGCGCAGTCTTAGGGCTCTCGAAGCCGTGGATATAAGTAGGAGTCGCCGGGCGAAATCCATTGGGGCCGGGCACACGCGTGCCACAGAAAGGCCGAATGTATATATGCAATCCAGCACCTGCTCGCCGTAGAACAGATTGTTTGGCAAACGGGACGAGGCCATGTATAAGCCTGCAACCAAATCCTCGTCTAACATCACAGCGATATTACCTT
Source organism: Paraburkholderia phymatum STM815 (assembly GCF_000020045.1). Lineage (GTDB taxonomy): Bacteria > Pseudomonadota > Gammaproteobacteria > Burkholderiales > Burkholderiaceae > Paraburkholderia > Paraburkholderia phymatum. The sequence continues at coordinate 199,733 of NC_010627.1, read as the reverse complement.
GCAAGCCGGGCGGCGTTCATATAAGCGTCAAGCAGCGTGGCCGGTCGTGTTGCCTCACGGGATGATGTTACTCCCGGCTAACTGTCACCGACGAATCGTTTTGTGGTGAAGAAGGCTGGCGCTGCGTAGCAGCGTCAGCCTTCTTCACCACTTCGGCGTCGGCGCCGCTGAGTATCCGGGTCACCAGCTCCCTCGCTCGATTCGATCGCCACGCTTTCACCCGGCGCTGCAGGGTGCGCAGTTGAGCGCCGGAATACAGGGTGGGAGCCATCGCTGTGAGGCGCTCGTATAGCTGCTTTGCCGTGATGCCGGGCTCGGTTTCGAGCCATTCTTGTATCTTCGGCCAAGTATGTTCGAACGGATCTTCGCGAGTGCGCCAGTCATGTGGGACGCGCGCTTTGCGGTTATGCGTCGGTCGAATCTCGCCGCCCTGCCACGCTGTCCCAAGACTTGACAGGAAGTCCGCGAGTGGGACCTCAGTTGCTGTCTTAGTCTGCGTCGGCACACCACCGGAAGCGCTGCATTCTGCGACGCGCTGTTGTGCTTCGCGCATTCGACGCAGCAGATCCAATGGATCGAGCGTACGAAACCGCGCGCGAAGGCTGCGTTTGGTTGCCTCGGGAATAGAGGCAGACCGCAGGACGCGCTCAAGCGGCGTCAACGGCGCCTCATAGCGCTTCGTCACCTTGGCGCCGTGACGAGTCTTCGATTTAAGTTTGAAGGACGGCTGGAAGAAGTTGATGTACAGCCGCGACACCTGGTAAAGGGAGGCAAGGGTTTCCGTGGCTTCGAGGCCTCGTAGCCTGCCATAGCCAACGAGGCGACGCACGATGGCGCCGTTCTTTTGCTCGACCCACGCCTGGTCGTTCTTTTTGTATGCACGTGAGCGCGTCAGCTCGATACCCGTTGCCTTGCAGAAGTCAAAGACAGCCTCGTTCATGAAAGCGCTATCGTTGTCGCAGTCCAGACCACGCAACGGAAACGGTAAGGCTTCGCTAACCCGCTCGACGTGCTCGAGGACGAGCGCGCCGCTGCGAAAAGGCATAGCGAGACACTCGGTCCAGCCAGTCGCGATATCCGTCATCACGAAGCTGTGTACGAAATCGCCGTCGATCTTGGTGCCACCGCAGTGTTCGACGAAATCGATCTCCAGATAACCGGGCAGCGGGTCGTTCCAGTCAGTGAAGGTCCTGATCGGCACAGCACGGCGAATCGCATTGCCGACTCCGCCAGCGCGTCGGCGTTTGCCGCTGAAGGCTTGCTCGCGCACATCCCGCAACAGCCGGTCAATGGTGGCGGCGCTGATCTGCTTGAGCCGTTGGCGCACGCCCTTCGCTAGCGACAGGTGACCATGCCGTGTCATTGAGTCGATCAGCGTCGGGATAAGCGCTTTCAGCCGCTTACCACAGATCCGGTCGGCAGCCTCCCATAAGGTAATCAGCGCGGCACGCACCTCATCGTCATAGCGTCGCTGCGGGCCTGGCTTCGCCCTCGGCGGTCGCAGCTCTCGACACAGCACACGGATCGCGTGCTTACGGTGATAACCCGTCAATTCAACGAATTCGTCCAGGATCTGGCGCTTCTCGTTCCGGTCAGAACGGCGGTACCGCTCGCCAACTGCCTCAGTCAATTCCCGTCTTGTTGTCATGCTGAGCCGCCTCGTCATTAGTCGCCCCCGCCAGCCGTCTGACAGGTAGCAAAATACTTGAGGCAACGAGCCTAGCTCGGTAACAAAAAGCCTGAGTCAATGCGCCGGTCAGCGACAACTATTTTGGCCGGTCAACGGGGTTGTCGTTGGGTATCAGGTCATATTTGGCGTTCCTCCTTCGTAGTTGTCGTTGCGTGATGGCGTAGTTGACGCTCACCGCTACTGCGTAACGTTGCCGTCTTCCGGCAACTGGCTGCTAAACGGGTTGTCATCGTTTAATTGACGCCGCCGTGCATTCTGCTTGTCGCCGGCCTTGCGGCGGCGATAGCTTTCGACGTTGAGCTCGAAGATCGTCGAGTGATGCACAAGCCGGTCGATGGCGGCGACCGTCATGCCGGGGTCAGGGAACACGGCATTCCAGCCCGAGAACGGTTGATTGGCCGTTATCAGGAGACTTTTGCGCTCATACCTCTCGGCAATCAGCTCGAACAGGACGCTGGTCTCGGCCTGGTCCTTGCGCGCGTACGATGAGCGTGAGCACGTAAATCGATGGGAATTCGGGGCGTTTTGAGCAGCTTGCGTGATGTAGCGGAGGGGATCTCCCTCAGGCATCTTGCACAAACGACGCCCAGGGGAGAGTCTCTTGTCTGCCAGAACTCGAGACCCCCGCAGTGTGCCACGTGAGTATCCAGAACCCCAACTTTTATCGCCTGCTGCTACTTATCGATCAGGACTACGCCGAACAGACCCGCGCGCAGCGTTGTCGCTGCGGTGGCGTACTCCATAGCGCCCGCTACCCGCGCAAGCCGCGCGGAATTTCACACGACGCCCGCTGCCACTGCGATTTTCGCTACAGCTTCTGCTGCGCTGATTGTCGCTGCCGCACCACGCCATTCTCGGTGCGCTTTCTCGGCCGGCGCGTCTACACCGCCGCAATCATGATCGTCGTCAGCGCCACGCGTGCCAGCGCCGGTACGGCTGTGGCAATGCGCCAGCTCGATGCGCTGGGCGTACCGCGCTCGACGATTGCGCGATGGCAGCACTGGTGGACGACCGGCTTCGTCGGCACACCATTCTGGTCGCTCGGACGGGCGGCGTTCGTGCCGCCCGTCGAGATCGCACAGGTGCCGGCAAGCCTGCTCGAGCGCTTCGCTACCACGCAGCCTGCCGAACCATTGCCATGCCTGCTGCGCTGGCTCTCGCCGCTCACCAGCGGCAGTGCCGTGAGCATCCTGCGTGAGGGACGGTAACCGCCCGCAGAACTTGTTGCTCGCCCCCTCCGAACAGCGCTTGTAGTCTCGCCTCTCCCCTGAATCGCGGCGCGTTGCGCCGCATCTTTGGAGAACGTATGACTGAACTTCACGATTTACCCTTGCGGGATCGTTGGGCACGCCTGCGCTTTGCGATCGTCGGCCCCTTGCTTGCAGCACCGCCCGAGTCGGGGCAACTGCGCGAACTCATCACCGCGCTGGCCGCCAGACGCTGGCGTCATCCCGTCACTGGCGACGATATCCAGTTCGGCCGCTCGACCATTGAACGATGGTTCTATCAGGCCCGCAAGGCGCCACACGACCCGGTGGCGAGGCTGCGCAACCGCAAGCGCCCCAACGGCGCCGGCGCAAGCCTGTCGCCGCAGACGGTACAGGCGATCCGCACGCAGTACCGCGACCACCCCGGCTGGACCTGCCAGTTGCACTTCGACAACCTCAAGGTCACGCTCGGTGCGCAGAACCTGCCGTCGTACACGACCGTGCGCCGTTACATGCGTGCGCAGGGCCTGTTCCGGGAACGCCAGCCCCGACACACGAGCACCGGCGCGATGCTCGCGCGTGATCGTCTCGAGAAGCTCGAGGTCCGCAGCTTCGAAGTCGAGCACGTCAATGCGCTCTGGCATCTCGATTTCCATCACGGCTCGCGCAAGCTGCTCATGAGTGACGGCGAATGGATCACGCCGATGCTGCTGTGCGTGATCGATGACCGCTCGCGCGTCGTCTGTCACGCGCAATGGTTTCTCGACGAGACTGCACGCAGCCTGATTCACGGACTCACCCAGGCGTTCCAGCGCCGGGGGCTGCCACGCGCGCTGATGACCGACAACGGCGCGGCAATGCTTGCCGAGGAGACGACCGCCGGGCTGCTCGCGCTGGGTGTGCTGCACCAGACGACGCTGCCATATTCTCCGTACCAGACGCGAAGCAGGAAACGTTCTGGGCGCGCATAGAGGGGCGCGTGATAGCCATGCTCGAAGGCGAGCCCAATCTCACGCTCGAGCTGCTCAATCAGGCCACCCACGCCTGGATCGAGCGCGAGTACCATCACGCGCATCATTCCGAGATCGGCGGCACGCCGCTCAAACGCTACCTGGCCGGTCCCGACGTGCGGCGCGAGTGCCCCGCAAGCGACGCGCTGCGCGCAGCATTCCGTATCGACGTCACACGAACCCAGCGGCGTTCGGACGGCACCGTGAGCCTGGCCGGCACGCGCTTCGAGATCCCCTCGGCTTACCGGCACCTGCCGCGCGTGCGCCTGCGCTACGCGCGCTGGGACCTGAGTCGCGTCGATATGGTCGACCCCGACAGCGATGCCGTGCTGTGCCCGCTGCGGCCACTGGACAAGGCCGCCAATGCCGACGGCCAGCGCCGTCGTCTTGATGCCGTCAATGTCGAGCCGCCACCGGCCAGCGCGCCCGGCATTGCGCCGCTGCTGCGCCAGATGCTGGCTGAACATGCCGCGACCGGCCTGCCGCCGGCCTGGGTTGACTGGCAGGAGGGGGTATGAGCCAGCGTCTGCAGGCCCTTTATGGCCTGAAGTGGAACCCGTTCTCGCCGGAGCTGCCGCTCGAAGCGCTGTACGTGTCGCCGCGTGTCGAGAACTTCTGCTGGCGCATCGAGAACGCGCTCGTGCGTGAAGGCGGCTTCGCGATGATCCACGGCGAGCCCGGCACCGGCAAGAGCGTGGTCATGCGCGTGCTGGCCGAGAAGCTCGAGCGTCTGACCGATCTGACGGTCGTCTCAATCAATCATCCGCAGAGCAACCTCGCCGACTTCTATCGCGAGATGGGCGACATCTTCGGCCTCGAACTCAAACCGCACAACCGCTGGGGTGGCTTCAGGTCGCTGCGCGATCGGTGGCTGTCGCACCTGCAGAGCACGCGCCGTCGTCCGATCCTGCTGATCGACGAAGCGCAGGAGATGAGCCCCGGCGTGCTCAACGAACTGCGGCTCATGGCCAGCGCCCGCTTCGATTCGCAGCCCCTGCTGTGCGTGGTGCTCGCCGGTGACACCCGCCTGACCGACAAGCTGCGGCGCGACGAACTGCTGCCACTGGGCAGTCGCATCCGTTCGCGCCTGGCGAGCGAGAAGGCTTCGGCCGACGATCTGCTGGCCTGCCTCGATCATCTGCTCACCAGTGCCGGCGCCCCACAGCTGATGACGCCGCCGCTGCGCCACACGCTATGCGAACACGCGCTGGGCAACTATCGCGTGCTTACTACGCTCGCCAATGAACTGCTCACTACCGCCGCGCAGCGCGAACTGCCCGAACTCGACGAGAAGCTGTACTTCGAGGTCTTTGCACCATCAACACAGTCCTCGCGCCGCACGCCAGCGCGTCAATCCAACGGAGCCAGATGACATGTCCCGCAGAACACCAACTCACCAAACCGATGTCTCTCGACGCTTGCCATTGCCTGAGCTCTCCGATGAAGCTGCCTACATGATGCAGTTCTTCATTGAAGATCTGTATCTATGGTTCAGCCGTGCCTACGCGACCCAGATCCGGCGCTATCGCGAGCGTGGTACCCCGGTCCGGAACAACCGCCGCATCGGCCGGCCGACGAGCCGTTCTGAAACGACAGCGGGGGCATCATCGCCCCCGTTTTACTTGGCCCCTTCAACATCATTTATCTTGATCATTGCCCCATCGATTTACGTGCTCACGCTCACTCTCCCCTGGGCGTCGTTTGTGCAAGATGCCTGAGGGAGATCCCCTCCGCTACATCACGCAAGCTGCTCAAAACGCCCCGAATTCCCATCGATTTACGTGCTCACGCTCACTTGAACAGTTTGGCAATGGTCCAATGACGGACGAAGCACTCAATGCCGCGACGCTGACCGAATCGGACCATCTTAGGTCAGGGCTGTACTGGGGCCGGCGCCTTGCGCTAGTTGGTTACGGCGGCATGTTTGACGGCGACGGGCGGATGGCCCAGATGATGACTCCTCTCACCACTCAGCGCCCGCTCGATCAAATGATTCAAGGCTTTTTGCTGGAACAATACGGCACCGAGGTCTCACCCGATTTCATCAGCTCGGTCACCGACGAGATCATGGCCGAAGTGACGGCATGACAGGACCGGCTGCTTGAGCCGATGTATCCGGTGGCGTTCTTCGACTCGCTGCGATCAAGATCCGCGACGACGCCGTGGTGTGCAAAAGGCGATCTACCTTGCGCTCGGCATTCTGTCCGACGGTACACGCGATATCCTGAGCCTGTGAATCGAGAACAGTGAGGGCGCCAAGTTCTAGATGAAGGTGTTCAACGATCTCAAGACACGCTGCGTCGACGATCTCCTGATCGCCGTGACCGATGGCGTCAAAGGCATGCCCGAAGTGCTGGCTGTCGTGTTTCCAGCGACCACGCTGCAGACCTGCATCGTTCACTTGATCCACAATAGCCTTCTATTACGCGAGCTGGAGAGACTGCAGGGGGCTGGCTACAGCGATTCGCCTGGTCTCGACGCCGCACGTGCGGCATAACTCATCGAGAAACTGCCAAACGTAGTCAAGTTGACTCCTTCAAAATCGATGTCAATACGCAGTACCCGCACGACGCGGCATCCGTTCGCCTTACTACGCGCCATCGTGTCGAGGTCCCGTAGTTTCACGCCGGACCAACTGAATTGGCAAAACATCATGAACCGGAGCACCCATACCGCCGGCACGAATGCGGTCAATCAGACGACGGGCTGCTGTGCGCGCCATCGCGCGTACGGGTTGCCGAATTGATGTCAATGCAACCAACGGAGAACCCGCAAGCGGCATGTCATCAAATCCAATGACTGAAAGCTGTTCAGGAACCTTGATCGCTCGACGCGCGGCGGCCTCCAGGACACCCAACGCGATCGTGTCGTTCCCTGCGACAATTGCCGTGACTGGATCCGCTTCGTTGAATATGGCCATCGCGCTGGAATAGCCAGCTTCCGTCGTGTAATCACTCCACATGAGTGTTACCGCTTCTGAAGATATCCCAATATCGGCGAGATATGTCAACGCTCCCTTTGCGCGATCCCGGCTGGTGGAAGTGTTCTGCGGACCCATGACAAGTCCAATGCGTCGGTGCCCCAGCTGATACAGGTGTTCTGCAGCAACCGCACCGGCATGAACGTTGTCGATCTCCACGGTATCAACTCTGACGTCATCGACCGATCGCACCACCAGCACCAATGGGATCGCACGCCTCTGCATCTCAGCTATCACTGGGGAGTCAAGAGTCGCTGTGGCGAAAATCAACCCGTCCAGATATCCTTCAATGAGCGGTCGCAAAGCCTGCAGGTTCTGGGAATCGTTCATCGAATCAATGACGAGCGTCATCTGATAACCAAGCTCCTGCAGTGCATCGTGCAGATGGGTCAGCAACAACGTCATGAAACGGTTATGAAGCGCGCCGACAACCACACCGATTAGCTTTGTCGAAGACTTCTTCCCCCGTCGGCCCTGAGTTGGGATGCGGTACCCCAGTTCCGAGGCGACCGCTCGCACCGCCCCACGCGTTTCGCTGCTGATCGCAGGATGGCCTGCCAAGGACCTAGACACTGTCGCGACAGAAACGCCGAGCCGCTTCGCCACATCTTCCAATCGGACCTTTGCCTCGCGCGTCCTCCCGGATTTTTGTACAAGAGTTTGCACTGACATTTCTGCGTCCATTTTAAAGGGGCCGCGCCCCAAATTGTCGAAGACGCGCCCGTTAGGGTAACTTTGTAGAAGTTGCACTGCATTTGCATAACAGTTTGCGCTAAATTTGCACCCATCGCAACGCAAGTCTTCCCGCAAGGGGAAGCACCTGATTACCAACCTTCGACAGGACAGCAAATGGCAATTCAAATTCTTAAGCGCGGCCGCAGCACCGAGGAGTCCACGCAGGAGGCTGCAAAGGTCCGTGACACGGTGACTGGCATCCTTGCAGACGTTTCACAACGTGGCGATGCAGCTGTAGCGGAACTGTCGAAGAAGTTCGACAACTGGTCGCCTGAAAGTTTCCGTCTCTCGGAAGCTGAAATCGCCGCTTGCGTGCGCTCATTGTCCGATGGTGAGGTATCCGATATCAAGTTTGCACAGGCTCAAGTTCGCAACTTTGCGCAAGCTCAGCGCAACTCGATCCGGGATGTCGAGGTTGAAACACTCCCGGGTGTCGTCCTGGGTCATAAAAACATGCCGGTCGACAGCGTGGCGTGCTATGTGCCGGGCGGCAAGTTCCCGCTCGTCGCATCTGCGCACATGGGTGTTGTAACCGCAAAGGTAGCGGGCGTGCCGCGCATCATCACAGCATCGCCTCCTGTTCAAGGCAAGCCAAACCCCGCCGTCGTCGCGGCCATGCATCTCGGCGGTGCTGACGAAATCTACACTTTTGGTGGCGTTCAGGCGATTGCTGCGATGGCACTTGGCACCCAAAGCATCGACCCCGTCGCAATGGTAGTGGGACCGGGCAACGCTTACGTTGCCGAAGCAAAGCGCCAATTGTTCGGGCGCATTGGCATCGACCTGATCGCAGGTCCGTCGGAAACCCTCGTTATCGCGGACGACAGCGTTGATGCTGAAATCTGTGCAACGGACTTGTTGGGCCAGGCCGAACACGGCTTCAACACTCCCGCTGTTCTGTTAACCAACTCGTTGCAACTGGCGAAGGACACGCTTGCAGAGGTCGAGCGGATCCTGAAGATTCTGCCGACAGCCAATACCGCCGGTGTTTCCTGGCGTGATTACGGGGAAGTCATTGTCGTCGACACTCTGGACGAAATGATTTCAGAAGCGGACCGCATCGCATCCGAGCACGTGCAAGTGATGACGCGCGATCCAGACTACTTCTTGAAGAATATGAAGAACTACGGCGCACTGTTCCTCGGTTCTCGAACCAACGTCGCCTTCGGCGACAAAGTGATTGGCACGAACCACACGTTGCCCACAGGCAAGGCTGCTCGTTACACAGGCGGTCTCTGGGTAGGCAAATTCATTAAGACCTGCACGTATCAGAAAGTCTTGACCGACGAAGCAAGCGCGCTGATCGGATCCTATTGCTCACGCCTGTGTGCCATTGAAGGCATGATCGCACACGGAGAGCAGGCAAACATTCGCGTGCGGCGCTATGGTCACCGAAATGTACCGTATGGCACGGCCGTTCCTGCATAAATAATTGACCTCAGCATGGCCATGACCTGCACCGCGCTTCGCTCCCACAGAATCTTGCGCTGGTTTTTTCAATTCAATACTAAACGAAAGGACTTCGATAACCATGGGCGTGTGAACAACGCGGTGCATTATACATGGTGCGATACCGCGGCTAATTTGACAAAACGTGCGGGATCCGAGTCGCTGTGAAGTTATAGGATTGGTGATAAGTACTGGCTGCGAGTACTTGAAGAGGTCTGTTTTCCGGACCTTTTCAGCTTCAGGCTCGGCATAGTCAAAGTCTGCAATACGAGTGTCGCCTGCGGTATCAATCTTTTTTCGCAATGAGTACAAATGGCGTTACACATGTCACATTCGTTGATACCTACCTGAACGATAAAATGCGAAGGCCTGCTCCGTTGACAGCAGATATGCGCAGCAAGCTCGAGACGTTAAAACCCGATACTGACCCAAAGTTGTCCCGCAATTATTTTGGCTCGTGAGATAGATACAATTTATAACCTATCAATAGGAATGGAAATGGTACCCACCATCCCATCATTTCGGCTTGATGGTAAAGCTGCGCTAGTCACCGGCGCAGGAAGAGGCATTGGCTTTGCTGCCGCAGCTGCACTTGCCCAAGCGGGCGCGCGGGTGACGCTAGCAGCCCGGACAGCAGGAGAAATTGAGGCTGCTTGCGACGCTCTGAACGCAGCAGGTGGGGTAACCGACGCCATGGTTCTCGACATTACCGATTCAGCTCGTGTCTCAGAGGCAATCAACGAGCTCGGCCCGTTCGATGTGCTGGTCAACAGTGCCGGAATGAATAGACCCATGAATCTTGTTGACGTCACAGATGAGGATCTTGATGCAGTTATAGCGCTGAACGTGAAGGCTACGTTTTACGTCTCACGAGCCGTCTCAAAAGGCTTACTTAACGCAAAAAAGCCTGGCTCCATCGTCAACGTCTCCTCGCAAATGGGTCACGTCGGAAGTCCGGGGCGAACTGTTTATTGTGCGACCAAGCACGCCATAGAAGGCATGACGAAGGCGCTCGCATGGGAACTGGGACCACAGCAGATCAGGGTGAACACAGTCTGCCCGACGTTCATCGAAACGGCTTTTACCCAGAATATGTTCGAGAAGCCTGGATTCAGAAACTGGGTCACGTCAAAAATCGCCCTTGGGCGCGTGGGACGTATAGAAGAGACGATGGGTGCCGTTGTTTTCCTCGCCAGCGACGCGTCCTCTTTAGTCACCGGCAGCGCACTTATGTTAGACGGGGGCTGGACCGCAGCGTAGTACTTCTTACCATCTCTCCGCTGGCGCCTGTTTGAGGTGTGAACATCATTTATAAGCGTTGATCTGCTTGGTCAAGTCCCCGGCACACTCGGTGCGTTGATTGAGGTGCAAACCGCCGAAGTTCGTATTCGCATCGTCGAGTTGCTTGTAGCGGCTTGGGGCGACAGGAGTTGGCTACGACGATCGACGTGTGGCTGAGCGGCCCTGAACACTTCGGCGAGTTTAACGCCATGTAGGACACATGGCGCGCACGAGGACATGCGCACAGGGCTTGAACTAGCGATGCAGCCACGGTACTCGCCTAGCCGCGTATAACTAAGGGTTGTCGGTGGCCGGTCGTCATTTGTAGGCGAGCCATATCACGAGCGGTAAAAAAACGTCGGTACGCCGATGACACAACGAGCGGTGCTACTGAATTTGATGTCACGCTTATTTCGTTGTTGGGCGGTCAGTCGGAACGGCCGCATCTGTGGCGAGGATGTGACGTGGAGAATTCATGCCGGGGAGATCGGCTTGGCCGATCTTCATTCGGTGCAGCAGATACGGTCGGATTTTGCTCTGCACGTTGCGTTAGCTCGCGTTTGGTGCAGTACACGCCTCGCAATTGTTGCCGCGGGGTAGAGTGAGCCGGGGATGAGGCAGTATAAAGCCATGGCGCGGCTCTGCACATAAGCTTGGGAGGCTCCGGCATGGTTTCGGAAGAGGATGTTATGTTAAACATGCTGGAGCTGGAAACATTTGCCGCGGTAGTCGAACATCGCAGTTTCGCGCAGGCGGCGAGTGCGCTGAGCATCTCCTCTGCAGCAGCGACACGACGGGTCAAGCGGCTCGAACAGTCGATGGGGGCACTGCTCCTGCTGCGCGAACCGGCCGTGCTGCCGACTAAAGCGGGCGAAGAGGTCTTTCGTCACTTCATGACGGTCCGGCTGCACGAGGATGAGCTGCTTCGGCGTGTCATGCCGGGGCGGGCGGCGACAACCGCGCTGGCGCTTGCCGTCAATGCCGATTCCCTTGCCACCTGGTTCGAGCCGGTCACGCGCGAGTTGGCGCAACACCATGTGGCGCTCGAGATCGTCGTGGACGATCAGGACCATACGCTCGAGGCACTCGCGCGCGGCGACGTCAAGGGCTTTCTGTCCACGCAACCGGAACCAGTTGTCGATCGTTTCGTGGCCGCGCCGGTCGGGCAGATGCGCTACCAGTGTGTCGCCACTCCCGGATTTGAGCGCGAATATTTCGCCGGTGGCCTGACCTTGCCGGGCGCACTCGAGGCCACCGCCATCCTGTTCGATCGGAAGGACGCGCTGCATGATGCGTTTTTCGCGTCGTATTTCGGGGTGACGGTCGGCCGGTATCCGCGGCACTATTTTCCTTCGCCTGTGGCGTTGCTCAATGCGATCCTAGACGAGCTCGGCTACGGGCTGGTGCCCGCGATGCAGGCGGAACCGCTGATCGGCAGCGGCAGACTGGTCGCGCTCGCGCCCGCGCACGATCTTTTGATCGATCTGTACTGGCATCACTGGGAGGAGGAGCCCGAGCCGCTCGCGACGATCAGCGCACTGGTCATGGCCGCGGCGCGGCGCAGCTTGGTTCAGCCGGCGCCGAAGGGCGAGGGCGCCAGTTGACGGGCCGTTGCGATTCGCCGCGGTGGTGCTTTGGCGCCGGTCGGTCGCGACATGGTCAACACGCAGGCGCCCGAGCCGGGCGTGTTCGAGTGAGCGGGCGATTCTATGACCTGACACGGCCGAGAAGCGGGGCAAACTGCCATGCGACCGGCACGCAGGCGGAGGCGAACAGCCCCGCCGGAAGCGGGAACCAGGCGGGCAGATGCCCGATACCAGTCCAGTTCATTGCCGACACGAGCAGGGAGACGATGGCCCCGGACAGCAGCATCGCTGACGCGCAGCGCGGTGCGACCTGTCGACCGCTCTCGTGGAAGAGGAACAGTAGACCGACGGCAGCAACATAGACGACGTTGAGCGAAACGATGGTCGACACAATCGCCTGACCATCAGTGGCGATTGCGCACCCGATGGCGATGATTAGCAGGCGCGACGCGTAGCCGTAGCGGCCCTCACTGGCATGCAGGCCCTCAAGTGCCGATGACATCGCACGCGCGATCGCGGTCCCTGATCCAAGCGCGGCAAGCAGAATGACGCTGATGCAAGTGAGCCCCGCTGATCGACCGGTTTGCAGCATGATCCACGGGATCGCGCTCGCGGTGTCCGTCAGGCCGGACAGCTTGCCGGCATGAAGCGCTGCGACGACCGTTGCGGCCGGGAGAAACCCGGTCACCATGAGGAGAAGGCTCGCCAGTACGCAGCCGAGCCACGCATCGCGCGGTCGGCGCGCCGCGATGACGAACTGCTGATAGTCCGATCCTGTGATCACCAGAAACCCGACTGCAGCGATGGTTACCAGCGTCTCGGCGCGTGGCGCGGCGTGTGTCTCCTGGAGGAAGGACGGCCACGCATGGAGGTATACGGTCAGTCCGTGCGAAGCCACCAGCGCATGTACGAGCGCGAGGTTCGTTGCCAACAGGCAGCACGCAAAGAGCATGGCGGCCATGCCGAGCTCAATGGAAGACATGACCAGCAATGTCGCCGCAATCACCGCCAGTGCATGCGTTGCCGGGAGTCCGACGGCGACCAGCACCGCGATACCGCCGTGGATCTGGGCGGCCAGCACGCCGGCCATCCAGATGAGTGACAGCAGCGCTACGAGCTTGCGTACCACCGGACCGTAGTGCTCGCCCAACACATCCCAGATCAGTTCGCGTCCTCGCCAGAGCGTCGGCGCGACAACCGCGAGCGCGAGCATTCCCAGTGCGGTGATGATCGCGTACAGGCTGCCCGCCATTCCGGAATGGACTGCCATCTCGCCGGAACCGAGCAGGAACGCGACGCCGTAGCTTGCCGAGACGAGCAGGGCGGCGACGTGCATCGCGCCAAGGTTACGCTGCAACATTGTTGGCTCCTCCTTCGACTTCCCATTCACGCACGACCGCGTCGGGTCCGAGAAAGTAGATACGACACACTCGCGCCGTACGGGCGAAGGCAGGCAGTTCCAGCAGGCGGTGATGTACGGAAGAAAGGCGGTGATAGGGAATCGCGGGCATCAGGTGATGCGTCAGATGGTAGCCGTTACTATGCGGATGGATGACGCAGCGCCACAGGCTCCGGGAAGACACGTCGCGTGTGTATCTGAAGATACCGCCGGGCTGTCGGCCGAAGTGGTCGCACAGCTCCCGGAATGTGGTGATCACGTGGAAGATGGTGGCTCTTGCCAGCAGCCAGATACCGAAGAAAAGTGCCGCCACATGCACGCCCCGTAGAAGCGTCATGGCACCCAGTACGGCGCACCACCATCCTACGATGGCGAAGCGCTGCATCCATGTAAGCGTCGACAGATGCAGGTGTCCGAACGTCGAGCTCAACCATGCCGCTGGCGCGAACACAACCTTAAAAAACGGCTGCGACCAGCGGTCGCCCGGCTTCGAACGAACGGCGATATAGTCTGGATCGCGCGTAGGGTCACCCAGCCACGCATGATGATGGGCGTGCAGTTCCCGGTAAACTGCAAGGCTGTTGAACAGCGCCGGCGCGATCAAGAGGCATGCAAGCGCGTCATTGATGCGAGCTGATCGGGCGAAGTTGCGGTGGGCAGCGTCGTGAAGCAGGTTGCCCAGTGCACGTTGCCGGTTTCCAATCCATGCAACCGCCGCAGGCGCCGACATCCATCCCAAGCGATGCAGGGTCAGCATGGCGAGCGCGATGCTCAGCCAGTCGAACGCGATATCAAAAATGACGGGGACCACGTCAGGCGAAGTCACGGCCCGATGAAGCGTGTCCCATTCGGGAAACGCGGAGCGGATCAGTTCCTGATCGTGGATCACGGCGCGATGATTCATGGATTACCTCGCGTGAATGGCCTCGCATCGAAGACAATCACGTCGCCCGCAGCGAATGCGAAGGAGGAATGGAAGCGCAGGGGCACCGACCACAGAGTTTGATCTTACGAAACATGTGCAAGCGTCGAACGTGCTTGCGCAAATGTTCAGCGGGTTGCATTTTCGACAGGGGCGTGCGCGCTGGATCGCCTTGCTCGCGGAGCATCACGAAGTTGCATCGGGTTCCTGCAATCCGGCGGGCCGTGCTGTAGGGATCCCTGTTATCGACGCTCTGTTCGATTCCTGGTTGAACTGAGAAACGTCGTGCAGTATGACGAAGAAGGCGTTGCGGACAAGCTATCGTCGCGGTTGCCGCGCCAGTTGTCGCGTTGCCCGTCGCGCCCGATCTTGGCCCGGACTGACGCAGTGCCTTCCGTAACGATGGTCGCTGGATATCGCACCCACAACCGCGAGGATGGCAGTTAACGGAACACGGTCGTTGATTCAGCAAATCGAAGCAAGATCGCGTGCCGATGGCGGCCACCCGGGCCGAGCAATCGATCAAGGCATGATTTCCAGGACCAGTGCCTGGCGGGGCGAGAGACGCGCGCCGCTATGATGGTTCGGCGTCATCGCGCGGTTCCATCGAGATATGGATCCGAAAGCCGGAGGGCGGGTGCTGTGTAACGAAAAGTTCAAGACGGATATGCGTTTCGGGAATCGACGGCAGATGCGCGGCGCTCGACGCGCCGACGCAAAATATCCTTCTCGATTTCACCCGCCAGTTGATCGAGTTCCTCGCTGATCTCTTCCCGACGTCCCATTGCATTTCTCCACTACCGATTGCGATATCGCAGGCATGATCATCCATGCGTTGAAAAACGCTACGTCCGAAGATTAATGGCCGGCCGATGGTCGACAGACACCATTGCGGAATTATTGGGGTTGCTGACTTTAGCGAAACTAACGCGTCAGCCGACTGATGCGCGAGTCCTTCAGGATATCGTCGGCACTATCGCCCAGCAGCTGACACTGTTCGTAGAGCAGGCCAATGAGTCGCGCCTTCCTTTTCGGGTCGAGCGGGACTTCAAGGCGCGCTTCGATCTGCGCGACGGCGACCAGACCGCTATCGAGCGTCTTCTGGTCGAGCCGATACCGCACATCACGATCGAGAATCATGTTGCCGTCGCCCGTCAGTAGCCAGGCGGGATCGATCGAGAACTGCTCGTACAACGCACGTAGTAGTTCGACCGGGACCGCACGTTCGCCACGCTCGTAGTTCGCATACGCACGCAGGGAGAGCCCGAGCTGCCGGGCTATTTTTTTCCTGAGACAGTTCGAGGTGCTCACGAACCTGCACGATGCGCTGGTGGTAGTCCCCGTGATCCGCGCTGCTTGACATGTGGGCCTCACATTCCTACGATGATTTTGTACCTTGATTATGGGAACGTTCGAGTAATGGACAAGACTGGACGAACGCAGATGGCCGCGGACCCATAGGCGTCATGTTCGCGGAGGCCGAGTGACGAGCGGGCGGTTCTATACGCTGGAAGAGATTGCACGCGAGCTGCATATCGCGCCCGCGACCGCGCGCAATCGCCTGACGCTGGGGCTGCCGATGCAGCCGTCACTGCTCGTAGGTCGCCGGCGTCTGTTTCCCGTAGACGAGTATGAAAAGTGGATTGCCTCGCAATTGACCCGCACTGACGCGCGCGACGCTGACGATTTTGCTGCCCCGGATCAACGCGGGCCGTCTCACCACAAAACCTGATCGGCTTCTTTCTGATTCTGTTACCCGCTCAAACGATGACGCTGTACTGGCTATCCCACCGTGCCGGCTGTTATTTCCTTCGTCTCCACCAAACGCGGCGTCGGTAAGACGACCGTCGCCGCCAATCTGGGCGGCCTGCTCGCAGCCTTCGGCCTGAAGGTTCTCGCGATCGATGCAGATGTCCAGCCGAGTCTAAGCAAGTTCTTTCCCGTCCATTATCGTTCACCGCGTGGTCTGAGCGCTGTTGTGACCCCCGGCGGCAACCCGTCCGCGGACTGCATCAGCCGCACGATCTTCTCGAATCTCGATCTCGTCTATTCCGACACACCGGACGCGGGGCTGCAGGCCTGGCTCAACCGCCGTGAGGATCGGCTGATGATCCTGCGTCGTGCGATGCAAAGTCCGCTGATGGAAGCCTATGACGTCGTGCTGATCGATACGCAGGGCGCGGTGGGCGAGTTGCAGAAGTCCGCGGCGATGGCCGCCAACATCATGGTGTCGCCTGTCAAGCCGGATGCGCTGAGTGCCGGGGAGTTCGCTACGGGCAGGATCGCGATGCTCGATGAATTGAACCGGCTGGCCGACTTTGGCGAGTCGTTTCGCTCGGGTGATCTGCTCGCGCTGATCAATGCGCACGAGCGCACCACCAACGCCAGGGCACTCTCGGCTGTTCTGCGGCAACAGTTTGCAGACCATGCGAAAGTGAGAATACTTGACACGGTCATCCCATCCGCCGCCGCCTATTGTGCGGCTGCGACGGCACGCATTCCCGTTCACGACTTTGATCGTCGCAGGCAGTTCGACAATTCCGCATGGAACGTCATGCACCGTCTTGCATGGGAACTGTTCCCGTCGCTGGCGAATGTCTATGCCGGGGCACCGCGACGCACGCTGGTTGACGTCGGGACGGACGATGAGGGGACGGGCGACGGCGGAAAGGGGGGCGGTCGCATGAGCGCGTCAGGAAAGTCGCTCATCAGGGCGCGCGAAGACTCTGCGCAACGCCTTGACGTGGCGCCGCCGGGCGCACAGGCGCCCGATCGGCAGTTGACGTCGGTGATCCGGCTCAGGATCACCGACGTGATGGTCTACGAGCGCAATCCCCGGCGCGCGTCGCACGAGCGTATCGCGGAACTCAAGGAGTCGATCCGCGCAAACGGCATCGAGCAGATCGTGACGGTAACCCGACGTCCTGGTGAGACGCGCTACGTGATCGCGAAGGGCGGGAATTCGCGCGTGACCGCGGCCATGGTCCTGTACGACGAAACCGGTGATGAACGCTTTCTTCATTACGACTTTGTCTACGTGCCGTATCCCGGCGAGGCGAGGCTGCTGGCGGCGCATCTGCGCGAAAACGATCAACGTGCGGACCTGTGCTTCTGGGACAAGGCGAACGGCTATCTGGCGCTCAAGGCCGATCTCGAAACCGAACGGGGATCCACGCTGTAGCTGCGCGAATTCTCGCGACTGCTCGAGCACGATGGTGCTGCGGTGAGCCATGTACTGCTTTCGCTTTTTCAGTTTGCGATCGAGCGCCTGTCCGCGCTTGGACCCACCACCGCATTTCTCAGCCGCCGTGCGCTCGTTGATGTCATCCAGCCCGGCATCGGTATGCTCCTGCGTCTGGCGAGGCGTCTGGGCCTGGATGATCAATGGGTGCAGGCGCGGGTGATCGATCCGCACCTGACCGGCATGGCTGCTGGCTGCGAGCCGGGCGATGCCGGCATGCCGCCACAGCGTGCCGCTTTCGACGCGGCACGTCTAGTCGATGGATTGCGACAACGCATGGTGGACGAGCTGGGTGTGTCGCGCGATGCGCTGGACCGGATGTGCCATCTGCTCGAGCGCACGCCGGATGCCACAAGCGGCGATCTGCGCGAAGTGGGCGGGATGCAGGTTGGCGAATACGTCGAGTCTGGGTTCCCTTCGGGCCGGGCAGACGCTGCCTATCGGCTGGCGCTCGGCTGACAGCCGTGCACTACTGGCAATAGGAGGATAGCGATGAGCCCGATGACTATGGCCGAGACGCACAGCCAGGACGCTTCATTTCAGGAGCAGTGGGGCGCCGCATTGAAAACGCGCGTTCAAAAAGCACGGCGGCGCGAGACGCACAAGTCGTTGTTGCTGGTCGCGCCCGTGATGCTGGTCCTCATGCTGACCTTCCTCGTGCCGATCGCCAAGATGTTTCAGGTCAGTATCTATGATCCGACATTGCGCGATCTTCTGCCAAATACAGCTCGTACGCTCGATGGCGGTTCGAAGGTGACAACGTGCAAGCAGAATTTCTCCGAAAGCTGGCGGCCCATATGCCCGCGCCCGCCTTCGCAAAACAGCGTGTATTTCGCAAGCAGTTCCATGCCGGACTGGAAGTTTTCGGTAGGTTCGCCGTCCTTGCCGATGCCGGGATTGCCCGTCGCAACGCCCTTCAAGGAGGCGACGTCGCTGTACAGCACTTCCGCAGCCGCGAAACCGGCAAAATCTCGGCACGGAGCGCCTCCGCCTGGTGGCCAAGCCAACGCGTAACATTCCCGAGACTGACCACGAGGTTGCTGTGGTTCTTGAAGTTGTCCGGAAGCAGCCAGACCGGCACTGACCTCGCGTTGGCCTCAGACAGAAACGCGATGATCACGTGCGTTGCGACGGGTGCCCGGAACGAGCCGCTCAGGTACAGCAGCGAGAAGCGCAGGAATGCGATGCCGAGCACGACGGCAGGAATCGTCATCGGCGAGAGGAAGAAGCTCATCAGTGCGGCGCGGCCCGCGAGCGGTACCGCGATCGCGAGCGCGACGCCGATCATCGCTGCCGCGAACGCGAGCCGAGCCGACAGCCAGAACGCCGGGACGATGTCGCCGTTGTCGAGGATCGCACGAAACCAGCGCAGCGACGCGCCGTCGAACGGCATCGAGATGAAGCCCTTGTCGGTGAACGCTACCAGCAGCACGACGACGAGCGGCGCGAGGATGAAAGTGAGGAACAGCGCGTTGAACAGCAGGCCCCAGAATCCGTTCTGTTTCATGGCGTCATCCTCATCGCGTCACTCGAAAATGTGCTTGAAGCGGCGTTCGGCGAGACGTTCGCGATCAGCGGCAGCACTGCGATGCTCGCGCCGAGCGGCCAGTTCAGCGTGCCGAGAAACTCGTCGTAGGCGGCCGTCGCGACGACCTTCAGACGGCGGGCCGCCGATCAGCGCGGGCGTCGCGAAAGCGGACGCGGACAGCGCGAACACGATGATCGAGCCGGACAGCATGCCGGGCATGATCTGCGGCAACACCACGCGGTCGCAACACGCGCAGAGGCGAGCCGCCGAGCGACAGTCCCGCCCATTCGACCTGGGGATCGAGCTTTTGCAGCGTCGCCACACGGACATCACCATGTCCGCTGGCCGCAATTGAAGACCTCGACACTCGTGCCGGCCGAGACGTGGATCCGCGCTCGCTCACGAGCCTCGCACCTGGCGATTGGGTCGAAACTGCCTAAAGCGTGCTCATCAGCGGCGCAACCGGCGCGGGGAAATCGTGGCTCGCTTGCGCCTTAGCCCAATATGCTTGACGGCGCGGGCACTCGAGCGTACATACCACGACCGAAATCAGGAGCGGGCCGAGCACGATCGACAGACACAGCGGCTGCCACGGCAGCTTCATGCGCGCGAGCATGATCGTCTCGGGGACACTGAGCAGCACGCTCAGCAGCGTCAAGGTCAGCGCGAGGCCCGCCGTGCGCGGGAAGATCTCGCCGTAGTACGGATCGCTCAGTACTCCGGCGTAGTTTTTGAGCGTGTAGGTTCGCGGCCTTCCTCGGGCGGTGGCGCGCCGTAGTTCGGCTGCGCGATATGCAGCTTGCCGAACTCGGTGTCGACTTCGAGCAGCCATTGATTCCGATGAACACGCGGGTCACGATGCGTCCGTGCATACGAGCGCCGCCGTTCGTCGGACGCATTTTCTCCGGACGGATGTACACGTGCGCCGCGCCCTGCACGTCGCGGCCTTCGTGCGGCACATGTAGCGTCGTGCCCGCGACGTCGACTTCCGAGTAGCGCGGATTGCGCCTGAGCACTTCCCCGGGCAGCGTGTTCGTGCGGCTGAGAAATGTCGATGCAAACGGCGTGGCGGGGCGCTCGTAAGCATCGTACGGCGTGCGCGATGCGGTCGCTCATCGTTATCGCTTCGACCTGATCGTGCCTGACAAGGATCGTTGTGATGCCGAGACGCTTCTGGATCGCGCGCAGTTCGATGTGCATTTCCTCGCGCAGCTTCGCGTCGAGATTCGACATCGGTTCGTCGAGCAGCAGCAACTCGGGCCGCATCGCGAGCGCCCGCGCGAATCGCGACGCGCGGGCGCTGGCCGCCCGACAGTTCTTTCGGATAACGCGTGTCGAGACCTTTTCTGAAGCGCTGCTGCCGGGATATTGCCGGGTGTGCGCCCTTAATGCACGTCAAATGGAAAGAGAACTCGCAATTCTCAGTGATACACCTCGGTGACCCTCAAGCAGTATTCGCAGCTTACCCAGTTCGTCGAGGTGACCGATAACAGAATCGGCGAGCATGTCGATGACAGGTCCTGGCGCGGTGCAGGGTAGCGTAATAGTCTCATCGACGGTGCTTGCGCCAAAGTTCAGAGCTGTAATCTGAGTCTCTTTCGCTCCAGGAAGTTCGTGAACCATTACTAGGAGGCCTGGCGCGACAACGTCAGGAATCTCGATTTGCCTACTCGAGGCAATGCCGTACGAGTCACGCACAGCGAGGAGACGCTTGAGTTGCGAGGCGAAAGAGGCAGGGTCGGCGAGCTGCTCCGGCAACGTACCGTACAAGGCCACTGCGCGCGGTATGCCTTCATCAGATGTGTATGCATGCGGGTTTTCTCCCGTCAGATCATAAGCACCGCGTTGTACCCAGCGCGTGTCTCCGTCAGTCGTTCGCTCCTCGACGGCCTCAATGGGTAAGGGCAGTGCGCCGACAAGGTCCCACCCCGATATTGCAAAAACGCCGGGCTGCAAAGCATTGAACATCGCAAGAAGAAGATGAATTTGTCGGATATTGTCTCTGTCCCCGGGCGTTATGGCGTCCAGGTCCCGAATATTGAGTGCCGCAGTGATGACGCTGGCTGTCGTGCAAGACACGCCGTTTGTCACGAAAGGAAGGTTGTAGGGTGCATGCTCGCCGCTCAAGCGCTCGTACATCTTCTCCCGGATATGCTCTCGAAGGGTGTTGCCGTTCCATGTCTGCCCTTGGAAAATAAAAGTTGCGTTAGCGTGTAGCGTCCAGAAATGTACGAGCTCCAGCGTCAGTTCATCATGGTTCTGAAGTGCGTGAATGAGAGACGCCGGGTCGATGCCGTACTGATGGACTTTGCGTAGCATCAGTCGCAAGAACTCAGT
Source organism: Paraburkholderia phymatum STM815 (assembly GCF_000020045.1). Lineage (GTDB taxonomy): Bacteria > Pseudomonadota > Gammaproteobacteria > Burkholderiales > Burkholderiaceae > Paraburkholderia > Paraburkholderia phymatum. The sequence continues at coordinate 178,367 of NC_010627.1, read as the reverse complement.
GTCGCCCGTCAGAAGTGCGTGCTGATACGCAGGACGTGTGACGAAGTCGTAAGACAGGTCAGCGCCATTTTTGGACATTGCCGCCATGTCGTCGAGGGTGAGATTGAGTTCCTGAAAGCTGAACCCACCGGCCTTACGAATCGCCCCGGCGAGAAGCTGGTTGCCCGCGACCGCGAGTGGATGGCTCTGCGACCATGCATTGCCGTGTGGTCTTCGCTCGATGCCCAGGAAGCCGTTGGCATCTAGGCGAAGTCCGCGAGCGCCGAGGACGTCCAGGGAGTGCAGAGCATCACCGATACTGATTTGTTGGGCGGCGAATGTTGGGTCGAGCCAGTTTAGTGACGGTTGACCTTCCTTAAAGTAGTGAAGGTATACCCACCGGCGCATTACGCCGTCTACGCCATATACAGGCGCGGTTGCACTCCAGTCTGTTTCCTTGACGCCTGGCGCAAAAAACATTACCCGCTGAAGTTGGCCAACGATGTAGCACTTGCTTTTCAGGGTGTCGACCACGTCAGTCGGCAGATTGATGGAATCTTTTCCTCCCGGTACGTCTGGCAAAAGGTTCCAGTCGCCAGGCATGATCTCGATCATATGGTAAAGGCCCGGATAGTCCCCGTAATTCATCTCAGCGAGCCGGAAGTCGGGGCCTTTGCCAGTATGCAAAGGAATGACATCGTCAATGACAACAGCGTTGTGCGCTGCCGCCATGCGACTCATTGCTATGAAATCTTCTTCTGTACCGAATCTGGAATCGATCTCCAGGCCGATGCGATCAAAGTTGCCGTCTACCGAATGGGTAAAGCGCTCGCCATTAAGACCACCGGCGACTTTGGTTGGACCCGGGTGAATTGCATTAATACCCATCGAGGACAACGAACGCCACAGTGTCTCGCTTCCCAATGCCTGGAGTACCGACTGTCCCGGCGCGGCTATAACCGCGCTCGGGTACGCGGTGAACCAGACAGACGAATTTGCGCACACCCCACGCGGGCGGGCCTCGGCATAGGGGTGACGCCAAAGCTTGGCTTGCCCCGCATAACTGCGTGCCCGTGCGCGAACCTGGTGGAGCATTGAAAGACTCACGAGCCACTGGATATGCTCTGAAGCCGGAACATTCATGGCAGACCTCCTCGAGATATTCTTGAGGCGATATCAGCGTTTGGGCGCGCTCAACCAGCGCCTTGGATACCCCGAGGCCAATGAGCCTTCATGCCCCGCTACAGTTTGCGCGCACGTCACCGCGCGTGCCGGGTCCCGCCTGATCGTCATAGCCGACGATAGCCTTCACTTCGAGAAACGCCTCCAGACCCCACTCGCCATATTCACGGCCGTTTCCCGATCGCTTATAACCGCCGAACGGCGAGCCCGCGTCCCACGCCGGATAGTTCAGATAGACGCTGCCCGCGCGCAGCCGGAACGCCACACGCCGGGCGCGCGCCGGATCCGCGGATTGAACGTATGCAGCAAGTCCAAACGGTGTATCGTTGGCAATCGCGATCGCGTCTTCCTCGTCGCGATACGGCATGATGGCGAGCACTGGACCGAAAATCTCTTCTCGTGCAATCGTCATCGAAGGGTCGACGTTTGCGAATACCGTGGGCCGCGCATAGTAGCCGCGCGTCAGCCCATCGGGACGTTCGGGCCCGCCGGCTGCGAGCAGTGCGCCTTCCTCGATGCCCTTTTTGATCAGCTGTTGCACGCGTGTATATTGCACGTCGCTCACCACAGGGCCCATCATGGTGCGGTCGTCGTTCGCGGGACCCACACAGTGAGAGGCCGCCGCATGCTGTGCAATGCGCACGGCCTCGTCGTGCCGCGCTGCGGGCACCAGCATGCGTGTCGGCGCGTTACACGACTGGCCGCTGTTGCCAAAGCACTCATAGACGCCCGAGGTGACGGCGGCTTCCAGGTCCACATCGTCGAGAAGAATGTTTGCGGACTTACCGCCGAGTTCCTGATGCACGCGCTTGACGGTCGGCGCCGCGAGCTTCGCGATTTCCACTCCCGCCCGCGTCGACCCGGTGAACGACACCATGTCGACGTCCGGATGACTGCAGAGCGCCGCGCCCACAGTCGGGCCGTCGCCGTTCACGAGATTGAACACGCCCGGCGGCACGCCCGCGGCATCGAGAATCTCGGCGAACAGCACGGCGTTCAGCGGCGAGATCTCGCTCGGCTTGAGCACCATCGTGCAGCCGGCGGCAATCGCGGGGGCGACCTTGCAGACAATCTGATTGATCGGCCAGTTCCATGGCGTGATGAGCGCGGCCACGCCGACTGGCTCGTAATTGACAAGAGTCGTGCCCTTCTTGCGCTGCCACGCGAAGCGCTCGCAGGTACACAGGAGTTCTTCGAGGTGACGTCTGCCGAGCGCGGCCTGCCATGTATGCGAAAGCATTTTCGGCGCGCCGATCTCGCGCGAAATGATATCGGCCATCTCGTCGTAACGCGCCGTATAAGCATCGAGTATGCGGCGAATCAGTGCGACGCGCTGGGTCAGCGGCGTCAGCGAAAACGCCGCGAATGCGCGCTTTGCGGCTGTCACCGCGCGCTCCACGTCGTCGGCGTTGCCGAGCGCGATCTGCGCGAATGCCTCTTCCGTGCAGGGATCGACAACGGCGAGGTGCGCGTCGCCCGACGGCGCGACCCAGATGCCGTCGATGTAAAACTTCTGTGCATTCAACATCCGCTTCTCAGTCAGAGAGTGTTTCAAGAAGAACTGCCGGGATTGTTAATCCAGTGCCAAACCCGTTAGCTTCGACCGCAGCCTCTCCAGGGTGAGCTGGGTAGCCGGGCGTATTGATGCATGGCTCCCGGATTTCGTCGTCTGCGCATATGGTTTGAAAGACGCGTCGACATTTACAATGGAGTGCTGACGATAGGATGCCACCTAGTTTGCCGGTTGACATCTTCAATGTTCCGAAGAGTCTTTTGAAATGTCCTCCATGGCATGCAAATTATTCGGAAGGAGCGTGTAAAAATCAAAACAAACAGCACACCCGAGTCGCCTAATGTGCAGTATAGCGAAAGGGTTTTTTTGCGCCTTTGATCGCCATCAATGCATGACTAGGTTTTACTGAATACATCGTCGGCGCTTCCCCTCCCCGAGTTACGTCTCTACATAAAACTAGAAACGTGCATTGAAGCGACCATTCATCAGCTCGGGTACCCGACGAAGAACTCTCTGAAGTCCTGGCATCACGAATATGAAAAATGTCATGATCTGCGGTCGGGCTACGTGCGTTCGAAGCCGAAGTACTCTTCCGAACAGAAGAAGGCGGCCGTTGACTGGAAAATCAGATCCGTCCCTGGGCCATCAATCGGCCGAACTGGCTGCGGGTTCGCTGCGCGCCGGGCAACGTGCCGCTGCAATCATGAGCCTGATTCGAACCGCGCAGCTCAATGGCCATGATCCCTGGTCTATCTGAAAGACGTGCTCAATCGATTGCCCACTCAACGAGCCGACGACATCGCTCAGTTACTACCGCATCGCTGAGCACCCGCCGTTGACTGATCGCCGCTAGCCAGCTCGCTCCCGTGCCTTCACCGGGCGCTTACGCAAGTTCGGCAGTTTGTGGATCTAACGGCGTGAATGACTATGTCGCTAAAGGTCATTAATCGTTTCGTCCAGCGCGTTATTGTCGAATGGCTGCACTCTGCTCACCGAGCGCTTGTGCCTGCTTCGGCCAACCGGCTCGCTTATCGAATTGATGCGCACAGGGCGGACCTAACCGGTCATCGCAACAGTCGCCGCCTTAATCCGCCATCGTCGCGGCAATCCATGGTGTTGGACATCCAACATTGTCGGATGTGCAACACCAATCCGACAACCGACACTTGGCAGAAAATCCCACAAGTGTTTTGGAGGGTGGACGGCCATCAACCAGCCCGATCAGCAATGCGTCGGAAGATCCTCTCCTGTGTCTCGTGGCCCTGGCCCAACTATTGCGTCTGCAGTCGCGGGGCAATCGAAGCGGAAGGTAATGAAGCGTGAACACGAAACCAAACTCTCACGAACCACAGGCAAGACCCGCAAGAAATGACAGTCGACATGTTATCGCGGCGTCCACTGAATGTGCCGCGCTACGCGTCATCACCGAACCGCCGCTCTGGATCAGCAGTTCTATTCCGTTTCCTGAACAGGAAATTTTTTCGTGCGTTGCGGTGCAGCCCGACGAACGATGTATCTCACAAAGAAAGAGTAATCGTGCTCAATCCACAATCACGAATTGAGTCAGAGCCATTAAATGAAACATCTATTCTCTGTTACGGCTAATTGAACTTTCCTCGTGTCGCAAAAGCGCTTAAACTGACATCGTCTCCGATGAAACCGATCATGCGCTGTGCGGCTTTCCACGATTGCTCGTTCGTCGCCGATGATCTGAAAGACTTCCCGCGAACTCGATATTGCTTTTTTATCGGGTAAGCGCTGTTTTGCCGTTTCGGAAGCGTGTCAGGAACTCGGTCTCATAGGCCCGGGAAGAAATGCGCGGCTGGCACCGCGAGATATGGCGCCGTTGCGCGATGTGGTCACCCGGTGGGCTCACTTTCGCATCGGCATATCAAGGTGCGATCTCGTTATGAGCAGTTGCGTTTGATTTGCGACGTGCCAGTGCCGCCGCATCTCTCGCGGTTACCGGTGCTAATACGAATGGTAACCGATGGACTTGGCCGCTGCGTTCAGGTCCGCATGAAATGCGGTACATCCAGAAAAGCGTGTTTGCTGACTCATCTGAGTATTACATCGATATACTAAATTAGTGGGAAATATGCTATACATTGTCGCACAGGACTGCAGCATTAGAACCGAACGTGCCTGAATATTAGGCGAGAGCTGGAAGAAGGTTGCATGTGCTTTTCGATAGCTTAAGCCGGACCAGCGGCGCATCAAGGATATGGAGCGGGAGGTCGTGAAACTGCGGGAGACCAAAGATTCTGCGCAAGGCGCCCGCATATTTTGCGCAGGCGGAGCTCGACCGCTGACAGAAATGATGACCATTATTGACGATCTCTGTGATGGTGAGACGCACGCCCGCATATTTGTCAGCGACAAGCAGTCGCGCCCGATGGTAGAAGTAGGAACTACGTGCAAGACCTAGAACGGCGAACAGTGCTGGGATCGCATAGGTTTGTCTCAGGGCATCAATCAGCATCGACTTCTCCCGGCTGCTCAGGAGCTGCAGGTCGACGACCGGGTCTTTTTTAACAGTTCGTTGGCCTTCTTTAGCAGGTCGTGTTCGAGTTGCAACTGCCGCATGTCGCGTTGAAGCGATTAGACTTTACGATCCAGTTCTGCTCGAATAATGAGCTACCCGGCTATCTCGAGCTTGATTTCGTCGAGCATTGTGGTGGCACCAAGATCGACGGCGACTTCGTGCATAGTTTCGTGATGACAGATATCGCGACCCGCCGAATGCCTGGCCATGCCACATCGAAGCCGTGCACTCGTTGCCGAGCATATCGAACGGGTTAGCCGAGTCGTGCCATTTCCGCTACGCGGCCTCGATTGTGACAACGATTCTGGCTTCATGAATGAGACCGTCTTTGAATTCTGCAGACGATGGGTATTGAGCTGACACGTTCACACGTGCGTGCAAGAAAAGTGATCAGGCGTGGGGCGAGCAAAAGAATAGATCAGTCGTGCGTCGCCTCGTGAGATATCGTAGCTTGCGATGTAAGTTATCCTCATTGTAAAGGGGATTTGCTCGGCCTAGTTTCTACTATCGGCGACACAGCTTCGCCTCACGTGTGATGTACAGGTGCTGCCTGTAGCTCATTCGTGATATGAAGTCCATATTGTTTAAGTCGAAATAAAATATATTTATATCGATCTTAAAAGGCTAAAAATGAATTTACTGTTCCGCATCTAACCATTGACATGAATCAATTTAATTGTCCGATTCAAGGTTAAAAATACGATGGTACTTTTACCCTGATTGAGAGGCGATGTTAGCTTTGGAAGACTAATGAGTTGGGCCTGAACAATCCGAAAAGCCTTGTGCGGTGAACCCATTCGGCAGAAATGGCATTGTGGGAATTGCAGGGACCTGGCATATTCATGCATAAATCCTGCAAATCCTGGCGAGGTGCGGATGGGTCCCAAGACGCCTGTGACAGAGGGAGATTTCTTCCGGCAGCCGCTGCGTGAACAGATCAATCTGAAGCATCCGCTGGTTCGCCTGGCCGACCTGATCAAGTGGGATCAGCTGGGCGCATCGATGAGCGAGAGCTTCGTGTCGCGCAAGGGACGACCCGCGACTTCCCCCAGACTGATTGCTGGCCTGCTGTATCTGCAACACGCGTTCGACCTGTCTGACGAAGAGGTCGTGTGGCAATGGGTGGAGAACCCCTACTGGGTGCGCCGGGAGACCGGCAAGGTGTAGGTGGTGTGAGTCCACTACGATGAAGGCATAGCGAGCCACATCGCCCCCGAGCCGTGCGCGGGCATCCGCGAGGAGGTCAGCGAAGCGTCGGCAGGGGAATGTGTAGGCCAGCCATGGAGCCACGAAATGGTTTATATCCCGGATGCCGACGCGCTCCAGTACGTGGAAGGCAATACGAGCGGGCGCGACATCGCGAGTGCCTGCCGATCCGGCGTGGTCGTAGAACCTGGCATGCACGCAAGCGCCTTGCACGGGAACCGGGAGATCTCACGTCTGACCTGGCGTTGTAGCGGTATTGGCCAGGTCCGCGTCGGGAAGGTGAGGAGCCGAAGCCGATGATGTACGGACGTGAGAAGTCAGACTCCGCCGTAGTAGCGAAAAAGCCTGCGAACAAGGTCGGGAAACCGGCTGCGGAGTGGGTGGAGCCAAGGGCGGGGACCGAGGGAAACGCGAACCAGAATCGCACGCGCCGGGCGCAGAACCGGGGAAGCGTGTCACAGGGACTGGATCGCGTACGGCAGTTGGCGAGACAGCATAAGAAGATGCGTTTCACGACGTTGCTGCACCACGTCACAGTCGAGCGGCTGAGCGCTGCGTTCTATGCGCTCAAACGTAAGGCGGCGCCGGGAGTTGACGGCATGACGTGGCAAAGCTATGAAGCGGGACTGGAGAGCAATCTCCGGGACCTGCACAAGCGGGTTCACACAGGGAGCTACCGTGCCCTGCCAGTGCTGCGCCGTTATATACCCAAGGGCGACGGAGGTCTCAGGCCGCTGGGTATAGCTGCACTGGAAGACAAGCTTGTGCAGAGCGTAATGGTTGATGTTCTGAACGCCATTTATGAGGAAGACTTCCTCGGCTTCTCGTACGGGTTTCGCCCGGGTCGTAACCAGCATGATGCGCTCGACGCATTGGCTGCCGCGATTCAGTGGCGACCGGTGAACTGGATTCTGGACGCCGACATTCGAAGCTTTTTCGACACCGTCAACAGGCAATGGTTGATCCGTTTCGTGAAGCATCGGGTGGCGGACCCGAGAGTCATTCGCCTGATCGGCAAATGGCTCGATGCTGGGGTGCTGGACAATGGCCGGCTGATGTCGGTACAGGCCGGTACGCCCCAGGGTTCGGTGATCTCCCCACTACTCGCCAATATCTATCTGCACTATGTCTTTGATTTGTGGATAGAGCGATGGCGGCGTCAGCGGGCCCGCGGCACGGTGATTGTGTCGCGCTACGCGGACGATACGGTGGTGGGCTTCCAGTACGAAGCAGATGCGTTGCTGCTGCTGAAGGACCTGCGGCAACGCATGGAGGAATTCGACCTCACGCTGCACCCGGAGAAGACCCGTCTGCTGGAGTTTGGGCGGTATGCCGCCGAGCGGCGAAGGCGTAAGGGCATGGGGAAGCCGGAGACGTTTGCTTATCTGGGTTTTACCCACATAAGTGGGACGTCACTCAACGGCAGTTTCCAGCTCAAACGCAAGAGCCGCAAGGACCGGCTGCGCGCGAAGCTCAAGCAGGTCAAGGAGCAAATGCGCCTGCGTATGCACGAGCCGATCGCCTCACAAGGGCGATGGCTGGCGCAGATCGTTCGGGGCTACTTTGCGTACCATGCCGTTCCGACCAATATCCGGTCGCTGCGTGCGTTCAGGCACGGCATTATGAACATCTGGCGGCGGACGCTCCGGCGTCGCAGTCAGAAGGACACGATGACGTGGCAGCGTATTCAGCGGCTGGCAGACGAGTGGTTGCCTCAACCGCAGATTCTTCATGCCTGGCCAGATCGCCGATTTGCCGTCAATCACCCGAGGTGGGAGCCGAATGCCTGAATTGGGCACGTTCGGATCTATGCGGGGGGTGTCGGGTAACTGGCATTCCTACCGCAATCAGGTTTTTACGGGCGAAACGTACCTGCAGACTGAGCCGCCGATCGACCCCTCGAGCCTGACGCGCTGGCGCAAGCGGCTCGGGGAGGCGGGAGTCGAAGAACTGCTGGCCGAGACAATCGAGGCCGCAAAGCGTGCCGGTGTAATCAAGGCTGCGAGCGTGAAACGCGTAATCGTCGATACGACAGTCATGCAGAAGGCGATCGCGCATCCCACCGATTCTCGCCTGCTCGAGCGATGTCGCGAACATCTGGTGAAGGCCGCAGCGCGTCACGGCCTGAAACTGCGGCAGAACTACAACCGCGAGGCGCCACACCTGGCACGTCAGATTGGCCGATACGCCCATGCCAAGCAGTACAAACGGATGAAGAAGGTGTTGCGTACGTTGCGCTCGCGCGTGGGTCGGGTGATGCGTGACGTGGAGCGGCAGATCGATGCGGTGTCCGACGGCAGTCGCCCGGCCCTGCAAGAACTGATTGGCCGCACGAAGCGGATCCTGTCGCAAAAGGCCAAGGACAAAAACAAGCTCTACGCACTGCATGCGCCAGAGGTGGAGTGCCTGGCCAAAGGCAAGGCGCGCACGCCGTATGAGTTTGGGGTGAAAGTGTCGATCACGACGACGCACAAGGAAGGTCTGGTCGTTGGAATGCGCTCGATGCCCGGCAATCCCTACGACGGGCACACACTTGCAGAAGCGCTCGAGCAGGCGGCGATCCTGAGCGACGTCACGCCGGAAATCGCCGTCGTCGACCGTGGCTACAAGGGTGTTGCTGTCGACGGCGTGAAGATCTACCACCCCGGTTTGCGACGAGGCATCACACGCGGATTACGCGCGATGATCAGACGGCGCAGTGCAATCGAACCAGCTATCGGCCACATGAAGACAGACGGGAAGCTCGACCGGAACTGGCTCAAGGGGAAACTAGGCGACGCGATGCACGCCGTGCTGTGTGGTGCAGGTCACAACCTGCGGATGATCCTCAGGAAGCTGCGGCTTTTTTGCACCCTCGTTCTTCTCGCGTTGTTCGCTCCTGTCGTTCAGACAACGCCCGTCGTCTGACGCCGACGACAGACAAAACGCTTTATTCAGGGCCGACTAATGATTGATCGGATAGCGAAAGTGCTGAAGACAGCAAGACACATTGGAATTTTCGGGATTTCTCTGATTGCAGTCGGGTTCTATGGTTGCGGTGGCTCGGACGGTAGCTCACGCGCCGATGCCACGCCCGCGTCGGGTGATTCAGGCGTCGATGCCGCGCTCGCGCCGTACTATAAGCAGGCAATATCTTGGCACGCCTGCAGCTCCGACACTTTTCAGGATCTCGACAGCGACTTGCTGAATCAGCTATCGAGCAGGGCTGGATGTGCAACGGTAAAGGTGCCGCTGGATTACGATGATGTTTCCAAGGGCAGCGCCGGCATTGGCGTCCTGAGAGTGAATGCAGGCAAGCCTGCGAGCCGGCTGGGCGCCATATGGATGAATCCAGGTGGACCAGGTGAGAGCGGGCTGAATATGCCTTTGGGCGTGTCGAAGCTATGGCTTCTTGGAAATTCGGCAAATCCTGTAGGTCAAAAGTTGTTGCAGCTGTCGGATGCCTACGACCTGATCGGATTTGATCCACGAGGTGTGGGCTCCAGTATCCAGTTGGTATGCAACTCTAATGCTACCCGGAGATTTATCCCTTTCACCGACCGTTCTGCCGCCGCAAACAGCGCACAGATGATTGATGGCCGCGAGGTCGCCTCCGCTTGTGGTGGCACGCCTCTGACCTCATACATCAATACCGAATACACGGCCCGAGACATGGAGGTTATACGTGTGACACTGGGATACGACAAGTTGAACTACTATGGTACGTCATACGGGACGGCTCTCGGGGGCCGCTATGCCAGCCTGTTTCCTGATCGTACCGGTCGTATGATACTTGATAGCGTCGTGGATATTACTCTTCCATTGGCCGAGACTTCCCCCGCCCAGGCTCCTGCATTCCAAAAGATACTGGATGAGATCGTTGCCCCCTATGTCGCTGCCCGTAACGACGTACTCGGCTTGGGCTCGAACGCGGACGACGTCAAAAAGATCGCCAGGAGCGGTCTTGCGTGGCTCACAAGCTGGCTTGGCGAGACCATGTCTCGTTCGCTGTATGCTCAATGGCAGATAGATGACGTCGTCGCAGATTTGGCGGTGGCCAAGGGAATAAACAAGGTACTTACGGCGAATCCAATGATTTCCTCCGATGCCCTCCAACGCGAGATAGCCTTGCTGCATTTCTTTCCACAAGAGAGTGAGGACGCAGAAGCTACCGCGCAAAAGAAAGCTAAGGACGCGGTTAGCACATACGCTGCCGCAGTTTCCGGGACGACACAATCTGTGCATCTCGACGGCACGGACGGCACGTACTGGTCCGTCGTCTGCAATGATGGAGCCCTGATCCACCCCAGCGAGAAGTACTGGACCGACCTCGGAAATGCGCTTGCGCAGTCTGCGCCGCTTATTGGTGGTATGTATTCGGATCTGCCGTGTCTGTACTGGCCGTTCAGTGCGCGAAAGCCGCCATCGTTTGTTCGTGCCGCGATGCTATCGTTCCTCCTGCTGCAGGACGAAAACGATGGCCCCACCCCTCTGTCGGGAGCGCGCGCGACTGCCGCCGTATTGAAAAATTCACGGCTTGTGGTTCAGAGCACGACGTACGACCATGGAGTTGCGTTCACCCGCAGCGAATGCGTTAGCGGTTACATGGCAGACTACCTGCTGCAAGGCACATTACCTAACGAGGGCACCATGTGTGCAGGAAGCGGCCTGTCCACATCGACATCAACTACCACTATAAACAGCAAACGTGCCGTTGGCGCCAGAGCAGAAGAGTACCGAACGGATATGTACACCGATGATGTCGAGGCAGAAAAGACTCTGCAGAAGCTGCGAAAGATGATCAGATAGCGTTCCGATGGGATGTGTCGCGATGGTGTAATCAGAACGAGTAAGCCCTGTTACGATGGGGAGATTCATCGTGCTAACGGGTCGACCAGAATCGTTGGATCCGGAACCACGGATCGTTTCGTACGTGGCCACGACACCCCACTCGCGAGCAACAATTGCTCGATGTCGCGCGGGCTCAGGTTGAACCGGAAGTACCAGCGAACGGCGCAGCTAATAACGACAGCGTAGCGGTGGCCATGATAAGGCGATTCGGTCTTCTTCATTGCTTCATTCTACCGACACCTCTCCTGCAACCTGACAGTGCCGCCTGAACATCCCGCGCCGGTATTTCCGATCGGCTCCGCGCTCGGCTGGGCCCCTACATCGTGATGATGAAGCGGATCGGCACGCTGTTCGATGGCTCGTAGGGGCTCTCGACGTCGCTGATGGCTACGTCGGCCCGCTCGGTCCGCGCGTGCTTGCCGTCACTGAAAAGATCCCCGGCCTCGAGCCGTACTTCTTCGAGATGGGGCACGTGGTTGAGGCAGCGCCCGACGAACGCGACCAAGCACGGCTCGCCGGCGTTCCTGCTCCATAGGATCTAACACCGTCTAGGCGCGTATGTCGAAACCCTCGCGTTCGAACATTAATTTTTCGATGTCGCGAAAACTCAACTGAGACTGAAAAATCCGACGCGCAGCGTCCCGGCTTCTTAATCTACTCATTTTTAGGCAACCACCGCGGCAACGTGACAATGCGCCTGTAAGCGCTGCGCGCGTGGAATCGACTGCCGCCGAATCGGCATTCACTCTATACCTCAAGAGAACAAATCGTATGGCTTTACTTCGCATGGCAACGGCGTTGCTGCTGGCTGGACTGATCACCGCGCACACTGCATACGCACAGGTGACGCTCAATTTCGTCAACGCCGACATCGACCAGGTCGCCAAGGCGATTGGCGCGGCGACGGGCAAGACGATCATCGTCGACCCGCGCGTGAAAGGGCAGCTGAATCTCGTCTCCGAGAACCCGGTTCCGGAGGACCAGGCGTTGAAGACCTTGCAGTCCGCGTTGCGGATGCAGGGCTTTTCGCTGGTGCAGGATCACGGCGTGCTTAAGGTCGTGCCCGAAGCGGACGCGAAACTGCAAGGCGTGCCGACTTACGTCGGCAATGCGCCCGCGGCGCGCGGCGATCAGGTCGTCACGCAGGTCTTTCAGCTGAAGAACGAATCGGCGAACAACCTGCTGCCCGTGCTGCGTCCGCTCATCTCGCCGAACAACACGGTTGCGGCCTATCCGCCGAACAACACGATCGTTGTCACCGACTACGCTGATAACGTGCGCCGCATCGCGCAGATCATCGCGGGCGTCGATACGGCGGCCGGCCAGCAGGTGCAGGTCGTCCAGCTGAAGAACGCGAACGCGATCGACGTCGCGACGCAGATGTCGAAGATGCTCGACCCCGGCTCGATCGGCAATACGGACGCGACGCTGAAAGTCTCCGTGCAGGCCGATCCGCGCACGAATTCGCTGATGCTGCGTGCGTCGAACGCAGCGCGCCTCGCGGCGGCGAAGTCGCTTGCGAAGCAACTGGATGCTGCAACGGGGCAGCCCGGCAACATCCACGTCGTGCAGCTGCGCAACGCGGACGCCGTGCGCCTCGGGAAGACGCTGCGCGGCATGCTCGGCAAGGGCGGCAACGAATCGACGTCGTCGAGCGGCGGCAACGCAGCGAACACGTTCAACCAGGGCAACACGAGCTCGTCGACGGGCACGTCGGGCCAGCCTCCGCTGCCGGGCGGCTCGCTCGGCGGTTCGTCGTCCTCGTCGATGGGCAGCAATCCGCTCGGCGGCGGCAGCAACGAAGAGAACCAGCCCGGCGGCATGATCCAGGCCGATGCGGCGACGAACTCGCTGATCATCACCGCGTCCGACCCCGTCTACCGCAATCTTCGCAGCGTGATCGACCAGCTCGACTCGCGTCGCGCGCAGGTGTATATCGAGGCGCTGATCGTCGAACTGTCGGCGACGTCGAGCGCGAATCTCGGCATCCAGTGGCAGGGCGCGCTGCTGTCGAACGGCGGCAACAACGGTCTTTACGGCAGTTCGAACTTCAATTCGAACGGCAGCCAGGGCATCGTGAACCTGACCGCGCAGGGCGCGATCATCGCGAACAACCCGGCCGCGGCGCTCGCGACGACGGGCACGAACCTGCTGAACAACGGCCTGAACGTCGGCCTGCTGCACCGCTTCGGCAATGTGTTCGGTCTGGGCGGCCTGCTGCAGGCGCTGTCGCAATCGAGCGATGCGAACATCCTGTCGACGCCTAATCTGATCACGCTCGACAACGAGGAAGCGAAGATCGTCGTCGGCTCGAACGTGCCTGTCGTCACGGGTTCGTACGCGACGCCGACTGCGAACGCCGCGACATCCGTGACCGCGTTCAACACGTTCGACCGTCAGGACGTCGGTATCGTGCTGCACGTGAAGCCGCAGATCACCGACGGCGGCATCATCAAGCTGCAAATCTATTCGGAGGATTCGTCCGTCGATCCGACGTCGACAAACAATCCGGGCGGCGTGACGATCATCAAGCGTTCGGTGCAGTCGACGGTGCTGTCCGACGATGGCGAGATCATCGTGCTCGGCGGCCTGATGCAGGACAACTACTCGAACGGCAACAGCAAGGTGCCGCTGCTTGGCGACGTCCCGTGGATCGGCCAACTGTTCCGTTCGGAGGAGAAGAGCCGCACGAAGACGAATTTGATGGTGTTCCTGCGTCCCGTCATCATCAACGATTGGGATACGGCGCAGGCTGTCACGTCGAACCGCTACGACTATATCCAAGGTGTGCAGGGCGCGTACCATCAGGACAACAACCTGATGAAGGACAACGACGATCCGATGGTGCCGCCGAAGCCGGTCGGCCCGAGTCAGGGCGGTTCGACCCTGAATCTGTTCGATCTCGACCAGATGCGCCGCAACTAGGCCGACGGCTTTGTCATGTTGATAGAATGCGAGCTGATCGACGATTCAGACGGGATTCGGCCGGACCTGAACGATGTTCGCGTTAGAGCTGGCGGGGCATCGTGCCCGACGCGCCCCTGATCTCGAAGGCCATTGGCGGCGGCTTTCCGCTGCCCGAAGTGCTGTATCAGGAAAGCGACATCAGGTAGCCGACGATCTCCAACGGGGACTGCGGCGACATACGACCATCTGGAAGCTTCTCGACAACTACTACGTCATCGCGACGAGGTTCGACGCGCCCGACATTGAAGCCTTGCGGTCAAAGTAAGACCAGAGGGCCGGCGGAGCAATTACGGACCCACCAGCGGGGCTTCGACCGGCCTAAATACGGAGAAACGCGCTCCCGTCAGCACATATCGACCGTTGCGTGTTGCACGGCGGGGAATCCCGATCTGCGAACGAATATTGCGGCGCCCCGCGATACGTCGCTGGCGACCATCGGCCTTTACTGACGTCGATGCCCGTGAGACAAATCCAACAGCCACGCGCAGTCGTCCTGTTCATGCCTGCCACTAGCGAGGACCGAAGGTCTGCACGGCTTTGAGAATAGATGAGGCTGTCCCGGCCCGATACGCGTAACCGACTGGCGCGAGCGAAAAAGCCTCGCCCTTTACCGATCTGCCGGTGGTCTGGTCGTACCGGTTTGCGTTCTCATGGAAGGCGTAGACGTCGTCCGGCGAATCCAGGCCAATCTGAATGCTCTGGTTTGTCCTGAAAAAATAGTTGTTTTCCGAATAGACAACGCCGCCGCTGCCAATCTGCAGGGCGTTGTACTGGGTCTCGTCTGAGCCAGCAGCCGTGAGGCCAGTGGGTGTCGCCCCGTTATCGAAATAGTTGTCGTAGGCGTGAATCCAGCCCCGCAGCAGCGGACGTCCCTTTAGGTTCGGGCCGAACTGGTTGTGGTGCAACGTGACATGCAGCCTGCTCCCTCCATATGCATAGGAATCCTGCCTGTTTGCGCCTACCAGCATCGCCAGACGTTCATTGGCCAGGTCCTGGTTCTTGCCCGCCCAGTTCCACATAGGATCGGGGTGCATCGTCAGCCATTCGCTGGTGAAATAGAACCGGCTATAGGAAACCGTCACCTTATCTGATGACAGTGTCACGCTCATTAGGTCGTCGCTCGTATCGTAGAAGGCACAATGATCGACCCACGCATTGGTGACCCGTCGAAGCGACACGCCTTCATAATTGATACCGGCGTTGCTGGATGTGCCGTAGACTTGGGCGGGCAGGGCCTGAAGATCCCGGATAACGCCATGAAAAGTGATGTTCCTGATCACGACATTCTGGATGTTCTTGCCTGCCGGCAGCATTTCGCCGTCAAATTTGAGCTGGATATTTTGCAGCACGGCACTGCCTCCACTGGCGCCTTCGATCGTGGTGTTGTTCCAGTCCGTGCTCGCGAAGGTGACGGTCGTCAGTCGCGGACCGCCGTAAATTTCGCCCTTGACAAGGATGTGGTGCTGTCGCGTATTAAATGCGGCCAGCAGATCAGCGAGGCTGGCAACCATGACGGCGGAATCGTCTGACCCAGTCGCCGTTGCGAACCCGCCGGTGTTCGTCGGCGGGTGCGCGGTGATTGCTGCCTGACTGGCCCGCGAGCCTGTCGCTGCTGAGGAATCTGGCACAGAAGACGCACCATGCGCGCTACCACGAGCGCACAGTAGATTTGCGATTAATATTGTCATGAGTAGCCGCCAGTTCATTCATTTCTTCCAGTCGGTGCACGCCCGCATCAGGCCGCGCAATCTGATGCGCGCATCGGCGACGTGAATGTTAACGCAGCTCTGCGCGCGCTCAGGATTGTGACGGCGGGCAGTCATGCCCGTGAGCGCGGATTGGCAAACGCTCATAGGTATTAAGGATCCTTGTGTAATATTTTTGGCTTGCCATGGTCTGCGTATTCGGCGTGCATGGCGGACACTGACGGAGCATCCGGGAAAGAGGATCGAAGCCGGTGACCAGCATCGGCATATTATAGGTGCCGGAACAATGGGGAGGCGCTTTCGCGAAACTCGAGTTTCTCCAGCAAACGCGTCCCAAACGATAGCGATAGCAAGAGTTAGCGATATGCACGCGAAAAAATTCATCGTCTTCCGACCGGTATTCCAATTTGCGCATCGCCCCGTCGGGTAAAATGTTGGCGCACCCGGCGCCCGCCGAAATGGTTGCGTGCAAGCGCTGCATCGAGTTGCATGTCGGCGATAGTGACATACACAGGCGATCAGCATCGCGTCCACCGTGTACCACCGTGGGAATATCATGAATCTCGATCCCGAATTCGACGATCCGCTGACTGATGAAGAGTTTGGTGTGCTGGAACGCTTTCTTTCGAGCGATGCCGTTTGCGACGATGCGATGGATGCCGTCATGTTGCACGGCTTTCTGACCGCCGTCATCTCCGGACCGAACATGGTCATGCCGGGCGCGGTGCTTCCGTGGATCTGGGATGCGCGGCACGCAACACGTCAGCCCAGATTTTTATCAGCCGGTCGGGCACGCAAGATTACCGGACTGATCATTCAATACTGGAACGACATCAACAACGCCCTGAATCACTGTCCCGATCTGTTCGGACCTCCGCTGCACACGACCAAGTGGCAGGGTGAAGAGATTCTCGTGCTCGACGAGTGGTGCGAGGGCTATTGCAAAGGCATCGACATCGATCGGGAGGCCTGGGAGCTGCTGATCGAACGACACCCCGAGTGGTTCAATGTCATCCTGCTGTTTGGAACAGCCTCCGGATACCAGGCACTGGGGCAGCGGGATTACACCGTCGAGCAACGTCGGTCATTCGCAAACCTGCTCACGGCCGCAGCGCTCAATATCCATCGATACTGGGGTGAGGAGCGCAGAAAACTGATGGAACAGGGCGAGCGGCCGAACATGATCCCAGCGGTTTCAAAGCCGAAAGACAGGACGGGCAAGCATGCCGGACGCAGCGATCTGGATGCGCAAGACGGGACCGAGTCCGAAGACCTGTTCCTTGTCGATTCGCTCGGCCGGACGACGGAAGACGCGTTTCACCCGCTTGCATTGTCCCCGCTGTCTACGCGCGTCACTCGCGAAGGCACGTCTGTCGATGTGCACGTCTATCGGGCCGGAAACGACAGCCGCGATGGCTGGCTTCTGGAAGTCATCGACTCGCACGGAACATCAACAGTCTGGGACGACCCGTTTCCGACCGACGGAGCCGCGCTGGCAGAAGCGTTGAACACGATCAGCTCGCATGGCATTGCATCGGTAACGGCAGAGCACGTGACGAAGCACTGACCGCTCTTGAACCGTCTTGCGCCCTGAGTAGAGGTCCGGTCGCCGCAGCCCGCGGGTCAAACCTTGTGCGGCACGGACACAAGCGTCACCCGGCAATGCCGTACAACATGCCGGCGGAAGCCAGCACCATGATCAGGAATAGCAGTTCTTCCCCAGGCGCAAGATATTACGTGATCTGCACGCAAGGCTATTTGCCGCCTGCAATCGAAGCTGTTACTTCCCCATCGACCATCCATGCCTTTGACCGATAGCGATTGTCTCGCGCCCAAAATCACACCGGCAGGCCATCTCCTTGCAGCGCCGGACGTCGATGCGCCTCCCTTGCCAGATGACGTTGCGCTAGGCGCTTCCTTCAGGCGCGGCACGGGTCATGGGCTACTCTATCTGGGGAGCGCAACCGCTCGCCCACAGCGACTCCCACCGACCGACGGCGTGTTGAGGAAGCCGGGGGCTGTTCATCGCAGCATTCTCGCAACAACGTCGCTTGCTGGCCTTCCGCCGTCGTGGTCGACGTAAAACGCGACCGAGCCGCCAACCACGTCGATAGAGCGGATGTGGATCGGCTGGTCGGAGGT
Source organism: Paraburkholderia phymatum STM815 (assembly GCF_000020045.1). Lineage (GTDB taxonomy): Bacteria > Pseudomonadota > Gammaproteobacteria > Burkholderiales > Burkholderiaceae > Paraburkholderia > Paraburkholderia phymatum. Next base: position 160,297 of record NC_010627.1, on the reverse strand, counting down.
GCCCGGGGGACGCGGTGCGCGACCGCCGTGGCCCTTCAACTCCAGCGCGTTGTAGGTGATGGGGTAGTCGGTCAATTGCGCGCCGGTTTGAACCACGAGCCGGATGCAGTCGTGACGCACGCCCGTCAGTTCGCCGTCGATGATCCTGTTCAGGATCACGTCGATTGCCGTGGGAAGGTCTGTGCTTTCCGGCTGGATCGGCTCGTCAGCAACGAGATGAACGATCGCGCGCACAAGTCGCGAGGCCTTTGCGAGCACGATGCGGTAGCGCGTGGCGCGCGGCTCCCGGTTCTGCGCTGGATAGATGATGTCCCTGAAGGCGCTTTTGTAGATCATGACTGAAACCCCGTATGTGTGGCCGCACCCCTGTACGGCTCACTCACCAGGCTACGCGTCGCTGGCCAAAGTCAAGGCGGCGGTTCGCGCGACAGCTAGGCAGTGTCGGCCGTCCGGTCGTCGTCATCGCCGGGGTCAAGGATGGTTTCCCGTAACCGCGTGGCCGTCCTGCGGCTCGACAGGCCCAACAGGTTGCTCACCTGTTCGTTGGTCTTCCCTTCCAGCAGGTGCCTGCGTCCATACGTGTTGCGTAGCAGTCGGGGGCTCTCGTCGTCGGCCGTCGCGCCGACGAGTCGCAGTGCTGCCTGCACACACTGTCCGAGGGTGCCTGGCTTCATCGACTTCCCGCTCGCCGTCGCCATGAACAACAGACCATCGTTGACGGCCTGTCCCTCACGCGCCTTAGCGTAGGCGCGCAGCAGCTCAACTCCGAACGCGTCAATGGGCACGCGGCGCGCGATACGTGGCCCGCGTTTTTTGACGAACACGCTGGGTCGCGTGCCTACCTCAAGATCGCCAACGGTGAGCGCGGTCAGTTCAGCGGCAGTGATGCCGGTGCCAAGCAGGGCCGCGACGATTGCACGGTTGCGCATCTCCTTGAACGACTCGAAGTCCACTACGCGGCAAAGCTCCTGCAATCGCGCATCCTCATCCGGCCACAGGAAAACCGGCACCGGCTCGTCCTCCGGCCAGTGTTCTTGCGGAAGCAGGCTTGCGGCCGGGTTGTCGGTGCGCAGGCCGAGCATAGAGAGGTGGCGCGAGAGTCGGTCGAGCAGTTTGAGGTAGCGCAGGCGCGTCGATGTTCCCGGCGCGCAGTCGCGATTCAGATCGGCGAAAAAGCCGTCGATATGGTCAGTGCCGAACTCCGTCACCGCGACGCTGTGGCTTGTCAGATAGCGATGGAAGCGGGCAAACATCGCGCGGTGCTGAACGATGGAGCGCTCGGCAAACGCCCGCCTGTCCGCACCGGTGGCTTCTGCATGCTGCCATTCAGCGTAGGCTGTTTCGGGACCGGTCCGCCACAGGTCTGCATTCATAAAATGTATATACTGAAATAGCGCCTTCACCATCATAACGAAGCTGTCGCTTCGCCGAAACCGCGCCATCAGGGGCATGGGGTCGCTGCAAGGCGGGTGAGGGGAGACGGTTATTCATCTGCGGGCATTGCCGAGAAAGGCATATGCGGCCTATCGTACAGATCGCCACGCAATGTCAAGGCGCGGTGGGGCGCCCGAAACATGAGACCTCTATGAGCGAACTATCACAGCGGTGCCGCAAGCTGCTGTACCGAATGATGTGGCAGACGCCTGATGGAATTGTCGACGCGTTCGCGCTATGCGCGACGCGCGAGGATGCGCGGCGGTTTTTCTGCTCGGCGATATCGTTTATATCGGGCATCCATCAGGACGAGCTTGAACTGTTCAGCCTCGAGTCCTTTGACGATCTCGTGAATGCGGGCGTGAGCGAGGACGAAGACATGCGCATCTTCGAGACGCAATGGAACGGCGCCCATGTCGTCGGTTGGACAACGCAGCCGCTCTTCCTGACGCCGGATCCAACGTTGATCGCCAGGTGGGCAGACCTGCGGGCCGAACTGGCAGCCGCTCGGACCAACTCGGTCATCTCACGCATCAGCGGGCATGGATGCTTGGGGCCATAAACGGAGATCGGCGGGAAGCCAATGGACAATGAAATCGTCGCTGGAGCGAGTCCAACGCGTTAGCGGAACAGATGTTTCGGACGTAGGCACTACAGGGAGGGGTTCACAACCCAGCCGTCGTTTGTCAGTTCGACGTATAGCTCGCTGTGGTACTGATCGTTTTCTGTCTCAATCAGATCGGGGTGTAGTGTTCGAAGCACTGCCTCATCGTCCCAACGCGGACGATCAACGAGCTTCGCCTCATACTTGATATTAACCCTGTCGCCCACGTGAGGGTTTTCGGCCGACGACGCATAGGTGATTGCGAGAAGCTTGGCTTTGCCCCCACAGATTTTCGAGTTCTTTGCCGGATCTGCTCGACGGTAAGCTTTTTTGCCTTCGTCGGTCAGCGCATAGTGGAAGCCAGGGAGCAGCATGTGCGCCGAGCCGTCATCCTGCACATGTGTCGGTTCTTTGGTAAGAAGACCGGTCTTCACCAAAGGCTCGGCAATCAGCGCCTGACTCGAATGTTCGGCCGCATCGAACGGAACTGCGCCGGCCAACATGCACACCGCGTCCTTGCCGTCGAAGTAGGTCTGCACGGCCTTCGCGTAGTTTTCTTTCGTTGGCGACGACTTGCCGTCACAGGCGGCTAGGGAAATACTCACAAGCAATGCGGCAAGGGCGCAGGAGATTTTCGACGACTTCATACGTTGCATATTCGACATTGAATTGTAGGGGGCTGATACCTGTGCTTAGTCAGCGTCCGGCAGCATGCGACGATGTTCCGGCGTGACTCGCGAGGCCTTGCCGGGACGCTGCGACGAGCGTTGTGCAATTCGAGCAGTCCCGATCGTACGCACATCGAAGCCTATCTCGCCAGCTGCTCTGACGGCGGCATCGAGAGTCTTGAAGTGACGCACCTTGTGAGTATCAAGCTCGCGAGCGGTGCGCAACTGGATCTGCGTCTGGCGACCTTGCCGACCGACGACGAGCAGCGTAAGCACCCAGTGATCGTCGCCAACGTTAGTCGCGAAGAAATCATCTACCATCCCGGCGCGAAAGAACGTCTTGGCCTGTGCTGGCGTCCACGTCTCGAATTCCTGATCGAACAACTCGCCCGATGTGACCATAAGACCTGTCTCCCCGAATCCCTGCCGAAGTGTACCAAGAGGTTTTCGAAAAACGTCGTGACGAATCCAGATAAGCTGGCGGTTGTCACGCAAACGGCTGCTTTCCTGACGAACGACGGATGGCAGGCAACGAACTGATCCTGACGGCGAGATAGAACGCTCCGATCGTCGCGGTGCGACTAACCGGACCTGACACTTGCCAACGCCAATCCAAGCCTGTCTTATACAAGTACCCCGCGTTCGACGAGTTCGCGCGATCTTCAGTCCTATCCAACGCTCTCTTAAGAAATTTCTACGTAGAAATAAAATGAACGATCGTTCCATAACTCTAATGCATTTCTGTGCCATCCAGACGCCCCTCTGCAAACGTGTTGGACGCCTTCCGCCACTTGGCGTATAATATCGCGACACGTGGCGGAAAGGAGTGGGAATGGAACCGATAACGCGACAGTTCGGGAACGGCACGCCGTTTCGCAGTCTTCTGCAAGCGTTGCAGACGCGAATTACGTCGTACGGGACGTACATCGGCAGCAGTGAAAGGACTCTAACCGTGGGGATGACGAAGGTCACCGATATGACGCCGTTGCAGGCACATGACATTGTGACGCACGGCTTGCCGGTTGTCCTTGCGCGGGAAATGATGGACGCGTACGAAGTCATCGCGCGTGAAGCGCTGCTTCAGGCGATCGGTGTGAGTGAACGCACTCTGCAGCGCGGCAGGGATGAAGACCGCCTGCTTGATAGCAACGCGACCGATCGCCTTATCCGGCTCGCGTCAATCACGGAACAGGCAATCGACGTTCTGGGATCGAAGGATGCCGCGGAGCACTGGCTTTCCACGCCCGCCATTGGACTGGACCAGCGCCGACCAATCGATCTGCTGCAAAGCTCGGAAGGTGCAGAACTCGTAAAAACGCTGCTCATCCGGATGGATTATGGGGTGTACTCTTGACGCCCTTGCCGACAAACCTCGGCACGAGCACGTTGAGCGTATGGAGACTTGAACGGGAGAAACATTTTCCGACGTGGTTTACGGCCGAGGGTGCGTTCTTGGCGGGTGGCCGATGGTCTTCGCCCGGGCAGAGGATAATCTATGCCTCGTTAGATCCGTCGACCACCATTCTTGAAGTGGCCGTGCATAAGGGCTTCAACGTGCTGGATAGCGTTCCACACAGGCTGCTGGAAATCAGCATCGCCGCCGTGTCCATCGAAGTCGTGCGGCCATCAGATGTGCCTAATCCGCACTGGTTGAATCCAGGCGCTGTCAGTCCGAACCAACAAAAATTTGGAGATGCACTGCTTGCCTCGCATCCCTTTGTGATTCTGCCGAGCGCAGTCAGCAAGCATTCGTGGAATCTACTGATCAACACATCGACGGCGACTAAATATTTTAATCTCAAGAACGATGAACGATTCGCGCTCGATCCCCGCCTGACATCCATCAGATAACCTTCGGTTTTTCAGTGGTAGTGCCCTTCACACCAAAGACGAAATTATGAAACGCTATATGAGGTGGTGCCCTTGATTTCAGCGCGAATTTCCGGCTAGAGCGATCGAGTCTACACGCGGCATTGCGAGCTGCCCCCAATAAATATTGCCTCAAAATCAGATCGCGGGCGAGAAGCGGAAGTGAGGGAACTCGCGATCGCTGACACGCCAGACGGGTAAGTCGCCGCCATGTGCAGATGAAACCAACGGGCGCCCTGCCGGGAGCCCGTACAGGCACTGTCGTCCCTCACACAGTTGTAACGACTCGACTCAGGCGGCTGCGTCTTTTAGTTTTTTCAGCGCACGCGCCTTGATGCGTACCGTGGCAGGTTTCGCATCGAACCAGCGCTCCTCGCCGGTGAATGGATCCTTGCCGAAGCGCTTCTTCTTCGCCGGCACTTGCTGAACGGTGATCTTCAGCAGGCCCGACAGCGTGAATTCACCAGCCCCTTTCTTGTGAACCGAGCCGAGAATGGTGTCTTCCAGCGCCGCGAGTATCGCCTTCGCAGCTTTGGGCTCAACGTTGGCCGCTTGCGCAACGTGATTGGCAAGCGCAGACTTTGTGAACGTTTCTTTCACAGGCGTGCCAGCCGCCAGCTTCTTCGCCGTACCGTTCGCAGCCTTTGCCGGTGCTGTCTTGGCAGCTTTGGGTGCCGCTTTCGTTGCGGCCGCCTTTGCGGTCTTGATTGCTGTCTTCGTTGCAGTCTTTGCCATAGTCTTGTATGACTCACTTTCGAATTAGGAAGTGCTCGTCCTTGTTTATGCGACAAGCACGGTAATTCTATGACGTCCGTGATGTCGCGTGTCAGAAAAAAGCCTTAAAACAGGCACCGAATGAGTTTTCCGCAACTCAACTGCTGGTCGTTCGACCAAAAATCGAGGCTCACGAGATATTGCCGATGAAGAGATATTGCAGAAAGGTGAGTCTTTTCGGGATGCCTGGGATTGCTTCCGAATTTGGGTTGACCAGAAGACGAGGGGACCTCGCAGATCAAGCACAGCTGAACCGAATAATCCAGGCGCGTCAGTATTTTGATGGTCACACCCAATGTCGCCTGCCAACGACCTCTATGCGCAACGATTGTCCCCCACGCAGGCATCGACTACATGGGCGCTTTCGCACCGCTCGATAGCTTATTTCTGTTGTCATGTGGCATAGTGCGGCCACTGCCAACAAAAAGGGGAGGAAATATGGCCACACTGGAAAACTTGCAGGCAAAGATCGCGAAACTTCAGGCGCAAGCGGCGGCAATTGCCAAAAAGGACTCGTCTGCCGTCATCGCGAAAATCCGCGACTTGATGGATAAGCATGGCCTGACCACTGCCGACATTGATGCGCACATCGGCGGCGCTACAAAGCGTGGTCGCAAGCCGGGCGCCGCGTCTGCGGCAAAGAAAGCGGTTCCGATGGCCAAATACCGAGACCCGAAAACTGGGGCAACCTGGACTGGTCACGGTCGCGCGCCGGCGTGGATTGCCAACGCGAAGGACCGCAGCAAGTATCTGGTTGCCAGCGGTTCCGTCGCGCCCGGTTCTGCCACCACGAAGCCGGCGAAGTCTGGTAACTACGTTCGCGGCGTCCAGCCGGCCCTCTACGCTGACGTCAAGACTGGCGCTACGTGGAGTGGTCGTGGTCGCGCTCCCGCGTGGATTGCGGGTGCCCGGGACCGTAGCAAGTTCTTGATTGCAGGGATGGGACAGGCCAAGGCAGAGGCGAATGCTGTTGGAGGGAAGAAAGCAGCGCCGACGAAAAAAGCGGCCGTGAAGAAAGCCACGGCGAAGAAGGGTGCCGCGGTCGCGAAGAAAGCGAAGACGACTGCTGCCCCGACGAAGACGTCCGTAGTCAGGAAGGCAGCGAAAAAAGCAGTCGCCAGAAGGGCCCCTGTAAGCCCGGTCGCTGGCAGGACTGCGCTCGACGTGGCTTCAGAAGGCAGTGGCGTGACGGCCTCGGCCTGACTGACGTTAGATTCAAATGCCGGTTGACCAGGCGACGTCACGCGAGACCGATGCGTCGCTTGACCCATCGTCACTCGCGTGTGCACCGTCACCGGCGACCGGTCTGTGCAGTTGTAACCACCGCTCCGGCGCAACGGACCAGCAGCATGGGGGAAGCGATCGACGTCGGCGGCCGCCCCTTTACGATCTCAGGCGATATCGCCTCGAGACCAGTCTCGGCCGGTTCTCCGCAGCCCCATTTGTCGCTGGTGGTCGGTGAGAGCAGGACGTCTTCGTCCTGCTCGAACAACAAATCGGGCGCCTCGAGCGAAGGGCCGTCACGTGGTAGCGAATTTTCGGTATCTGCCCGCGAGTAGCGGGATTCGCAGACCCGCGCGGGGCGGATTACGCGCCAGGATGACGTGCGTCGCGATTACACAGGCTTGATATTTGCAGCCTGCTTGCCCTTCGGTCCCATCTTCACGTCGAAGCTTACTTTTTGGTTTTCCTGCAATGACTTGAAGCCTTCAGTCTTGATTTCCGAGAAGTGGGCGAACAGGTCTTCCCCGCCGTCGTCCGGAGTGATGAAACCAAAGCCCTTCGCATCGTTAAACCATTTCACTGTACCAGTTGCCATTTTTGAACCTGTAGATGTTGAAAACCGCATTCGCGAACGCGGTACGGCACCCGGCGGCCGCCCGCGACGGAAGACTTTTTACCACGCCGTGAGGAGAGCCGCCAGTCAGCAGGTCCACTAACAGCACACGGCCTGCTTTCCGGCGGCTGGCCCGAATTGGCTCAGGCGCTGGCTGTCCTGACCGAAGGCTGCATCGGCTCAGCGACGAATCCGTCGTCGATCGGCGAGCACCCTCTCGGGCCGGTCGCGGAAGTGGACGGGAGCGGTATGGGGTTTCGGCCGTTGGACGTCTTGGGCTGACGCAACGCGCCTTGCGTACGGATGCTGGCCATCGGAACTCTGTTCAGCCGGCCCCGTGTCTCATCGAACTCATTGCGGCAGCAACTTAACGTTTATTCGCACTCCTCGTGTGAATGCGCCTGAAAACAGGCATTTCACAATGCTAAAGCAGCGTAAGCGCTCGCGTACGCCAGCTCGAAATGACGCGCAATTCCGTTGCGGACGGCAGTGCCGTCGTCATCATCGAAGATGTGACAGAGCGCCGGCAAAGCGAAGCGAAGGTTCTCCAGCTTGCCCGGCACGACCTGGATCATCGCCCGAGCTGCGAAGCATAGTGCCGCAAGCGCGTGCCTTCAACATGCGAACGATCATATTGCAACTAACCGGCTTCGACTCGCGTACTACCCGACGAGCTTCGCGTTCAAAACTCGATACTTGGCGGAACTTGGCAGTCAAACTCCGACGAAGCCATGCATCACCAACACTCTCTATCCAGCGCGTGCCGCCATGTGTCATGCACCGGAATGGCGACGCGCATAAGGGCTTCTTAGTGCAGCGTGTAGAGAGTTTGCGGTCCGTCCGCATAGAGGGACATGGCGACCTTCAGGATCTCATTGCGATGCCGGTCGAAGGAGGCCAGCACTTCGGCTTCATCAGAACCGAGAGCGGAGTCGAAATTCTTCAGTACGCCGTCTTCCACAAAGAAGGTAATCTCGCGTGCCTTGTCGTAACCCCAGAACCACACGCCATGCCTGGTCCCATCATAGCTGCGGCTGGGGTTGGAAAAACTGAGTGCCATGTGTCGTCCTTCGTTCTACGCCGTTGATGGGCCGGGTGGCACGCTCACTACAAGCGCGGAGCGTCCCGCTAATGCGTATCGCCTTTCATGCTCTCGGCTTCCATCGCGGCATGCAATTCCTCATACGCCTCGATTGGTTCCATGTCCTGATCGACGAACGCGGCTGCGCGCTCCGCGGCGGTCAACGCGTCGCCCGGGATGTCGCTCTGGCTGTCGTCCTCGGTACTTGGCGGCAGCAGCATGTCCTCAAGCATCCCGCGCAGTTCAGGGGTATTCCATGGCTTGCCCAGCTTGGCCTTCCTGTTCAGGTAGTGACGAATTTCCGAGTCTTGCTCGGCCGTGAGCGGAAGCCCGCGAAAAGTGGGGTCTGTTGTAATGGATCATGATGCGCCTCCCGAAGCGGTCTGCGCTTTCAATGCGGAGATATCAATTTCCCGCGGTGAACGTTACAAGTTGCGTCTGATCACTGTGCCGCGTGTCTGCGGCCAACCGATTTACGTCGTCTTCCTGGCGATACCTTCGTTCCCAACCCGCGAATGAACCCTGCTCAACGGGGTTGCCGGCACTGACGGCTTCTTGGGCTGCTTCGGCTTTTTCGCTTCGCGAGTGCTGCGTAGTTGACTTTTGGCCATGGTCCTGCTCCTAGCCGTTGCGTGCCAAGGTGGCATTTCCAGCATACGCGCTTCGCGCGGATGATGCAGCAATCGATTTTCAGGAAGGCTTCGTCTCAAGCGGGGTCGTCTGCGGACATTTATGTCCCGCCGGGGACGCGGTGTTCGAGCCAACGAGGAGCGTGTTTGCGATCTTTTCAAGGATGGATCGCACGATCATTTGCGCATCCGGGGGCCGACAATTGAGTAGCCGGAGCCATTGCTCTCTTCGAGCACGATTGTGACCTCACACGTTGCGCGCATGCAAGTTCATAACTGCTCGCAAAGCTCGCCCGTCCCTTCTACACCCGGGCGAGGGCGGCTGAGTCAACTATGACCTTAAGTCGCATGCGGCTGAATTACTTCACGTTGCTACTGATCCTCACTCTCATTGACTCAAGCCCGCGCGAGTTTGCGTACAGGTCCGCCATTGCATCGGGTTCGATGGCCGAGCAACGCCTTTGTGTCGACTCCGTCCTCTTCAAGGTACAGGCGTTTCGACAGGCTTCGGATTTCATGGAACGTGGGATCGCCGTCCGCTGTATAGCCCGCGAGTCGGCGCACCGGCAGGAATTTCTCGGAGATGGTTTTCAGCTTGATTGCCGACCCCTTCGGCGCGTTCACGTTGCCGCGCAGATGACGGATAAGGTATTTGCTGACGACACACGACGCCTTGCAGCGCGCGATGATTTCGCCCAGCGACATGTTGATGGTTTCCATGCGTAGTTCCAATGGGATAGCGATCGAGACTCCTGTTTTCGCTCGCGTCACCACCGCTCCACCATTCTTGACGGACGCACGCTCCCAGCGGCCGATGGTCGACAAGGCCTGGCCTGAGATTAGCGCAAGCAGCATCGCGTTCTGGAGCCACAGCGCGACCTTCGGGGCCTGTTCTAACGTCGCGACAAGCGCAACGCGAATCGCCCTGTCTTGATGTCTCAGGGCACTGATCATGGCTGGCTTGACGCCAGTCGTCGGCATCTTGTCGAGCAATTCGGCTATTGTTTCCTGATCTTCATGCGCTCGACCAGCCGCTTCGTCGGCACGATTTCCTTTGCCTTGGCGTTCGCCTCGAGCACTTCGAAGACCTGCTCGATCGGCACGTAGCCAATCGACATCGTCTTTTTGGTGATCGGATTGCGCCAGACGTAGTAGCCCGGCCGCGGTTCGTGAAGGTTGCCAGCTCGCACGACGCCGGATGCGCGGCCTGGCTGCCATGGCCGAATGCTCGGTGAACAGAGACGCGGCTTCTGTACGCCGTCGCGGAAAACAGCGCCGTCCTGGACGTAGTACGAGCGGCCGATCTTGACGGGTGCCGGAAAGATCTTGCAGGCGTTCACCCAGAGGCAAGCCGTGCGGATCGCAGGCGGCCGATCAAACTCTCGCACCTTCAGCCATTCATCAAGTCGGATTTTCATTCGATACCCAAAGTTTTCCGGTTGTTTCGATTGCTCGTCGTGCGGCTTCGGTCATGCGGAGATTCATACGACATAGCCAAGGAGGCCGTCATCAGACGTCGCCCAAAAATTTGCGCCCGAATGGGCGAACCCCCGTAAGCGAAGAAGCCTGCATATAAGGCATTGCAGAATCTGGCCGGGGAGGTGATCGACGGAACGAGCGACGGCGACGTCGTCAATAACGGATAAGTCAGCATCGCCTTCCTGCGCTCGGTGTTGGTGGTCATGCTAGGATTGCTCGAAGACACCGAGCGGGACCCACCTTCATGGCTAGCCACAATTTCACCTACAAGGAAGTCAACTACAGCGTATATGTGACCGAACAGAAGGACGGGAGCTGGGACTGGGCATATACGATGACTAAGCCCCCCGTTTACTGGAGGAATCAAGAGACGTCCGCGAGAAATCAGGAACAGGCCATCGAGGAGGCTCGTTTCGACGCGGAGCGCCGGATCGATGCGATGTAGTCGTTTCACCGGTTCGAACGGATTGCGTCGCCATGCTGGATTCCCGCACTAGAACCGTGTCCTGGTGAAGGGAAGTGAACGGGAGATCATCGTGGACGATGAGATCTACGCAACTCACACACACATTGCACGAGTTCGCGTGATGAAGACAGTTGCAGGCACTTATCGCGGCATCGTTCATCTGCGAGAAGTGGGAGCCGAACCCGAATCGGACGAGCCGCACGAAACCGAAATCGACTTCGCGCACGAGGATCAGGCGCGAGACGCGGCGCGTGCCCTTGCGAACAAGTTGCTTAAAGAGCTGGAGTCCTGAATTGCCGCGGCGACCATCGGAACCTCGGCAGCCACCGAAGCGACGAAAGCGGCGCCGGAGATAGCCATGTGGACTTGCCGAAACTGCAATGGACGTTTTGCCTTCGATCAGGTCGAAGCCCAGATCGACGAGGGCGGATATTTTTTCATTTGTCCTGGCTGCGACTACCGGAACAAGCTGGTGAACACCGGTGCAGACGCAACGGGGCGCCCGCAATTCGTCCAGCGCGACGAGTAGAGCACCTTTTCGGAGCCGACCATGCAGTTCGACTACAAGGAGTTTCATATCGACGCGTCGCCTCTCGATGAAGGCGGTCGCTGCTACGCCCGCGCGAAGATTTATCGGCGCGACCTGACAGGCGGTGAAGCCGTCGAAGTGAAGTATTCGGGTGACCTGGGCGATTACCCCTCCGACGCGGACGCTATCGAAGCGGCGCAGCGTTGGGCGATCCAGTGGTGCGAGAGCCAATCCGGATAGGGCGCGCGTACGGATGCCTCGAAATCGTTTCTTCTTGAACCTGCTCCGGGGCGACGCCGAAATATGGGTGCGGCGTGAGTTCTTTCTGTTCGGTCATGGTTGTCGTTGTCCCATACATCTTCGTCGGCCGATGCGGAACGGTTGAAAAGATGGCTTCACTTTGTTCTGAGACCTTTCCCGGAATGGGGAGTAAGCTCTCGGTTCGTCTCGCATACCGCCCGGCGAATCCGACATGAACCCACCATGCAAACCCAGTCTTGCACGCCATATCGCGGTTTCAGCATTGACGTCCGTGTGACAACCAACAGCGTCGACTCCATCTACGGCACGGACCTCCGGTATTCGGTCTCCTGGTCGATCCTTTCCTCAAGCCCGCTTGCGACGCCAGTCGCGAGCCTCCCGGAGCAACTTAATTTCTTGTCGCCCGCAGCTGCTTTCTCATACGGGGAGCGTCGAGCGCGAACGTTCATCGATGGTTGCATCACCTTCCAGGACGACGAGACCGGTGCCGCAGATTGAGTTCGGTTCATTGCGACTGTCCTCCGAGCATTAGAATCTTCCTTCGTACCGTTGATGCATGTGTTTGTGAATTTGCGAATCTCCGACACCGTGCCGCGCAGTCGTCCCGCAGCGATCTCAGCTAGCACGTGAGTCACGTCATCGGGCGCTTCGATCGCCGCCGTCTCGGCGACAGGCGCAGGCTCAATCGGCGCTTCGGTCATGGTGTGACTTGACTACCGTTACGCGTTACTGCCGCGCCAGTGTTGGGTTTGAGCGATTCGGCGGCACGCAGCGCGAGCAGCCAGCAAGAAGCACGCGACTGCTTCGAGTACTGCCGCGAAAGCGAGACCAGCGATCAGATCGACCCGACCGGACGGGATGCCGAACGCGGTCAGCGTGCCGGTCACGGGGTCGCTGACGGCAGCGGCGCGGGCGGCGTCGGCGCGGTCCTGCGCTGCTTCCTGACGCTTCACCTCTGCTGCTTCGGCATCGATTGCATCCAGCCGCGCCGCGAGGGTCGCTCGCTCGATCCGGAGACTCGGGCACTGCTCGGCGCAGCGGCGCTCGGTCACACGGGCCAGTCGGGTCACGCTGAGGCGCGATCCGCGGCAATGACTGCCGCGTTACGGCCAACCGGCGTAACCGCCGGGACGGCAGCCGCGCGCGCCTCGCCAACGTGCTTCTGAGGCAGCCCTGTCTACGGTGCCGGGCGCGCCAGCGCCCCAAGTGTCGCCGGGTTACTCCTCTCCGGCGGCAAGCGCGAAATACCCGTCGAGGCTTCCCAGATAGACGACCTCCGCTGCGCGCTCGAGCTGATCCCGCTCGTCGTCAGTCACATCGAGCTCGTTCGGCTCCCCAACTTTCTGGAATTTGTCTTCGACCTTATGAAACTGCTGGACTAGCACTATTGGCATGATGTTCTCCCCATGTGGACATCCTATTTTATCCACCAAGCGTCCTCAGATCGAGGCAAGTCGCAGGATGCTGTAGGCCGTCGCGGTTGTCATCAGTCGCACGCCGCGTTCGCCGAAGGCGCGTGCCGCCGATGCATTCCACAATCTAGCAACAGAGGGGCGACGATGTCGTCAGCGCTGGACGCTGGTCGCACACTCGGCATCCTTACCTGCTCGAATCGAGTGTCCCAGGAATATTTGCTTGTGGTGTGAGGCGATCCGAAGCAGGTCTCTTCCGCGTCAGGGGAAAACAGACGCTACTGATGCGGCTCCTGCAGGTTGAGCCCAATCAAACGGGTTGCATCTGCCGTCGGCGAGGGGAGCATGACGATCGCGTTCGTGCGTACACCGATTGGGACGGAATTCGCCAGACGGCAGTCGGCCAAGAGCAGACGGTCGACTGCGGTGCCTAAATCGCCGACAATTTATGCCTGCGACATCGTATAGTGCCGCTTCGAATGGGCTATGATTCAAGAACAACCGCCGATCCCCGGCGAGGTAAGGGAGGTATGGAAGCAAGTTTTCGCCTGATAGTGCTACAGGCCGAGACTGACCTGCGAGCACTCTCTCTGCGACGCGTGAAAGATTGCATCGTAACGGCACTTGAACCAACCCAGACATGGTTCCTGGTTCAAACAAAGACAGATGCGGAGCGTGATCTGCTGGCCGGAAACGAAACACTCTTAAAGGAGTTCAAGGAAGTGTTCCGAGTCCGCGGATGCGCCGACGCTCTCGTCGACAGCCTCACGTTTACTTTCGAATCGCAGGAAACGGTCGACAGGAAATATGCCGGCAACTGGTATTGGGCGCTAAAGTAGCCGCCAGGATCGACACTCGCGGATCGGCGACGCGGCATCATCGGTCGGGGTACGGCCCAGTTGCTGCCGGTCGCGAGCTTTCTAGCGGCTAGAATCTCCGAAAATTCCACATCGGATTATGACCCCAAGCGATGCAATAGTCTGGAATCGCGGGCTAGACACAAAGTTGAAATCCACCGGCGTCGTGGACGAAGAGTTGTTTCATCGCTTTGCTGAGGGTTACGGCTATGACGCGGCAAGTACCGTTGGCTGGTTGGAGGCAAAGCTACGCGTCCTTCAGGCGAGGCTATTGCAGGGCGACACGCTTGTTGTGTATGCACCTGCAGATGACACTCTCGTCATAATTTTATCTTCGGAAGACTTTGCAGCTTGGATAGCCAAGTACTTTCCGAGCGCCCGTTGTACTACTGAACGACCGCTTGCAAGCGCTTCGATCCGAGAATCGAACGACGGCTCGGGTCGGCCACAACCAGTCATTCGACATCGCTGGCTGGATCGTTGACAATGCCGCTGTGGACGACGTCGAGATCGGAAAAATGGATAAGAATCGAGCGTTTTTGCTGCCATTCGGAATCGACCTCAGGGTTGAAGACGGAATCGCAAGTATCGAATCCAACTTGCCGGAAGCACTACCTAGCTTTAGCGATCCCTTAGAAAACGGGCGCATCGTCGGGGTTGTCGAAGGCATCGAGCAATTGTTGCTTTCGCTCGCGGGTGTTGGTATCGATTTGTCCAATCCGCAGTTCGCGCAGGCAATCCACGATTGCGTAGCCAACCTTCATTCAGCCTGATCGGCAAACTGCCGTGTCCGGCCAGTTCCGGCCGTTCGACATCTAGCTTCGAATCGTCGCCAATCGCCCTTGCCTCAAGCACCTATGTTTAAGAAGACGTAGCTACTGCTGCGAGACTCCTAATGAGCTTTCATACACAAGTTTGGGTCTATCCATTCGACGGCGAGCCGTTGAATGTCGCCGGATCGAGAGATCGAATCGTCAGTTTCATCGATGAGCATGCGCTGAGCCACGATGTCTTGAAGCATTTGACGGAGGCATGTCAATCAGCTCTTCCGACGTCGACCTTGTTCTACCTGGATAGCTGGTCGATCATCGCCCTGTTCACCAAGCTGGCGCAATGCCTACCGAATGCGTCTTTCGCCGTGAAAGGGGCAGGTGAAGAACCCCGCGACATATGGAGCCGAGAGTACGAGAATGGAGCGGTGACGTTCGAAGCTGGCCCATTCCAAGACTAGCCGGCCGGGTGCGGCCACCTCCGGTCGTTCTCTCTCACGCGTGAACCGACATTCAGAAGTCCGCTTCGCCCAAGATAGCGGACGCCGGTCACGGCCGTTGGAAGTGTTGCGCGTCGCCTCATTTCTGGCTGACGTCAAGGCGCGTCGCGGAGATGCGCAGGGCATCGCTGCAGTCCGTATTGGCTGCCGAGATCCAGATACGGCACCGCTCTCGGCGCGCAAATTGATGCTCGGGTCCGAAGCCGGACAGCTCGAGAAACCGTTCAGCCCACGTGCATGTCCGACACGGATAAGGCCTATTGTCGGTCATAAGGTCACTGAACGGTCTGCCATTTCGATCGCCATCTTTCCAGCATCGTCAAGCGTAGCAAGCAAAGAGCCGGCACGCCGCGATCCTACATACCAAGGTCGCCGGAACAGTTCCGCGATA
Organism: Paraburkholderia phymatum STM815; assembly: GCF_000020045.1. Lineage (GTDB taxonomy): Bacteria > Pseudomonadota > Gammaproteobacteria > Burkholderiales > Burkholderiaceae > Paraburkholderia > Paraburkholderia phymatum. The sequence continues at coordinate 144,736 of NC_010627.1, read as the reverse complement.
TATTGCAGGCCCGGCGGCTCGCCGAAAACGCGAAATTCCAGCCACTTGTCGGCTACCCTTGCGGAGACAATTCCCGGCGAGTGTTCGATCGCCGACAACCAGTCCACCCGACCAAGCGAGAAATCTTCCGCGACGATCCGCCCGGAATCTATATCGATTAAAAGCACTCGTTTTTCTGCGGCGACGACCAGAAAATGGCTCGTGGCTACCAGGGACCGTCCTTCGTCGATTTCGATCCTTTTGTGTATCCGCCCGTCATTGCCGATTAGTAAGATGCCATGTTCTGTCAGCAATGCCGTGTAGTTTCGGGTGCCTGCCGCATCGCGCACGTGGCGCGCTTCACACCTAAGCTCGACAATCATGCCGCCTGGCGACAGATACCACGCGCGTCTATCACTCCAGCCGACAAAATGGTCGCCAAGCCATCGGGCCTTCGTCACTGGCGGGACCGAAAAGGAGGCTGCGAGATTGGGCTGCGATGGGTCGGCTAGGCTGTATGTCTCTTCGCGCTCAAAGAATGAACCTGCGGTGTGCGCGCGGAAAGTTCCGCGCCACTCTGCAGGCTACGTCCGCCAAGCTGTATCTCAGCCATTCGTATCAGGCGCGCCTGGCGCATCCTTATTTGCGCAGTTGCGCCCGTGGGTGGAACCCCGCCGCCCAGGCGCGCGTCACCGTCTGCGCTATGGACCAACGTAAGTCCTGCGTCTCGCGGCACCGCCACATCCATCGTCAGTCCGCCCTTCGACGAAACGACGCCCGTTGCAATCCTAGGGCCATCACGTTCTGCGAACGATACCCTGGCTCCTCCCGGGAGGCCGGAAAAGCGTATCCCCCAGAACTGCCGCTCTACAGCCCCCTCTGGGCTCGGATCGATTAACCATTTAGGGTTGAACCGGTGGTGGTTCCGAAACCAGTCGTCCACTTCTGTGAAGCAGTGCTGGAGCCGCCAACGGTTGGCAATCTCGTTAAAAGCTTCTATCTGGGCCTCGGAGAGTGCGGTAGGAGGCTGAATTTTAATGATACGGCTCCCGCCGCTAGTCTGGACGAGGATTTCGGCCGGGCCATCTAGTTGTATCCCTGGCGGTATCGACAGTGTCACTGTCGGTCGAAACGGGCAATATTCAAACGATACCGAGAGAAATGGCGAGTATGTCTGCGCCGTCGGCCCCACCATGCTCGCTCCGCAAAATGCCATCCGTGACTGACCAGAATTAGACAGATGAACGTTCGCCACTGCGGCAAAGTCTCCGAGAACTCCCGAACAGGTGATTTCCGGCGCCCGCCACTCGAACGGTTCCACCGATACGGCCACCTGCGCGGGCGTCAGGAGATTTACTTGAGCGGTACCGCGCAACACAAGCCCGTCTTCGATACCAGCTACTTCCACCAACTGACGGCTACTTCCTGAGGGCGGGCCGCAGCGACCGGGAGGTGGATCGTTAAGCGGTATAGCCATCCGGCAAACGATATGATCCCCGTTTTGTTCGCACGATGCCCCTAGGTCCAAGGGTGGTGTTTGGCTGGCCTTGACGACGGCGACGATGAAGACAGCCAACGGACCTAACTCTAATCCTAGAACATAGTCACTAAAACTCACCCGACCTTGGACAACTTCGTTCAGTCCCATTATTGGCCAGGTGATAGCGGCGGTCAGCTCACAGCAGAGAAGCTGAAGATTGTCCGCGTCACGGTCCATGAGAATATCCTGCCGTAATCCACCGTTCTCCGCAGATAAGATAATTGTCAATGTTACGTCCGCGTTGACGTCGATCTTCCCCCAAGCGCATTGGCAGGCATCTAGTGCATCCAAGTTGAAGGTGGCCGTAAGAAAGGCCACGCCTCCCGACGGAGACCAAGACACATCGGGACCACTGTTTAGCCGAACCGCCTGCTGCGCGCCTAGTTTATCGTGGAGCACATCGCGCACGTTGCGCACGATCAGGTCTTGGCTGATCAGCATGCCCCAGTCCTGGGTACCTAGGAAAACTTCTGTAACGCCACGCGTATAGAATTCCTCCCACGGAACAAATTCTTCGGTACCGGTGTCGGCTTGTCCAACTTCTAGGCGCAACTCCACGACGCTGAAGTCGGAAGTCGTCGCCATACCGGCATGGATGGGCGCCCCGTTTGCCCCGATCTTGGATGCCAAGGAGGCGATGTCGAGTGGAGTAGCGATCGGTTTAAACGTATTTCGGAGTACAGCCTCCGCGTTTTTTAGCGCCGCCTTCTGTCCCGGTGTCAGACCGTCGTCCCCGAACGGCCCGTGAAGCGAATCGAAGGCGAATATGAGGAAGGTTCCCTCTGGTCGCATCTCGAACACAACGTCGAACTGAACAATGAGGGGGACCTGTTCCGGGGCGCTCGGACCTTCGCCCGCCGCCTCGAGATCGGAGATCGAGGCGAGATAAACGGAAATCAACTGCTTGAAAGCAACCGCGTGGCCGGGGATCATCGTCGGTGCTGGACCGCTGACGAGGATAGAGAATGCACGAACGGAGCCCACGCCAAACGAATTTGTATCGAGAATCTCAATGCGCTCAACTTTGCGCCCACCAACTTCGTCCAGCACGCAGAGTGCGAGATTTTTGAATGACTCTCGGAACATACCGCCGAGAGTCACGCTAGTGATCTGGAAACGGAGATGCATGGGTGTATCCTCGAAACTCGCGATAAGGTGGATGCCCGGCGCCGACCAACGAGACCGCCACCTTCCATGCTCGGAATCAGTCGATGGGTTCAGTTCCAGCGACGAACGACCTTCTTCACTGAAAAAATGATCGCAATCTCTAATGCCCATAGAATCAATCGACCGTCTACTATTCTAATAAATGGTGATAGACGGCGATTCTGCATTAGTAGGCGTTTGAAACCGCGACTCCGGCAAGCGTAGCACCTTATTCCATAAATTCAATGGCATGTTGTTTCATAGCCGGTTATATAAGACTTCGAATTCTCTCCAAGCGTTTCGAAAACTGTCGCTGGATATCGGCGTCGAACGGGGCTTGCGATGATCGCGCGCACAGGTTTGTATCGGTAGACGTGATCGCTCAGCCCATAGTCGAGAAAGATGCGCAGACGACAGGCCGTAAGGATCGAGTCACCGGAACTCCAATGATCTATCGACGGTATCAGCCAGAAAGAAGGATAACGAAGTTATAGAAGTCGTTGAAGGATCTTTCGGCTACGCGCACCGCTGTTCAGCCGGTCAGATGTAGGATGCCAGTAGCCTTCTAGGACGCCCATGACGTTAGGGTATGGCTACCATTTATCGACGAACGAGGTCTTTCCGTCCGCGTCGTCGACTTCAATCTTTTGGAACATGAACGACCACCTTTCCAATCCTCCAGCATCCGTAAAACCGACTTGTAAGTCTACTGCTGCCTCGGCGTCGCCAATGAATCGACTAATGTCAACTATCGTTGCATCGGTGAGGTGTACGGTCTGGGAAACGTATTCCTCGCCGGTTGCTTTCATTTTTATGAACTCGATTTTAACCGTACTAAGATCTTCGTTGGTTGCGCAGGCCTCGAGGCCTTGGGGGGAAGCTGCGCCCCACTCCTTGATAATGGTTATTGGCTGGAACCGACGCTTGCCCGTAGCTTGCCCGGTATCGGCATCACGAGGCGATGTGACTCCCATCGTGAAAGCAAGGACTCGGATCTGGTCTGCGTGTTGGGCGTTCGTACCTTCTCCTTGGAATTGCCCTGTTTTCTTGCCTGTTACAGACATGTAGGCCCGACAGCCGCTGCAGTTTGGCAAAACACAGTCCTCCTAGTAAAACAACGCCAGGTGAGTGCGGATCAATCTGTCGTGCAAAATCGAAAATTGCATCGAAAAGCGTTACAATTTTTTGTCTGAATGAGCGATTGCACATTTATAGAACTTTGCTCGAAAAATTCAAGACTTTTTTTTGGTTCAGTCAATCATATAGCCGGCCGCCTTCGTTCGATGCGAACGGCTGGCATAGGGTCTGCTCTCAGAGGGGCGGAAAGTCTCCAGCAGCAGTTTTTGTTGGATTTGAATCGGCGTTAGCGCGCACGACTAACAGACAGTAACGGACGACACAACGTTTGATTTATTTCGGAAGCGAGTGCTGGCGTTTCCGCGTCGAGGCGGGTTTTCGAATAGTGCTCTTAGGTACTCACAGAACACCTCACCTTAGAGCTGGGGGATTCAGTGTAATTTGACATCCTTTCTGGGTACACACAATTCACCTCACCTTTGTTTCGTCCGAAAATCCTCGTGCTCTTGATGACCTATCTACGAAAGTCGTGCGTTTCATCCCGTCGATCATTGATCGCCTGTACGCGAACGACGCCAGCTCTACCCGGCAAACTATTTTCCGCGCGCCTCACACGAAAACCGAGCGACGCTCCGCTCTGAACGCGAACGCGTCGTATCGGTGGCGGGAGCGGCAGTTCCGGGTCGACCGTGTGAGTTGGCCGATGCAGGAAGCGGCTGTCCCGCAGGTCAAGGCGACCTCCCAAGAAGGCCCTTCCTCTGGTACCAGAGCATGAGGTAGTTGGGCATCCTACTACTGCTCCTCGCTCTGGAGATCACGTGACCTCCGAAACGAGAGAATGAAGGCGGAGCATACGATCGGACATCGGTGGGTCAGTCGTTACGCAGAATCGAATTCGATGGACGCGGGGCTAGCGAAGCGAGCAGTGTGGAAGACCGCAAGGATGATTGTGAAGTGGCAAGCTGCAGTCGCGCCGACTGCAATGGGCAAATGATGACATGTATGATGGCTAGCCCTTGACGGCTTGATGCATGCAGCTGCATCGAGGTAAACGGATCTAGCGCGGGGAGTTCATGTATTCCTCGCGTGTCAATGCTAACCACTGAAGCTCTGAAAGCCCCACGCACAGCGGCCTTGACAGAAAACTAGCGAATGCTATAACCGACCAGGTGTGGATATGGTCAAACCGGGCTGGCGAAGCGACGAGGGTGCATGGTCGAAACCGATTCTAGTGCCCAAGGGAACGGCTCAAAAAAGGTGCGGCTGCGCAGTACGCGCTGATGTACGACCTAATCAGCTAGGTCCAGGAGGCCAGCTCGATGTTGCAAACGGCTGCGGCTGAGTTCCCAATAACGAAGCGCTAACTCGATTTCGGGAAGACGGGCAAGCGCTGCCCTCTTCTGTTGCACGAGCCGGCTTGTAAGTGAGTCGTGCGCGCTTTCGTGCGGCTTTAGCGACGCATTGTCGTCGTCGGCAACGGCTGTCCCCGATCCTGCGCTGAACATTTGAAACCAAGTCGCCTTGCTTGAACTGCTGATCCGAGGAGCAACAATCATGCGAGAGAATCGAATTCGCTCGATCTGGAAGTCCGGTGGTGCGGTAGTCAACTGTTCTTTAACCATCCCAAGCACCTTTTCCGCGGAAACCATGGCACACCAGGGCTGGGACTCTCTAACCGTTGATCTTCAGCATGGCGTGGGCGACTATCAGAAAGCCGTCGACATGTTCACCGCGATTTCGACCACTAACACGGTACCGATGGCACGAGTCCCGTGGAATGAACCGGGCATTCTCATGAAGGTGCTCGATGCCGGTGCCTATGGAGTCATCTGTCCCATGGTCAATTGCCGTGAGGACGCCGAGAAACTGGTCGCGTTCACCCACTACCCGCCGCGCGGCAGCCGCAGCTTTGGCCCGGTTCGAGCGCTGCTCTATGGCGGCGCCGACTACCCGACGCAGGCCAACGACACCGTCGTCGTCTTCGCTACGATTGAGACCCGTCAGGCGCTCGACAATCTCGACGAAATCCTGTCCGTCCCGGGACTGGATGCGATATACATTTGCCCGTCCGACCTCTCCCTCGCCCTCGGCTTCACACCGACCTTGGACGACGTTGATGCGACGGTGGCCGAGGCGATCGATCACGTTATCGCTCGCGCCAAGGCGCATGGGGTGGTTGCCGGCAGCAACCAGGGGACGCCCGAGAAAGCCCTAGAGCGGATCGCCAAGGGTTGCCAGTTTGTGAACATCAGTTCGGACACCCGGTTGATGGCGGCTGGCGCCCAGCAGGTCGTGACCAAGATGCGCGATGGGGCGCCACAACCGACAGGGGGCACCTCCGGCTAATTGACATCAGTAGCCCGCCAGTCGAGATCGGCACCTCTTCCTTCCCGTGGCGCCGATACGCGGGTTGATGGAGGGCTCAAACGGGATTGGCACGATTGTGCGTCACGCAATCATACGAGCCAGAGTCGACGCGCCTCATCGCGGCTCGCATCAGTTCCGGCATGCTTTGGCTTGCAGCGTGGCGCGTCGCTGCCTAGATCGGCCGGGTGCTACGCCATCTAGCGTGCAGTCAACCAGCATTTACGCGAAGGTGGAGGTCAACAAACTTTCGGACATTAGTAATGGCCTGGCCGGGAGGCGTGCTATGAACACGCTTCACGAGGGACTCTGGGAGTACCTTGACCTGCGCCACGGTCTGGGCTTCAAGATGCGTGAGGCCAGCCGGCTGTTGCTCCAGTTCGTCGACTTCATGGAAGCACGGAAGGTAGAGTACATCTGCAATGACCTGGTGGCCGAATGGTCGCAACGTCCTTGGATTCAACGCGCCGAGTGGGCCAGGCGGCTTTGCTTTGTGCGCGGCTTTGCCCGCCATCGCAGCGCCACCGATAGCCGCACAGAGATTCCACCGGTAACCCTGCTGCCGCACCGTTCCACTCGGGCGAGACCGCATCTGTACACTGACCAGGTGGTGAGGAACCTCATGCGCGCAGCACTGAAATTGCCGGTGACCTGGCCGTCGACGCCTCTGCGGCCGTGGGTGTTTTACTGCCCTATCGGCTTACTCAGTGCACGGGCATGTCTGCATTGCACACCGCCATCCGAGCTGTCATGTCGGCTGCCTCGTACTCGGCGGCCATCGCTGTCATCTGCCGAACGCCGGTCAGCGACGCACACATGGCATAAGGCAGTCATCAGGAGTCCTTTCGCTCGCTCAACTGCCGAGGTAGCGGTCGTTTAGCGGGCACCGGTATGAACTGTCCGGTAGCTAGATCAATCTTGTGTGGAGATCGACCGTGCTGCGGATTTTTTGATACCGTGCTCTTCAAGTTGTCTGTTTGATGACCTGCATCGGAGGCACGCGCGAAGGCTGTATCTAAAGCTTCTTTTTCGGTTACAGATCGTCCACCTTTAAAAACTGTTACGTTATGAGTATGGAGAATCTTTCCAGTCTTTGGGTCGTAGATAGCTACTACATATACGTCCGAGACTTCAGGCGCGTTTCCACCACCACCGCCGAATGTCGAATGAGTCATTTCTATACTCCGTTTAAATCTAGAATACACGAGGCCAAAAAAATAGATTTATTATGAAGCTAGCCTTACCATCTAGCACCGCAATCGTATAATCAACTCTAACCATCTTGTTTCGAACGAAGGCAATATCATCTATTTGTTGGGTACGTTGGATCCCGTCATCGTCTATGAACTCGCAGCTGTCGAACGTAAGCTGGGAAATATTCGGATCTGTTTCGTCAAAATACATGGAAATGTAACATTGTCCTATCGTCGGGGTTGGTGGAATCTCAATATGTCCGCTCGCAGAACTCGTCCCATCAAAGTTTTCAAGCGTACTCGTGAATTGATGCATACCATCCATGGAATTCTCCTGAATTTAGGAAATTTACACATCTGTCCAACGAAGTGGATGCTGCTTCTGATTTCTCTCCGATCAACGCTTAGCCATGTGGTCACCGACCAGCTCGGACCTCCGCGCGTTGTCGTTTTGCCTCGCTTTGATCTCATGTCTCGGTGTTTGCTTTCCTCCTAGCACCGTCCGCTACCTTGATCCTTTTGGCCGCACTTCGCGAATGTCCGAAAACCAGGCGATGCGCCCGTGGCGCTTGATGCAACCAGAGTGGAAAAGACGGGCCGTTTGCAGAATCGGCCCAAACTGTGCTGCTTCCGCAATCAACGCAGAACTGGTCGCCGGGGCGCGCTCCACTTTCCGCAAAAGGAACGGATCGTCAGGATTGGATCTTGTGTAATCGAAGGGTTGGTTCACTGTCACGTTGCCCTCGGCTAACTGAGAACGGTTCGCACCTTAGGATCCGGCCGAACTGATACGCGCCAACGCACATTAAATTTAATGTAGTACACGGGTTACACCAGTCAACACGGAAATGGCGCGTGTTGGGTGGGTGTAGGTTAGGCGACAATCGGCACCGGCGCGACAACGTAAGCGAGATGGCACGTGGCGTAATAATGGATCGCATTATTAAAGGAATCTCTGCAAAAGTCCTGGCATCGACGTAAGCATGGAATATCCTGGGAGCAGGGGACTGACCGCTTTGGCGTTAGCCGACTGTCTCCTTCGGGGTCGCGTGTTGCCGTTCGCGCAATGATTTCGTTGATTGCACACCGATTGGCAATTAACGGCCCAATAGTTACCGTTCTCGCAAAACACTTAGCCGTCGTTCCAACGGCCGGTTCACTCTCGGAACCTGCCGGATCGTTTTGATGCGAACTTGCTTCTCTTTGACCATCGCCTATGCTTCTTGAAACTTTTGGCGCGGTTCGCCGAGATTTTTCAAGGGGGGCGCGATGAAACATCGAATTGTCGTGTTTCTTCTCGCGCTGTGCTTCACTGCTGCAGCCTTCGCACAACAGCAACCCGCCCCATGTAAAAACAGACTACATGACGCGCAGGATATGCTTGCCACTCAGAAGGACAACGCCCGCAGTTCTTCAACTGAGCATGTCTACATGTTTGATCCCTGCTGGGACTTGACAGACTGGACCTGGCATTTAGTGAAACCAGGAGGTGTAAATCAAGGCCCGGAATTGCATTTGATTGAGGGGAGCGACGGACGCGTACGGGCAAAGGTCATCGGTTGGGCGCAGGCGTATAAGGGATTTGACGCAACTGTACGCGTTGCGCTTTACCCAACACCGGAGACGATTGGCAAACCCGAGATGTGTCAGATGGCGTTCCCTAGGACGAACAACAATTTCGCGAAGAATATGGCGGTACCGGCCGTCGACTCGACCCAGAACTACGTCTCTGTTCCATTTCCGGCAAGCTGCGGCGACCACGCGCTAAGGAAGTACCAAGCGGTGCGTCTTTGGCTTGACTGGGCCGTGAAGACGCAATAATCGTCGCTTTTCATTGCCCCCGGGAAGAAAGAATCAGCGGGTGCTCGCGCGTACTAGCGGCCCCAATTGCGGACCTTCCCAAATACGGGTCACTGGGCGGGCGGCTCTTCATAGACTGGTTTCCCGATGTTCGTGATTTTGCGTGCGGTTGACGACACCATCAGGGGCATATTCTTTCAAATAGCTCTTACAGCTTGGTCTGAGCGAAACCATGCTCTACGCTATTTTCCAGAATAAGAGCAGCACTACGATATCGTAGAAATCAATTGGTCCACCTGCACCAGTTAGAGGATAGTCATGCCCGAAGAAAAGAAGAACGCGGCTTCCGATGCGTCGGCAAAAGCCACAACGCAAGGAGCGCGAACTTGGAAAGCGGCAGGTAAGTGGCTTGCGGCGCATTTGTGTCGAGTCTTGCTGACGATTGTCGTGCTGATATTCGTGGGATTGGTCGCTGCCGGTCGAAGTGGAAAACTCACCATTCTGGAAGACACAGTAATGACTATCGAGCCGGATAGGGCTTTGCCAGCAGACTGTACGTCGTTGCTCGGGGAGGTTGCAAAGTTGAAGGCGGCTTTGGGTGATCAGACTGGCCAACTGTCGTCGCAGCAACGTGACGTCATCGATTTTGAAACCAGGGGTGCGGTGCCAGGGAAGACCGGGTCTTGGGGCACTGCCAAACCCGATGGAAATGGGTGGGGTTCTGAACTTTACGAAGACGAAAACAAGTGGAAGTCCATCACTCCGCAGCGCAAAGCGGTCGCCGAATCGTTTGACAAGATCACGGCTAAGCTTAACTCCCTTCAGCAGCCGTGCAAACTTCAATGAGCTCGCAGCACTGACTACGTTCTTGGGCAGGCCAGCGACGAGGAAAGAGCGATGAGCGATCCGGTACCTACAGATCCGAAGTCGGACGTTAAAAAGGATAGCGCGGCGAAGAAAGCCGTCGATTTCTTTGCGAAACTTTCATGTTCATTTCTAATGCTTGTTGTCCTACTCGCATTCGGAGGATCCATTTTTGCGGGTCGTAGTGGTAGCCTCGGTTTTAAGCATCTTGCCCTGATCGAAATCGAACCAGCTAACAAGGTTCGACCAGCCGCCTGCGAGTCGTTGCTGACGGACATCGCCGAGCTGAAATTGGCGACCATCGAGGAAAGGCAAAGGCTCGCCCTGCTCGAAGCTGCTTTACTTGACTTTAGGCGAAAATATGCCAACGAACCCTACATCCGCTTCTGGGGGCTCCCCGGGGATGACAATAGCAAGTGGGGGGTCGGACTTTGGGAGGCCAACCGTCAGGAGACTAAGATCAAAGAGCAACGCGAGATCGTTGACGAGAGCTTGGGAAAACTGACAGCTACCCTTGACACGTTGCAAAAGAAATGCGAACTCCCGCAGGCTAGCTCGGAGCATAAAACAGCAGACTGACACCCACAGGCTGCGTTTGAACTCCGCTCAGCGACACTCGCACGACCTACCGCTGTACCTTGGAAGCCGCCCTTGACACGGGCGATCAGCGGAAGGCAGAGAAGGGTCGCGCACTGGCACTCGGCAACAATCTCGTCGATTGCACACCGATTGGCAACTGTCGTCTAGGTTTATTCGACGCCTGCCAACATGCGCACAGGCATGCACGTTCCTGCGGCCGATGGCAGGCATCGAATAAACCTAGACGGCTTCGGCCGACCGAATCGGGCAACGGTCGGCCAGGAAGCGATGTTCGTCCGTGACTTCGCTTTGTCCCTCAGACGTCGGCTCCGCCCAGTAAAAGGCCGTTCCATCTGCAAAGATTCGAACGGGAGACGCCCCATAACCCGCCCGTAACGTTTTAAGTTCTCGTCCCGGCGGCCATTCCCTTCCCGTTACCGCCGCGTCCTTCACTTGCCCCGCGGACCGCGGCGACACGCCCTTTGAGCGCAGCCGCCATTGAAATAAGTGCCGCACCTGTCGTCTCTTGCCTATGCTGATCACATTCGTGACCCGACGACCGGAACCACAATGGGCGCACCGATCGAACTGGTGAAGCGGACGTGACTGCTCCTGACCGTGATCCCTGCTGCGGGATGCCGACGCTCATAGGTCGGAATAGGCGGCGCTTGAACGGGATCGTTAGCATCGCCAGGCCGCGCAACGGGGGCCCGAACGTTTGCCAAAGCAGAAGAGGTGACCGGACTCGGCTATCACGCTTGCGATAAGCAAGCAAAGTTGCTGGAGGAATCCCATGACCAGGTTGTTTGCAGCCGCATTGCTGGCTTTGACGGCAACCGCCTGCCAAACTCAGCAACAGACCGCGGCGCTCGAGTGTGGTGCCAACGAGGCCTTTTTGGTCTGCAAGCTGGCGGGCGGATCAGACGAAGATTGCGCTCACGGTCACGGTGCAGCAGCGATAGGGGCCGCCACTCAGTGCTATTCACTCGGGCGCGAAGGACGACCGGAAAAGGACACCGATGCCGGGTCCTCGAGGGGCAACTACGTCGTCGAGACGGTCTACTACGGGACTGACCGGCAAGCGAGCGGCCCGTCGTCCGGGCCGACCTTCGGCACGACTCGGGCTGACCACCTGACCTTTGGCGAGGTCGGGGTCAGCATTCCCCGCGATCACCGGATGGGCGTCCTGGAGTCCCCCTCGATCTGGCGCTTCGAGTTCCGCGAAGACCCAGGGAAGCACTTGATGGTCGTGCGAACATCGACGCTTGACGGTGCGGCATTCTGGGCGGCGATGCGGCACGACATCCAAGCTTCGGCCAGAAAAAGCGTGCTGCTGTTCATCCACGGCTTCAACGTTAGCTTTGTCGACGCGGCGCGCCGGACCGCACAGATCGCCTATGACCTGGGCTTTGACGGGGCACCGGTGTTTTTCAGCTGGCCATCGCAGGGCCAGCTCAGCCCGCTGGCCTACGCGGCCGACGAGCAGGCGATCATCGACGCCCAGCCGCATCTCGCGCAGTTCCTGCGGGACATTCTCAGCCAGTCGGGCGCGGACAACGTCTATCTCATCGCGCACAGCATGGGCAACCGGGGTCTGGTGCACGTGCTGGCGTCGCTGGCCGCCTCGGACCCTAGCGAGATGAAGCGCATCAAGGCCGTGATCCTGACCGCGCCGGACATCGGCACGACCGAATTCACCGAACAGATCGCGCCCGGGCTGCTCCGGCTGGGTGCACCGGTCACTCTGTACGCGTCGTCGCGTGACAACGCGCTCGCGGCGTCCGAGCAATGGCACCACGGCGCGCGCCTGGGAGAGTCGGGCATCCATCTCGTCGTACTCGACGGCATCGAAACCATAGACGCCTCGGACGCCGGCACCGACCTGCTGGGCCACTCGTACTACGGCGGGCGGACCGCGCTGTCCGACATGTTCTACCTGATCCGGGATGGCCTGCCGGCCAGCCGGCGGTGCTGCCTGCATAGTTCATCGCTACAGGGCCGGCCATACTGGGTGTTCATGAAGTGACGCGAGCACGCTAGGGGCGCTCCAATGCCGCTACGGAGTTAGCGGCATCGCGGTGAATGGGATGAAAATGGCTAAAAGCGCCGTGCGCTCCCTGGTATTGCCTTCTCTTAGTTCTCGAAGTTCGGAACGTAAGGGCTATCGCGTGTGACCGATGTTCCCGACAAAGCTGCCGCTGGAGTAACGCTTGGTCCAGTGGCCGGAGTGGGTCGTCAAGGGTCGGCCGCGTCGCTCGTAACCGGTCATTCGTCGGCTTGCTTCCCGGTGAGCGAAGGTCCAGCCGGGGGCACTTCGCGCCGCGCCTTGGCCGGCCTCTCGGCCTCTAACTCTAACCGCCATAACTTCTCCCGTTGAATCAGACCTGGCGGCAATCCCGCCCTCGCGATGCGAGGTGACAGATTCAATTCGGACTGAGGCGAATTGACACTTTCATTACGCTTGAAGTGGAGGCAAATCGTCACCGCGACGCCGGCTTTCCGCGTCGCGCCGCGCCCGAGATAGTGACAGTTTCATTGCGCTCTACGCCAGCGGGCGAGCGGGGCTAGTGCTGCAGGCTGCCGCGTGCCGCAGGGAGGCCCGTTCGCGCCAAAGTACTAGGCTGTGTTCACATTTTCACGAACGGCCCAGACGCACAGACAAGTGACGCGAACACGAGGTAGCTGTCAGCGAGCTTGTCGTAACGAGTGGAGACTCGACGAAAATGCTTGATACGGTTGAAGAAGCGCTCGACCACGTTGCGCGTACGGTACAGCTTCCGGCTGTAACGGCGTTGCGACTTCTTGCGGTTCGAGCGCGGCGGAATGACGACCCTGGCGCCGGTGGAGCGAACTGCCTGCACAAAGGTTGAGGTTGACCCGGTTCGACGGACAGTTCTGCAGTTGGGTTTAATTCACTGTTGATCCTCCATGAAGGCCGCGGGTTGTCCACGGCCCGGCAGCGGGTCGCCTGTCACGACCATGACGCTGTCGGGCGGTGGGCAACCCGCAATGCGACGAGATTTGATCTTTGGCGTGAAGGTTTTCGAATTCCAGCGGCGAGTGATAACCGAGGCTGCTATGAAGGCGTCGCACGTTGTACCACCCCTCCAGGAATGAGAACAGACGCCGCCGTGCCTGTTCATGGGTCGCGAAGTGTTCACGCGACAGCAACTCCGCTTCCAGCGTGCCGAAAAACGATTCGCACATGGCGTTGTCGTAGGCGTCGCCCGCCGTCCCCATAGAGGGATGCACGCCCGCCTCGCGGCAGCGGCGCCCGAAGGCAATCGACGTATACTGACACCCCTGATCGGAGTGATGGATCACCCCCTCGGGTCGTCGCTGCAGCAGCGCCATGTCCAGTGCGCGCAACATGAGTTCGGTGTACAGATGGTTCGACATCGCCCAGCCGACGATGCGGCGGCTGAACACGTCGAGCACCACCGCCAGATAGAGAAATCCTTCATCGGTCGGGATGTAGGTGGCATCCGCGACCCACAGCACGTTCGCGGCACCGGCACTGAAGTGTCGCTGTACCAGATCGGGCGCACGCCGGGCTCCCGCACGTGGCCGCGTGGTGTGTGGCCAGCGACGCCGGCTCGCGCCACACAGGCCAGCGATGCGCATCAGGCGCGCCACCCGCTTGCGTCCCACGTGCACGCCCTCGCGCGCGAGTTGCGCATGGATACGTGGCGCCCCGTACGTGCCGCGCGAACTCGCATGCAGCGTACGGATACGCGCCAGCAGCTGCGCATCACTGCAGGCATGCGCCGAGGGTTCGCGTACCAGCCACGCGTAGTAGCCACTCGTGGAGACCGCGAGCAGCCGCGCCATCGTGGCAATGGGCCAGCGGGCCCGGTTCGCCTTCACGAATCCGTACCGCCCTTCGGTGGCACGGCTCCCGTCTCCCTCGCGAACCAGGCTGCCGCGTGAGAGAGTATGTCGCGCTCCATCTCAAGCTGGCGGACCTTACGACGCAGCCGCGTGAGCTCCTGCCGTTCGGCCGTGGTCAGCCCGTCCTGGCGTACACCAGCATCGCGATCGGCCTGTGCAACCCAGTTGACGATGGTCTGCGCCGTTGGCTCGAACTCGCGCGCAAGGTCCTGCGGTGTGCGTCCGGCCCTGACCAGTTCCACCATCTGCGCCCGAAATTCTGTCGGGTACGGCGTACGAGTCTTGCCCATTTCGGCACCTCCTCTTGAAAAAGAAGGTGTCCGTTCTTGCGGGTCAATCTCAGGTATCGGCGTCATAGCCCTTGTCGGCAATGACGGCCTTGGCCCGCAGTTGTTCGACGCCGGTAATCCGATTGTGGGGGCTCGGGCGGCCCAGCCACCCCGACCAGCCCATGCGCTCTGGCCGCCCATCACTGCCGGCGGCGCGCTCTCGGGCCTTATGCGCAGTTCGAGTTCCCATTCCAGCTCATGGCCGGCGCCCGTACCCATTCAACGAGCCGCGGCAGATCTTCGCCCTGCGGTGTGAAGCGCAGATATGCGTCGAGATCGACTAGGCAGTATGACTTCACGTGAGGTAGAGGCTGGCCTGCCGCGAGGTATCAAACGCGGGTTAGCATTGCTGCCAGAGCCGCACGGTGTGGACGGCGCCACACCCGGCGATTTCCCGCACGGAGGCCAGCATGGAAAACGATAGCACGCTATACGTCGGCCTGGACGTTCACAAGGACTCGATCACGGTCGCCTATGCACTCGGCACCGGCGAAGTCGAACTGCTTGGCAGGATCGGTACGACGCAGAACAACATCGATCGCCTGTGCAAACGCCTGCAGTCCAAAGCGCGCCGCATACGCGTCGTCTACGAAGCGGGCCCGTGCGGCTATGGGCTCTACCGTCAGCTCGTAAAGAAGGGCTTCGACTGCATGGTGTGCGCACCGTCACTGATTCCCAGAAAGCCCGGCGAGCGCGTCAAGACTGACCGGCGCGACGCCATAAAACTCGTGCGCCTGCTGCGCGCCGGCGATCTGTCGGCCGTATACGTACCCACCGTAGAGGATGAAGCGTTCCGTGATCTGGCACGTGCGTGGGTCAGCGCCAAAGACGATATGAAGCGTGCACGACAACGCCTGAAGGCCTTCCTGCTCTCACATGGCGTGCGCTATGTGGGTCGTGCCGACTGGGGGACCGCGCACCGTCGCTGGCTAAGCGCGTTTTCATTCGACAACTTTTGGCAGCAACTCGCGCTCGACGAGCTTCGGCGCACGATTGAGGACCGCCTGGCGCAATGCGAGCGTCTCGAAACCGCCCTGCGCGAGGCGGTCCTCAACTGGCGCTTCTATCCTGCCGTACTGGGCCTGCAGACGATGCGCGGTGTGCAGTTCACTACGGCCGTAGGCATGCTCGCCGAGCTGGGCGATCTCTCACGCTTCGTGCACCCGCGCCAGCTAATGGCCTGGCTCGGCGTGACCCCGTCAGAACATTCCTCCGGCAACAAACGGCGCCAGGGCAGCATCACCAAGACGGGCAACAGCTATGCAAGAAAGCTGTTAGTCGAGGCCGCCTGGAGCTACCGGCACCCGGCACGGGTGAGCCCCGACATCCAGCGGCGACACGAAGGCATCCCCAAGCCCATCATCGATCGCGCCTGGGACGCGCAGTTGCGACTATGCCGGCGTTATCGCAAACTCGTCGCGCGCGGCAAGCAAAAGAACATCGCGGTGGTCGCGGTCGCCCGCGAACTCAGTGGATTCATCTGGGACATCAGTCGGCTGGCGATGTCGCTCGCTGTACCGCGCGAGGTGCACGCCGCGTAATGCAACACCTGCCCCCTGACCTCACCCTAACCTCTGGAGGAAGAGTTTCCTGAAGGCGGCGTAGCCCGGCACGCGAGTAACCCGCGAACGGACTACGCAACGGACAGCATCCGAATTGCGACACTAGATAGCGGCAGGCTCGTTGGGCGGACCTCTGTAATGCGGTAGCCAACCCGCGAATATCAGTGTGATCCACCGTCGAGATTTACTGCTACGTCGCTCTCAGGAAATTCACATGACGTGTACACGACAACCTGAAAACTGATCCCATTGACACGTGAAGTCATATCAGCCCGATGACGATACGGAACCGGTGCTGGCCATCCGGCGCGACGCGGCCGAGCATGGCGCCGTGTCCCATCGTCGCCGTCGGCCCCGGTCGGCCCATACGTCCCTGATAGGCTGGATCGATTTCGATCCAGTGAAACGCGTTCTCCTCGGTCACAACAGGCACGCCAAAGTAGTGTTATGTTCGAGCGTCGCGCGGGCCGTCGTGCTGCGCGCCACCGGTTCATTCGATCCTATCCGTGCTGCAGCGTTCGCTGGACCTGCGAAAGAAGCCAGAGGACGATCCAGATCCGTGCAAGGTACATCCAGACGCGATGCTTCACGTTCGGCGCGCAGATCCAGGCCGTGCGACTCCATGCGGCGACCAGCACGATCTGCACGACCAGCGCTGGTATCCAGATGGCGTACGGCGTCGGCAGTGGCAGCGCATACATGACGTAGACGTTGATCAGGATCAGGATCGTGCACGTGGGAATCCCGAGACCCCACCAGACCTTCCAGAGTGGTTCCTTTCCGACCCACGCATTCTTGAGCATTGAAAACCCCGTGATTGAAAAGTGCGTGCAGCGTTGGCGGCTTGCGTCTTGCAGGACCAGATTCAGGTGCGATCAATCTTCCTTCGGCTGTAATGTCTTCAGTTCTTGTCGAATTTTATGTCTTCTTTCCGTTGCGTCGAGGATGCTTTGGCCGAGGTCGTCTTCTCCGAGGCCAAGGTCCGCCCTGAGTGATGATCGTAAGAGTCGGCGCGCGAATCGCAGTTGTCTATATGCCTCGGCCGATCCGTTAAAGCCCCAGAGGGCCGTCTGAAACGCGTAAGCGGCGTCTCGTGTCGTCTCCTCCGCTAGAAGACCGCCTTTCGAATACCGCCATTTTCTAACGCTGGATGCCGCGCCTTTGAACTGTTCGGGATCGAATTCTCCCGCATCGAATCGGTGCTTGGCTGCGGTTTCAACAACAGCCCAGAGCTCTGCGTACTCTGATAGCCTCGCGTCGAAATGCTTGGTCGTCAATTGCACTGATAGCTGCTCGCGCCACTTTCGTAGTTCGTAATCGGCTAAGACCTTCTGGTTGTTAAACCGTTCTTGATCCAGTTTCGATTGTTGCTCGAATTTATTAAGCTCGAGGTCAAGGGAGGCCCGCGTCTGCCTATATCGAATCCACTCCTGAATTACAGCGTATACGACCTGCCAAACGACGCCGATCACGGCCACGGCAATTGCCCATGATGGTGTGTTCTTCGCCAAGCTCTCGACCAAGGTTTTGAAATCCATAGTAGCCTCGGAGTAAGTGATTCGGATGCAACGCTCGCGGCGGATTCAAAGTTCCATTCCGATTTCTTGCAGCCGGGCGCGCAATTCTGCGTGCCGATCTCCGGCTAGCTCGAGCAATCGTGTTCCAACCCCAAGCTCCAGCCAGATACGGCGGTGCTGAATCCCGGGCTTCGCCCAGGATGAGGCTGGGTTAGTCATCCATTTTCTCAACGCTTCATTCAGGTGTTCGTCGCCGCTTTCAGACGGCGTCTCGAGTAGCGCGATGAGTCCAATGCATGCGAGGCTATCCCATTGGTCTCGCGCACAGATCGTCAAGGCGGCGTGACGATCCCGGTGCTCAACGAGCAACGTCCGGATCTGTTCAAGGGAAACAAATGCCCTAAGCGTGCAGAGGCGAACCCCAGCTTTTCGAACCCTCCGTGCCGAATCGAGAAGCGCACGCGCTTCAATGTCGTCTTTGGCCAGAGGCGAAACCCTGGCTAGCAGTGCCACGGCATGGGCGCGAATCTGCGTCCGTGAATCGCAGGCAAACCGGGTCAGCATCGCAGTGGCGTTTCGGGCGCGGAGCTCGGCGAGAAGCGACAAGCCCGCGCGGACTTGTGCGACGGTCAATGTCCCGGTGTCGAGCATCGCGCTGCTGCGCTCGACGACGTCGCGCCCACGCTCAATCAGCAGCCGGGCAGCGGCGGCGCGCAAGCTGCCTTGCGGGTCGAATATCGTGCGCCACAGGAATGGCTCGTTTTCGGAACCCACTCCATCGCTTACAACGAACTTGAAGGCTGTATGCCGAACTGGCCCGAAGGGGGCGGCGGCGGCAATAGCCATGCTTCCGCTTCGTTGCTCGACGGGCAAGTGGTCAATCAGAGCCACTGCGCGCTTTGCTAGCATGATGTCGCCGGAAAGCAGGCCGCGCTGTACGATTTCTGGGATCGGCAGGAGTTGATGATCTATCGCTACCAGATACGCCGCGCGCCTCAGGTGAAAGTCGGAGCCGCTTATGGCTTCAACGATCGCAGTTGTTCCACCCGCCTGCACCAGTCGCCATTCAATATCGAGTAGCCACGATCGATGGTCCGTGCGTGTGGCCTGCATGAGGCTGCGAAGTCGGGGAAGGAGCGGGACAAAGCTCTCGGCGGGGAACGTCGCCAGAAGCGTGAGCAAGGCCCTTGCTGCCGCGTTCCGGATCTCCGGCACCCAATCGTTCAAGCGCTCAGTTATCGGCCGCAGAAACGTGCTGCCGCCAAGTTCGACAGCCCGTCCAATCGCCGCCTCCCTGACATAGCCCGAATAGTGCGATGTGCACAGCGCAACCAATTCCTTGTCGGTGCTGGCAAACACACGCTCGATCGCGGTACGTAGGGGCATCGACTCGCCCGGCCTTAGATAGACCGTGTGCGCTGGTGCCGTCGACGGAGACCGGGTTCCGAAAATCCTGGTGACGAGATCCATTGTCCTTTTTGATGTCAGTCAAATGCGGGGCGTTCCTGATCACGCGGGCAGCTGTCACACTCAATTTTACGCATACCTATCCCACGCGAAGTTCTACGCGCATATTGTTTGCCCGCATGCGGCAGTGACCTTCGCCTTATGCCCCGGACAACCGGAAAACTGCATCGACGTACTGTACGAACGAAATGTCGCCTGCAACTTTAGCCAACCGCGAATCGCCGCTGTGTCGTGACAGCGATCGAGGCTGTCCTGGGTCGTGTGATCGTCGACGCGCGTCCGAAAACCCCGCGTGGTCGTCGGAGGTGCTTATCGAAGTGCTGACCATGGTCGATAGCGTGTGGACGATGCATGCATTTTGCATGCGCTGATGCGCAAACTGATCATATTGCGCGGGGCGCTTATGCCCGAAAAGCCGCCGACCCGATTGTCAGACTAGTACTTTCCAAAACCAAAAGGAGCCTGGAAAGGACGGAGTAGTTGGAGGTGGGTGATCGTTAAAGGGAACCCGCATTGTAGGGGATGGGAGGCGTCGGTTGTGAGGGGGAAGCTGCGGAGGGCGTAGCCCGTAGCGGCTTGCCCCTCACGGAGTTATTCAGCGCAGGATCGGGCGAGGCTCCACACGTCGCTGTACACGGTGCGGGTTTCGGCAGCCACCTCGCCCAGCAACCGCTCCCGCGCTTCGCGGACCTGTCGGGCGGCTTCGACATCGGTCTGGCTGCGCGCCTGTTGCAGCAGTTGATCGAGCGTGATGCCGTCGCGCAGAAAGCGGCCCGCCTCCGGCAGGCTCGCGAGCTTTTCTAGCGGTGTCATCACGTCCCCGTGCCGATGGATGCGGCGGGTGCGGCCCGGCTTCTTCGGATCGGGTAGGTAGTACCTCGGTGCCGAACAGACAGGGCCTTTTGTGAAGCCTTACCTTCCCTGACAGTGTGACCGGCGATTAACAGCTATATTCGCCGCTCAGGCAGTTTGTCCCGTCTGATAACGCGAACAATAAGAATTCCCGTATGCGCAGGCAAGTCCGCGAGACCTTCGTCCGATTAGTACAACGAAATTCGGCACGTCATATGCAACGCTTTCCGTTCGCCGTATTGAGCGCGCCGTCCCGCCCATTGTGGATGCGTGCGACAGCCTGCGTGATGACGGGGGTGATGTATTTCGCGCCGGCGGTGTTTCTTGCCGATGCAACTGCGCATGCTGCGCCAATCGTCGATCCGCGTGCGCCGGTCCAGTTCCAGCCGACCATCACACAGACCAGCGCGGGCGTAGCGGCGGTGAACATTACGGCGCCGAATGCGAACGGCGTCAGCCTGAACCAGTACCAGTCGTTTAATGTCGACGCTTCCGGGCTGGTGCTGAACAACAGCCTCATCGCCGGGACACCTCTGCTCGGCGGCACGCTCGGCGCCAACCCGAACTTCGTGGGACGCGCGGCAACGACCATCATCAACCAGGTGACTTCCACGGGTCCGGCATCGAGCCTGATGGGGCCGCTGGAAGTGTTCGGAAGTGCGGCCACGATTGTGGTCAGTTCACCGAACGGTGTCAGCGTCGGCGGGCTGTCGCTGACAAATGCGCCGGGCTTAGTGCTCACCACCGGCACGCCGCAGTTCCTCACGGGGGGGAGCGGAACGTCCACCGACTTCGCGCATGCGGGCGCGGTGGCTTATAGCGTCAATTCCGGGAGCATCTCGATCAACGGTCCGGCAGGCGTCAACGGTCCTGGCGCCGGCATCGAAGGCACGGTCGGCAACATCGATTTGATAGGCCAGACGGTCAATGTCAACGCGCCACTGCGCGCGGACCAGCGCGTGAACATCATCGCGGGCAACCAGACCGTTACGCCGGTGGCATTGGGCTCTGGGGGCACCACCTACAGCACCGCGTCCAATGGTACCGCCAATACGGCTGCGGCGATAGGCAACAACGGTGTCGCGATTGACGCGAACCGGTACGGCTCCGTCACCTCGGGGCAGGTGTACATCGTCTCGACGGCAGCGGGTATGGGTGTCAATACCCAGGGTGCGCTGTCGGCGACCGCAGGTAACGTCAGCGTCACCTCAAATGGGGACATCGCGGTCGGCAGCACGTTCGCGTACCAGAACGTGAATCTCGCCAGTGTGGGCAGCACGAGCATTGGCGGCACGGGTCTGGCCAACCAGAACTACACGGTAACCGCGAACGGCGACATCAACGCGACGGGTACCGTGTCGGCAGGCCAGAACGTGTCGATGAGTGCCGGTGGCAATCTTGCCGCTGCATCCGTTGCCGCGAACGGCAATGCGACGCTCAACGCGGGCAACTCGATGACCGTGGGTTCGGTCTCGGGCCAGAATCTCGCGCTGCAGACAGGGACGGGCGACCTGACCGTCAATTCATCGATGACGGCGCCGGGCACCATTGCCGCGAGTGCGGGCCGTGACCTGACGGTGAATGGCTCGGTGCAGGGTGGCAGCACCGTGGGCCTGACGGCTGCGCGCAACGCGGTGATCAACGGCGCAGTCTCGGGTGTCGGCGACACGGCTGTCACGGCCCGGACGGGCACGGCCAGCGTAGCGGGCAACGTGCAGACCGATGGCGCGCTCACGGTCTCGTCAGCGCAGGGCACGACGCTGGGCGGCACCGCGCAGGCCGTGGGGCCTGTGTCGATCAGCGCGCAGTCTGGCTCCGTCACGGGCAACGGGAATGTCGCATCGTCGCAGGGCGCGGTCTCGCTGGTGGCAGGGCAGAACATCGGCCTGACCGGCTCGGTGCAGTCGGGCAGTTCCGTTACCGCGCAGGCGGACGGCAACGCATCGCTCGGCGGAACGGTCACCGCACCCGGCGCGATTTCGGTCAGCGCCGGCGGTGACGCCGCACTCGGGGGCAATGCCACGAGCGGCAGCACGCTCACGGTGACCGGTGGCGGCAACACGACGATCAACGGCGCGGCGGCTTCGGTCGGCGACATGACCCTTACCTCCACCGGGGGCACGCTCTCCACGACCGGCAGCGTCACCACGCTGGGCAATCTCACGGCGAGCGGCCAGCAGGGCGCGAGTCTCGGCGGCAACGTCTACAGCCAGGGCAATGCGCAGATCGCCTCGGGCGCCGGCAGCGTGACCGTCGGCGGCACGCTGACGACGCCGGGAATGGTCACGGTCAATGCCGGACAGGACGCCACCGTATCGGGCAGCGTGCACAGCGGCCAGAGCACGGCCATCACGGCGACACGCGACGCAACGCTCAACGGCGGCCTCGAGGCCGACGGCACAGGCAACGCGACGGTGACAGCCGGACGCGACATCACTGGCAGCGGCACGCTTAACGTCGCAAACGACACGACGCTGTCAGCCGGACGCAACCTTGGCATCACGGGCGCGATCCAGACGGGCAACAACCTCAACGCGACGGCGGGCACGAACCTCTCCGTAGGCGCGACCACAGCGGTCGGGACCGAAACGCTGACGGCCACAAATGGCAGCGCGACGCTCGGTGGCGATGCCCTGTCCGGCGGGCCGATGAGCGTGACGGCCGGCTCGGGCATTTCCGCGCAGGGCAGCGTCCAGAGTCTGGGTGACCTGAGCCTGAACGCGAAAGGTGGCGATCTCACCGCGAACAGTGCCGTTTCGAGCGCCGGTAACGCGACGCTCACCGCGGCCGGCAATCTCACGCTCAACGGCCAGACCACCGTCTCGAAAGACGCCACGCTCACCGCCAACAACATCACCACACAGGGCATGGCCGTCGGCGGCAATCTGGTTGCGACTGCAACGAACAGCATCGACACGTCAGCCGGTCAGCTCAATGCCGCGTACAACTCGGGCGCGCCGGCACTTACCGTCGCGGGCAATGCGACGCTCTCGGGCGCCAACGTGACCACGGCCAACGCGGTGATCGGCGGCACCTACAGCGCAACGGGTACCACGAGTTTGACGACGGGCGGCACTGCCGCGTACCAGGGCGATGCGACACTGGCCGGCGGCACGGTGACGAATGTCGGCACGCAGATGGCCAGAGGCAATCTCACCGTCTCGGGTCCGGATATCACGAACCAGGGTGCGCTGTCGTCGCTTGCGACGATGGCGGTCAATGCCTCGAATCTGAATAACGCCGGCACGGTCTACGGGCCGGTGAACAACCTCAGTGTGTCGGGCTCGACGACCAACACCGGCGGGCTGCTCGCAACCAGCGCGCTCAATCTCGTCACCGGCGCACTCGACAACAGCAACGGGCTGATTTTCTCGGGCGACGTGAACAACCCGAGCGCTGCAACCGGCAACACGTCGGTCACGGTAACGGGCGGTAACGGCAGCTTCAACAACTCGGCCGGCCAGATCCTCGCGCAGAACATCGCGACGCTCGCGCTGCCTAACCAGGCGATCGATCCGTCGGCCAGCGCATTCGGGACGGTCAACGGCGGCTACGGGCTGAACCTGTCCGCGCAGTCGGTGAACAACACCGGTACGTGGACGCTGCCGGGCACCACGGTGACCGTTTCCGCTACCCAGGGTATCAGCAACAGCGGCACGATCAACCAGGGCAGCGGCTCGCTCGCGCTGAACGGCGCCGTTTCCAACGCCGGGACGGTCAACGCGCACGACCTGACGGTCAATGGCTCGCTCGCGAACCAGACCGGGAGCACGGTGCAGGCAAGCGATGCGTTCACGCTCAATGGTTCGGGCACGAACGCGGGCACCATCGAAGCGCTCAACGCGCTGAGCATTGCCGGTTCGAGCTATGACAACTCGAACGGCATCACGAAGGCAGGCAACGGCACCAGCGGCGCGGGCAACATGACGGTTAGCCTGAGCGGCGATCTGGGTAATGCCGGCGGCACGCTGTCCGCGACGAACGACCTGTCGATCACCGCGAACAACGTCAATAACTCGACGGCGTCGGGCTCGACCACGACCACCACGACCACGGTCATCAACAATCCTGCGCTGGTGATGGCGCTCAACGTCGGCACCGATACCCTCGACGCCGCCTTCCTTTATGGGGCGGAGAATGGCTTCTGCTGCACCATTACCCAGACGCCACAGACGGTGACGCTGGCCGATGCGCTGTCGCCGGATGGCACGGCGACTGACATCACAGACGGCCTGACTTTTGTACTGCCCGGCAGCCCGCCCGTCACGACCTCGGGGACGGTCACGTTCGTCGAAATCCCGACCGTCGTCGGGACAAACAATGCCGGCAACAACATCGTCCAGAACCTGTGGTTCGTGCAGACGCCGCAGAATGCGGGCATGGGCATCGCAACGAAGACGGTTGCGTTGCCAACGGCCACCGAGACGACAACCACGACGGGCTCACAGTCCGGCGCCAGCTCGGTCATTGCCGCAGGGCACAACCTCAGTGTGACGGCAAACGCCCTCAACAACCAGGGCGGCACCGTCAGCGCCGGCAATGACGCATCACTGAACCTGCAGTCGCTCTCCAATGGCGGGTCAACCTACAGCTCGACGGTCACCGACACCGTTGACCAGGCCTCGATCAACAGCTTCCTGTCGCAGGCGCCGTCGACTATCTCGGTCTGGAACAACTTCTACGGAGCGACCGCAGTCGGTCCCTACACGCAGGGCTATTACATTGATCCGGCGGGTATCAGTCTGAGTGCGCCGGGCACCGTGACGCCGCTTGCGACGTCGTCGTCGGTCACTGTGCAGGGTTCGACGGGCCAGATCGTCGCCGGGCACAACCTGAACCTGTCGGGCGGCAACCTGACCAATGCGGGCACGCTCGCGGCCGCCAACAACGTCAATATCACCGCGTCGGGCTTCACGAACCAGGGCACCAATACCGGGACGATGACGACCACGGCCGGCTGCGCGTCGGGCTATTCCGGTTGCACGAGCGGCTCCACGACGAACCCGAATTCGCAGACGTACAGCTACCAGCAGAACAACGCAACGGTGACCGCAGGCAATGACATCGTGATTGCCGCGAACACGGTCAGCAACACATACGGCAATCTCGCCGCCCGGCGCAATGTGGTGATCGGCGGCGCAGGCACGAGTGCGAGCGATGCATCGACGACGCCCTCGTCGCTCACCCAGGCGGCCAGCGTCACAAACACGTCGGGCACGATTGCCGCCGGCAATGATGTCGACATCAACGCCGCGACGCTGACGAACACCATTGCCGCGCCGGTGCAGGTGCACCAGAACTACGGCAGCGGCACGCCCTTCACGGGCTGCACGAGCAACTGCGAGGCGTACGTCGACGTGCAGTCGGCGAGCCCCTCGACGATCACGGCGAACCACAACGTCAATCTCGCCGCAGGCAGTTTCAGCAATACCGGGAGCCTCGTCACGGCGCTGAACAATGTCACGATCAACGCCTCGTCGTCGGCCACGAGCAGTAACCAGTACCTCTCCGCGTACTGGAGCAGCGGCTTCACGCATTACGGCACGCAGTACGCGACATGGGGCTGCGCGAACAATCCGGCGCTGTGCCAGCAGCTTTACGGCAGCGCGTACAGCAGCAGCGCTGCGCAGGACCCGGCGGGCCTGCCTTCGTCGGTTGGCCTGCCTGACTTCGTGCCGGCGACGATCCAGGCGGGCAATACGCTGTCGGTCAATTCGCCCACGCTGACTAACACCGGCAACGTGATCGGCCAGAACGTGGCCTTGACCGGCTCACAGCTCATCAACGGACTGACGAACCCGAACGTCTATACGCCGCCGCCCGCCGTCTCCGGGCAGGTGATTACGCTGGGGCCGCCATCGGTGCCGGCGAACGCAACGACGACCGTCAACAGTGCGGGGCGGGTCACGACGCTCAGCGGCCAGCCCACGTCGGTAACGGGCGCCGCGGGCCTGCCGTCGAATACGCCGATCGGCGTGACCACGGTTGGCAAGCCGGTGGCGCCGACCGTCGCGAAGTCGACGGCCCCAGCGGGCTCGAGCGTGCAGACCCTCAACGGACAGACCGTATCGGTCAGCTACCTGACGAACAGTCCGGCCGCGCAGGTCATGGGCGATCTTTCGCCTGCGGCGCTGCTCGCGGCGCTTCCGTCGAATCTGCAGCCGGGCAACGTCCCCTTCTATTACGACCCGTACACCGAAGACCAGCAGATCGAGCAGGCTGCGCTGCAGGCCACCGGCAAGGCCAGCTTCTACAGCACCTCATATGGCACACCCGGCGCCACCGACAGCACCAGCCAGGCCTCGATTGCCAGCCAGGACAAGGCGGCGCTCTACGGTGTCGCGCTCCAGTACGCGAAGGAGCATAACGTCGCGCTTGGCACGCAGCTCAGTCAGGCGCAGCTCGCGCAGATCGATGCGCCGATGCTCTGGTACGTCGAGGAGACGGTGCCTGAGCCGGGGTGCACGGCGACCGGCAACGGCACATGTCCGACCGTCCAGGCGCTGATGCCCGAGGTGCTGTTGCCGCAGAACTATGCGGTGGTCAACGCGGATGGCGAGATTACCGGCGCCAATGTCGCGCTCAACTACGCGAACAGCATTCTCAACACCGGTTCGATCTCGGCGCAGAACCTCACGGTCAACACGGCGAGCCTGACCAACGAGCAGCGCTCGACCAACATCGGCACGATCTATCAGGAAGTCGATGGAGGTGTGGCGAAGACGACCGGGACGGTGGTCCAGCAGGGCGGCTTCATGTCGGCGATGAATTACGACATGAACGTGCAGACGCTGAACCAGATCGGCGGCGCCCTGCAGCAGGTCAATGCCGATGGTTCGGTGAACCAGGCGCAGACGGCGCAACTTCTGTCGAACCTGAAAAGCCAGCTCGGCACGAGCTTCACGCAGTCCACCGTCAGCAATCACCTTGACACCACACTGATCGCGGACGGCGGCATGGGGCCGATCCTGGTGATCCAGGAGGTCATCAGCCTGGCGATATCGATTGTGACCGCCAACCCTGTACTGGGGGCGGCCCTGAGTGCCGCGATGAGCCAGGCCGACAGCGGGCAGTTCAGCCTGTCGGACATCGCGGAGGCGGTGGCGGTCGCTTACCTGACGCAGGGCGTCGATGAGGGGCTGGGGCTGGATAACTTCGGCGGTGTCGGCTCGAACCTGATCTCGTCGGACACCGCACAGACGCTGCAAAACATTGGTCAGGCCGCCGTCGCGGTCGGCGAGCAGAGCGTGGTCAACGCGGGCATTTCCACCGCCATCGAAGGGGGCAGCTTCCTGATGGCGCTGCGTGACAACGCGGTTGCGGATGTGGCGGCGATCGGCTCGGGCGCGATCGGCGCGAATACGCCGTCTGGCTCGTTCGAAAATGTGGCGCTGCACGCAGTGCTGGGATGTGCGGCGGGCGCGGCGTCGGGCCAGGGATGCGGCGGTGGGGCCGTGGGGGCGGGCGTCAGTGCGGCGGCGGCGCCGTACATGGTGCAGCAGGCGGGCGGGCTGGACAGCCTCACGCCGGACCAGCGGGCAGCGATCGTGACCACGGCGACCCTGCTGGGCGGTCTTGCGGCGGGTGCGCTGGGCCAGAATGCGCTGGCCGGAGCGGATGCAGCGACCAACGAGTCGCTGTACAACTCGACCAATCCGCTTGATGAAGCGAACATGAAGAACCTGATTCCGCTGGAGGGAGGCGTCGGCGGCGCAGGCGGGTTCGCGGAGGGCGGTGGCGGCACGATCAGCATGGGCGAGGCGGCCGAGGCGCTGGCGCAGGGCGTGGCCGATGCAGCGGTCGGTGCCGAAGCGAAAATGAGCAGCGCCCTCAGCGATGCCGCAAACTGGATTGAAACGGAGCTCAGCTTCGCGACTACGCGGGCCACAAACACAGGGTCATTGACAACCGCAGAGCAAATGGGGATCTTGCACGACGCAGCAACTGGTGGTTTTCTTGGAAAAGGCAACTTCAGTCTCGGTCAAGCGACTGCTACGGAGGCAAACGAGCTCGGAGCTGCATGGGTTGGTCCAGGATACCGTATATCGAGCGACGGTTCGTCTTGGGTTAGCAGCGATGGTCTTCGGATCTATCGCCCGCCGTCAGCGAAGCCGAACAGTTCGTATGCCACAACCGGTGTGCAGGCCAATTTCGAATCGAAGCTCACGCCTGGTAGTAGGCCCATTAGCAACGGACACTTGAATATCACGCCATGAAAGCTGAAATCAAATCGCTGCATTCCTTGCAGCTGGAAGACAGGCTGATCAACTATCAGCCGGATGACGTATCGAACTTTGGCACCTGGATTCGAGCCCACATTGGTCCGCAAGGCGAGGCGGGTTCGGAAGCGTTCGACATCGAGGTGTGCACACCAGACTGGCTTAAATCGCAATGTGCCATCGAGGGGCCAATGTGGGGTAGGCACATGCTGATTGTTGAAGCCTATGATTATGAGGCCATCAAAGCGGTCATTGAACGCTACGTCGCAACGTGTCATGGTGACGATTGGGCTGTGATCGCGGCCAAGTTGAGCCGAATGGGCGCATGGGAGTTTGAAGATTATCAGGGCCGTTAGGACCTCCTAAGCAACGTTGGTGGCATAGTGACTTGTTGCCACAAACAGTGCAGCTGGGGCGGACAGTGCGGCAAATGCGGTCAATGGTTTAAATCTCAACAAGTCGTTAGCGAGCCAGCAACAGTTGTCTGAGCTGATGTCCGGGAAAGAAGTGGCTACTTCGGGCAACGGGACAGACGTTGTTCTCAGGGATGCTCCTCGCTTGGTATCGGAATATGGCGGTCAGGTCGGCGATTGGAGTAAGGTGAGTAGTTCAAGTTATACAGCGGCCGACGGAATACAGTTCGAAATTCATGCGTATAGAAACGCTGTGACTGGTCAGGTCGTGGGGCCAAAATCGATTCCGTTGAAATGAGTGGCGGCAAGCAATGAATGAACGCGAGATGACGGAGCGCCGAAGATTGGTCGAGCTGGCTCACGCCATGCTTGACGGCAAGCTATCGTTCCTTGAGGGCGCAGTCCAGGTGCACGCCATAAAAAATCGATTAATTGGTATTGCCGAACGAGATCCTGACTTTGATGCGTTTCTGACTATCATGTCCGAAACCGATCATTTGCCCCTTGAAGCCCAGCGGCTTCTCTGGGCGCCTGAAGCGCTTGCTCGCCTTGAGCCAGAGTTCAAACGGACGGAGGAGTGGGCAAAGTCATTTGCTCCGCAGGCATGCAGGAAACTGATAGCTCGATTCGACACAGTTGGTGGTGAGTCGGATGACGCATGAACTACGGAAGACGGGGTTCAAGGCGTTCGATACACGATCAACACGCCGCAAGGTAACTTCACCTTGCGCAGCGTTTCTTCTTCCTCCGCGCAAACGGGGCCAGCCTGGACAATCGACATTCCTGGCACTGTTACCGGGACGAGTTACAACAGAGAGATAAAATTCCTGCGTGGAGGTAGCCAATGACCATCGCAGGGATTAGTGAAATTGTACGAGACGCGTTCGGACTCTGGATTACCGCTTTGTTCGACGCGATTCTGGTTCCGAACCCGACTCTCCCGTTTGAAGAGCACAAGGAGGCGTTTTTCTGGCTTATCGAGAAGCTCCTTCGGGAAGGCCAAATCAGGTTCTGCCCGCCCAACGAACTGTGGCGTGAGGGTTGTGACGTCTGGGACGTGGATGCCTCGACGATCGTCTCCTATTTGCGTGAGCATTGGCCTGCGTCCGCGAAGTCGAAGAACGACCTAGTGTTATCTGACTACTTCTACGCCTTGCCAGCGATTCTGTGGATCGGAGACGACGGGGGAATTACGTCATCTTGATTGTTGTGATCGAAATTGGGATGGAGTGTTGCCACAAACACGGCGGCAGATGGTGCCAATGTATGGTGGACTAACACTACAATTGGCAGGGAGCATTCCCAATTCCACCATCGACCTTACGCGAGACCAGTTCGAGCAGAGTCTTTTTGGATAACGGATTTACTGCGACGCCGAAAGGCGGAGCGAATGATGTAACCGTCTACACAAACGGAAATTTGCAATACACGGTTCGGAACAACGCTAGTTCGACCGGTGGCCCTTCTGTTGACTATCGAGTCAACGGAAATCTGGTGAGCAAGATTCGATTGAATGGACAGTGAGATGAGATACGTTTCGGATACTGATTTATATCGGCGCCTCATGAATCAGGCCGCAAGCTTGAAGTCGTGGCAGGCCGGGCACGTGTCACCTAGCACATTTCGACGGTATTTCGATTGGCAAGAGTTTCTCGTAAAGGGTTTCTGGACCTATGTTGTTGAATTGGCGCGCTTGAGTGGCGATGCCACGATCTACTTTTGCGATCTTGAGCAAGCGACGGCTTCATTCTTTGCGGAGAGGTTTGGCGTGTACCCGCTGGTCGAACTGGATACGAGTGTGACGGAGCCCGAATATATCGCTGCCCTTAACCAAGAGCCCGGAGAAGTGCAAGGGGAAACGTTCGCTGTTTCGAATACGAGCTCGTACCTCGTCTTTCCACCGTCTGGGAAGTGGCATGTCCATGGCGAATATTCGATTGAAATGGCCGAGCTTGTGTCGACCGTGGGTGTTCCAGCGGACATAATGTTTCCACATGACTTTTGGGATGAGGTCGAAGCTCTGCGTCGCGTTGGATCGGATAACTGACTACCGAAGATCCATCGCCTCATCATCAGCATTGCGCCGGTGATTTGTTGCCACAAACAGTGGGAGTATCGGCATCGATGAAGCGCGAGCCGGACACATTTTCCGCGACTCGGAGGGGCATATCAGTGATACCTCAGCTAATCGCCAGCTTCTCGAGAATGTTGCGAATGACCCGGTCGGCTGCCTTGGGGACTGACAAGTACGGCACGACGTGGGCTGCAAAATTGAATCCGGATGGCACTCAGACTTGGGTAGGCATCCGGGGTGGTAAAGTTAGTTACGGAGGTGTTAACCAAACGCCAAAGTCATTCAATCCGCAAACTGGGTTGGCCTCACCGACGAAGCCGGGTAAGTGAAAATGAACGATTCGTTGACGACAGCAGAAGCCTTTCATGCGATGTTGATCTTCTTGGATCGCTACTACGAGAGAGGCGGTCGCCAAAGCGAGGACATCGCGACTCTGTTGAGCGGAATCTCGCAGACTCTTTGGGCGGACGGAAGCACAAACGAACCGGCTCAATGGCATGACTGGCTGACCGCTGTTCAAGCGGCAAAAAATAAGGATGCAGGATAGGCGTCCGCCGGTTATTGCCCGGAACGCAGCAATGAGACAAACCGGCCACGCGCCGGGTTTGTGCTTTATGGCGTTGGCGATGAGCGTGACTGCGCTGTGGCTCGAATTGCGTGCTTCGTCGTCGGCCGTGTGCTCGATGCGTGGTCGCTAGAAAATCCTCGTTGCCACCTCGCGGCGTGCATCCTCGTTGCCATGCATCTGCCGGATTCCGTCGATCGCGTGCCGCAGCCATGCATCGGCAATAGCGCGATGTGCGTCGCGTTGCCGGTCAGCCGGCGCGGCCGCCGGATTGTTCAATTGCCCGTCGCGGTTCGTCATCGAGATCCCCTTTGGAATAGCACAGACATGACGCACCGGTCGGCGGCCTCACAATTGCTGACACTGTTGATTGCCCTGCGCGGTTAGACTGCGTGCACCCGCGCGCGTGAAGATGCGCGCGCATCGGTCTTTAACGAAGTTCCGTTGCGCGGCTGGAAAGTGCATCTGGGCGAAAAATTTGGGAATCAGGATCGCATCGAGGCATGTTGTGCCCGCAAAGCCTTGCTGCATCTGGCGTTGAGGGACATTGCGAGTGCGGGTCGTGTCGGAGTTCGGATAGGCGATGAATTACGACATGAATGCGCAGTCGATCGACCAGATCGGGGGCGCCCTTCAGCAAGTCAACGCAGACGGCAGCGTGAATCAGGCGGCCACCACGCAGTTGCTCGCCAACCTGAAGAGCCAGTTGGGCAGCAGCTTTACCCAATCGACGGTGAG
The DNA here is from genome assembly GCF_000020045.1 of Paraburkholderia phymatum STM815. Lineage (GTDB taxonomy): Bacteria > Pseudomonadota > Gammaproteobacteria > Burkholderiales > Burkholderiaceae > Paraburkholderia > Paraburkholderia phymatum. The sequence goes on along the minus strand of NC_010627.1, from coordinate 112,567 downwards.
CAACCATCTCGATTCGTCGCTGATTGCGGATGGCGGCATGGGCCCGATCATCGTGTTCGAGATGGTGATCATTGTAGCCATCTCGGTCGTGACGGCGGGTGCCGCTTCCGCAGCCGTAGCGGGGATGCAGGCTGCGGCGGCCGATGCAGGCATGGCGACACTGGCGGCTGGCGGAACCATTGCGGAAGCGAATGCTGCAGCCGGGATTCTCGCGAGTTCGGCTTTTGCAGCGGGTGGCGTTGCCAATGCGGCCATCGCAGGCGCGGTGGCAGGTCTCGCCGGCAGCGCGGCGGGCGATCTGATGAACGGCACGCTGAATCTTGGCGATCTGCTCAAGGGTGCGGCTATCGGCGGGCTCACCGCTGGCCTCACGAACGGTATCACGCTTGATGGCAGTGGTGTCGGTTTCAGCATGAGCGGTTCTCCCGACAGTCTGGCCTCGCTGGCAGGTGTGCAGAACGTAGGTAATTCTCTGGTGCCGCAGGCGGGCGCGTCGACTGCCGGATCATTGCCGATGCAAGCCGCGGCGATGGCGGGTGATGCTCTGGTGCAGGCGGGAGTGAAGACTGCAATCGACGGAGGCAGCTTCCTCACGAGTCTGCGCAACAGTGCGGTCAGCGATGCGGCTGCGGCAGGCGCGTATGCGATTGGCAACGCATTCAGCGATCAGAGCGGGTTCTGGACAACGTCCAACCCACTGTATGTCGCAGAGCACGCGGCATTGGGCTGCGCGGCATCCGCTGCGGAGGGAACCGGATGCGCCGGGGGCGCCCTGGGCGGAGCAGTCAGCGCAGCCTTCTCGCCGGATGTGGTGAAGGCGATCGATCCGACGGGCGCGCCGCTCGATCCCGGCCAGCAGGCGGCACTGGCTGCGTTTGCGACGCTGGCCGGTGGCGGCCTCGCCGGTCTGGCCGGCGTGAACGTGAATGGCGCGATGACGGCGGCGCAGAACGAGGCGCTGAACAACGCGGGGAAGCGTGATCCGGGTCAGGGTGGATTGCTGAGCGCGCTTGCCAATACAGCCTATACGCTGATGCCGTGGTTGCCGGGTAACCCGGCGACGCAGGCGATCTCGCAAGCGTTCCAGGGGCCGGTATATCAACCTAATGGTGCTGCCGACCCGCCGGCTGATGACCTCGGTAACGTCACCGGCAGTAGTGGCGGAGGCAATAACCCGTCGGCGCCAGCGGTCGTGACCAGCTTTGCGATGGCACTCTGCGCGGCGAGCGGCGGTGAGGCCTGCGGGTTGATGGGAATGCTGTCGCCGGCATCGTCATCGCCGCTTCCGCCAACGAACAGCACGTTGTCGAGTGGCAATAACGGGCAGCGCCTCGACGGGGCAAGGCACTTCCACAGACAGTGGCATACCGGGCCGAGTACAGTCGCGCATTAACGTGACCAACGACGGCTTGGACCACATTGGAGATCGGCATCTTGATTCGACGGTAAATGCAAGTCAGTTTACGATTAGCGAAGGCGATCTTACGAATCTGCTGCGGAGTCCAAACACCGTGTCGACTCCCGTGAGTCGAACGATCCAGAGCGGCGGTAGCATCAACTATGTCCGAGAAGTTAATGCCGGGCAGGTTATCGGCACCGACAAGTTCAACAACTACCAGCCGACATCGACAATGACGGTGATTACGGACAAGTACGGCAACCTTGTGACGGCGTTTCCTGGGAAACTGAAATGACAGCGAGGAATTCTGAGAGAAGAGAGTTGGTTCGAAGCGAGCTTCTTGGTACCTCCGAGCAGCTATGCTCGAAGAACGACCTGAGCGGACTAGGACTAGCACTACGGAGTTACGTGCCGACGCTGAAATGTGCGTTTATTTTGGAGTGGGTGCCGGAGCAGGCGGAAGACATCTATTGGGTGCTTACCAGTTTTGATGAGATAGTAAAAGTCGATGTTCCAAGGTGGCGATCAAATGACGAAGAGCCTGCTTCATTACAAAAGATGGATGTTGGAACGTACCGCCGAAAGCGCCATTCAAGAGAGGTGAGGGAAAAACTGGAAATCGCGCTTGAATTGGTCCGTGGTTGAGCATCCCGGCTTGGTGATTTGTTGCCACAAACACGTCTGGCGATGCCGCGCGACTCGTTGGGCAAACTCGTAAAGCCGCGCCGCGTCTGGGGTTTGCGTGCTGTGATAAACGCGGGCGCTTCAGGGCAAAGATAAGCGGCTGGGGTGCGCGAGTGGCGCCGCAACCGGTCAGGGTTGTGCTGGCGGGGCCATTGGCGGGGCGGTGTCGGCGGCGTTCTCGCCGGACCTTCTGAAGGCGATTGATCCGACGGGGGCGGCGCTGAGTCCGGGGCAGCAAGCGGCAATGGCGGGTTTCGCCACGCTGCTCGGCGGTGGTCTGGCTGGATTGGCCGGCGCGAACGCGCAGGGCGGAGCGCTCGCGGCGCAGAACGAGGTGTTGAACAACACCAACGAGCATCCGGAGAGTGCGGCGAAAAACGGTGGCCTGCTGAACGCGTTCGGGACGTGGGTGCAGAACGCCTATGGCGATCCGGTGGGCTCGTTCAAGAACTGGGGCAACCAGCTGTGGGGGCAGTTCCTTAGCACGTCGTCACCGCAAACGCCCCAAAATCCTGATGACCCGAGTTCGGGCGGCGGCTCGAACAATACGCCTCACACTGGCGCGGCCCCAGTAACACCAACCATGACGTCTGTCGATGCGGGTCATGAGCACGAGGTGCGTGATGCGCTTGCCGGTGGCGTCAGCGACTTGCAGGTCGATGCCGGTTCGTTCGACATCTCTTCGGAGGCGAAGGCGGAACTGCTCGATGCCTTCCGCGCCGAGATGGCAAAGCTGGGCATTCCGGTCTCGGCGACAGGCGTACCGGTGACGCTCCGCGTGACGGAATTCAAGACACGCCCTGTGGCAGCGCGGATTCTGTTTGGTGCGCTCTCAGGTAGCGATCACATTAAAGGGACGGTCAACGTTGCCCGAGCCAACTTCGAGGTCTCGGATACGGCGGTGTCGGTTGTTGCTGGCTTGGGTGTAGTCGCACGGGATGTGGGAATACAGGTCGCCGACGGGATTGGTCATCTAGCTGGCGTCCCCCGCAAGTAGCCCAGCCCGACCATCGATCACAATGGTTCAGACGCTTTGTGATGGCTGGCGCGGCCGGTAAGGCTTGTCCCGGCCTGACAATTCATGACAGAACGCGAGGCAGGGCGCCGCTACAATCGGATGCGTTGATGTAAAGGTTGGACTGCCTCATAGCTTGCGCATTGCATGAGCCCACGAGTTGTGGGTTTTCGGGCGGAGTCCCTTAGATCAGGTTAGTAGTACCTATAGAACGACAATAATCCACATGACTTATCCCCGGACCCCGATCGCCGTGGCGATCGGCCTGCTGCTGTGTGCTCTTTCCGCCGGAGCTTCGGCCACTGGTATCGTGGCCGACGGCGGCACCGCGACCTCGGTGTCAACCGCGGCCAATGGTCACCAGATCGTCAGCATCGCACCCGCATTTGGTGGCGTTTCGCACAATACCTATTCGTCATTCAGCGTCTCGTCCGCCGGCGCCAACCTGAACAACACCGGCATTAACGCGCGCACGATTGTCAACGAGGTGACGAGCACGAACCCGTCGGTCATTCGGGGCGCAATTGCGGTGCTGGGTCCGCGTGCGAACGTGATCCTGGCCAACCCAAACGGTGTTACGGTCGACGGCGGTAGCTTCGCGAACGCCGGTCACGTGGTGCTCTCTACAGGTCAGGTCAGCTTCAGCGACCTGACGCTTGCCCCGGGCATCACGCAGCGCAACGTCGTGCTGACGACGAACGGCGGCACGATCACGATCGGCCCGGGTGGCCTGTCAGGCACGCTCGTCAATCTGGATCTGGTCGCCAGGCACCTTGCGGTCAACGGGCCGGTGACGAACGACTATACGAGTTCGACGGGCGGGGTGCGCGCCACGATCGGTGATAGCACCACGACCTGGGATACCAGTTTTTCGCCGTCGGACAACGGTCACGACTGGCTCGTTAGCACCACATCGCCCGGCACTTCAGGTGCGGGGTTCGCCGTCGACATCACCGCGGCGGGTGGCCTGACGGGCGGGCGTGTGCAGTTGGTCGTCACCGATCAGGGTGCCGGCGTGCGCAACCTGGGCAAGCTCTACGCGAGTGCTGGCGACGCCGTGGTTTCGACCGATGGCGACATCATAGCGGCCGACAGTTCGATCAAGGCCGAACACGACGTCTCGATCACGACTTCGGGTATCGTCGCGCTGCAGGGCGCGCAGGTCGCGGCAGCCAATAGTGCGAGCATCAAGGCGGGCGCGATCACGCTCACCGATGACGTGACTGGCCCGTCCACGCTCAGCGCCATGGCGGGATCGGTGAACCTCAGCGCGACGGGCGACATGTCGAACACCGGGAGCCTGATCCAGGCGGGTGCGGTGGCCGCCGATGGCACGGCAACGGGCGGCAACATCAGCCTGACGGCAGGTGGCAACATCACGAACCGCTCGACCCCAGCGAACCTCGGCATCATCTTTGCCGCAAATGGCACCGATTCGCTTACCGCGCAGGGCGACATCACGAACGAGAACGCGCGGATTCTCGCCAACGGCGCCGTGACGCTCACCGCGCAGGGCAACGTACAGAACATCATCGACCATACGGGCGGTATCAACGGCGGGCAACCCGTCGCGTATTCGCGCGAGGGTGGCAGTTTTCTCTTTCTGACCCACACGACGAGTGGCTTCGACATCGATTACGGGACGGTCAACGAGCCGTCGCAGCTCGCCTATATCGCGTCGACCGCAGGTCCCGTGTCAATCACTGGCCGCAACGTGACGAATAGTGGCGGCATCATCCAATCGAATGACGCAGCAATTACAATCGCCGCGCGGGATGCCTTCACGAATGCCGCGGTGTTTTCCGGACAGGCGGGCTATTCGCGCGGCTGCTGGATATTCTGTCACGCGAGCGCAGCGAGCAACGTGACAACCTACGGCGGTACGATCCAGTCGGGCAAGGACATCTCGATCACCGCGGGCACCGTCGCACGTAACGTCGGCGGCAACGTGTTCGCGCAGGGCAATATCAACGTGACGGCGCCCGTCGCTTATGCGCAGGGCGTGACCGGCTATTCGGCGATCAACCAGCAGCGGGGCTTCAAGGCGTTCTTCGGCAGCACGTGGGCACAGATCATCGCGATGGACGTGGGTGGCGGCTTCACTGCCAACGGTTCGGTGACGCTCACGGGTGACGCCGTGATCGACGGCGGTTCCATCAGCGGCGCGAAGGGCGTGGCGGCTACGGGTGGCATCACGACCGTGCGTGCACCGTCGCGTACCCCGGTACAGATCGGCCAGCATCTGGGCCTCACCACCTGGTTGGGTTACTGATGCGCGACGGACTCCGTACCGCGCGGGCGATGCCCGCGCTGCTGCTCGGCGCGAGCCTGCTTTTCGCGGGCGTGCAGGCACGTGCACAGACGCCACCGGCCGCATTGCCGCTTTCACCGGGAGGATCTGCGCGTCCGGTGCAGGACCCCGGCCAGCAACTGATCGACGAGCAGCGCGAACAGGCCCGGCAGCGGCAGCTCGCACAGCCGCCCGCATCGATCAGCGTGGCACCGTCGGCAGCAGAGACGACGCTGGATATTTCCCCTGATACTCCCGTCGACCAGATTATCGAAGCGGGGCCGACCTTTTCCGTCCAGCACATCGTGCTCACGGGCGCGGATGGCAAGCCATTCGTGGCGCCGGCGGGCGTCGGGCAGGCGAAGCTCGATGCAACCGTTGCGCCGTTCACAGGACACGCGCTCGGCTCTCACCGTATCAACGTGCTTCTGAAACGGATCACCGATGCATTCGTCTCGGCAGGATACGTGACCACGCGCGCGCTGCTCGGTCCGCAGAACCTCGGCACGGGCACACTGACGATCACGGTGCAGGTGGGCCGCATCGAGACCTACACGGTCAATGGTCAACCCGTCCACCGCCTGAAGAGGGATGAGAGGGCCGCCGGTGGCGGCTGGCTCACCGATGTGGGATATGAGAATGTGTTTCCGGCTTCGCCCGGCGACCCGTTGCGGCTCTCCGACATCGACCAGGGTGTTTCGCAGATCAACCGGTTGCGACGCAACCAAGCGGAGGTGCAGATCCTGCCGGGCCAGACTCCGGGCGAGTCGGTCGTTGCGATCGGCAACCCGTCCGGCGACCGCCTCTACTACAACCTGGGCGTCGACAACTACGGCAGCAAGGCGACTGGTGTTACGCGCTACCGTGCCGGCCTAGAGGCGGACAACCTGATCGGCCTGCAGGAGTCGGTGAGCCTGAACTTCATCGACAGCCTAGAGAGCAACGCATTGGTGGGCTCCGTTGCCGTGCCGTTCGGACATCACACGTTCAGCTACACGCTCTCGGACTCCGAATACCAGCAGTTGATCGGCACGACCGCACTGCTGTACGGGCGCACGCTCAGCCACATCCTCGGCTGGAACTACACGCTGGAGCGCACGCAGGCCGATACCGTGAATGCCGATGCGACGCTGTCGTGGCGACGCACCGATCGCGAGATCAACGACATCGATCTGAATCCGCAGCGCCTCGCGGTGCTGCGCGTGGGCGGCAACTGGCTGCACAAGTTCGCGCTCAACGATGCGCCCGGCAACGTCACGCTCGATGCGGGTGTGTCACAGGGCCTGCCGTGGCTCGAAGCCGATCACGACGCGCACGGCATCGCGCGTACCGACGCGCACAGCCAGTTCACAAAGCTGGACGCTACGCTGAATTTCACGGTGCCGCTGCCGAAGTTCGGTCGCGCACAGCTCGCCTACCGCGGTGTGCTCGGCGGCCAGTTCACGAACGTTGCGCTGTTTGGCTCGGAGCAATTGTATCTGGGTGGTATGGATACGATCCGGGGCTTCCGTTCCGGTGAGATCGCCGGCGACCGTGGGATCTATTCCCGCAACGAACTCGCCTGGGTCAACGCGCCCGCGTGGAAAGATGGCCGCATTGAGCCGTACCTGTTTCTTGACGCGGGCAAGGCAACCCTGATTGCCGTGCCGGGCTTCCCTTCACTGGTGGGTGCTGGCGCAGGCCTGCGCGCGCAGTGGCAGTGGCATCGGCAGATGCTCTCGGGCGAACTGCTCGCGGGCCGCGCACTGACGCAACCGGCCGCACTCGGGCCCAAAGCGACCCTGATACTTGGAACAATCAACTGGAGCATGTAGATCATGAAATTCCAACACTGGACAACCTTTGCCGCAGCGACGGCACTGTATCTGGGTCTCACCGCGCCCGTGCCTGCGCAGACGGCTTCGGCGCCGGCCGCGAGCCTCCCGGCAGGCACGGTCGCCATCATCAACGGCGTGTCGATCCCCCAGGCGCAGCTCGATGCGGCCGTGCAAGCCACGCGCCAGCCGGACACGCCGCAACTGCGCCAGGCGCTCAAGGCGCAACTGATTACGCGCGAACTGTTCCGGCAGAACGCCGAGAAGGCGGGCTATGGCAACAAGCCTGAGGTGCAGCAGGTCATCAATGCGACGAAGGTCAACGCGGAGTCGCAGCTTTACCTGAAGGACAACATCCATCCCGATGCTGTCACTGATGCCCAGGTCAAGTCGCGTTATGACGAGATCGTTGCGTCGCTCGGCAAGGACGATTACAGGCCGCGCATCATTGCCGTCGCTGACGCGATGACGGCTGCAACGGTGCTCGGTGGACTGAAGGCGGGCAAGTCGTTCGATGTGCTCGCGCGCCAGTACAGCATCACGCCGGATAAGGCAAACGGCGGCGAACTGCCGTGGGTGAGCTTCAAAGCTCCGGCAGCCGAGGGCAAGACCAGCGGACTGCCCCTGCCGGTTGCGCAGGCGCTCACTCAGTTGCCCGTAGGTGGCGTGACACCCGAGCCGGTGATCGTCGGCAACGCGCGTGTGATCGTGAAGCTGGATGCGAAGCGGCCGACGCAGGTGCCAAAATTCGACCAGGTGAAAGACACGATCCGGCAGCAGCTCCAGGCGCTGGCGCTGGAGAAGGCCAGTGCACAATTCACGGCAGGTCTGCTGAAGAATGCCACGATCCAGCAATAGTTCACATTTGAGACGCTTATGGGCTGCGATCAAACGTCAGGGGTTCAGCGGGTGTCGGCCAACCTCCGCACGAAAAACCGCTATGAACGCCGACGCGCATCATCGAAAACTCACCCGACAATCGAAAAATGAAACAGACGTCAATTCTTGTGGCTATTGCTCTCGTAACGTCAATCGTCGTTGCGCACCGCCCCGCAGTTGCCGCCGGCGGGTCGGATGCCATCACGCTTACACCGGTTGACGACAAGGCGGCGTGCTCACCGACTGTGAGCACGCAGGGCACACCCGGCAAGTCCGTTGAGCTTTGCATCACGAAAGGCCTTTTCGCGCACGACTTATACGAAGTGAAGATCGACGGAACGGTTGTCGTAAAGGGCATCGATGATGCAACAACCAACGGGGTCAACGGCGCGTACGGTGGTCAATCGATCAACCTGACATGCACTCCGGTTCTGTCGGCCCCGGAGAATGTCACCGATTCCCAGATCGAGTCGATGCGGACGCTGGACCCGAAGGCGACGCGGGAGCAATTGAAGCGACAGTATGTTCTCCTCAATACGACTGAAACCGGTCGCCATTGCGTGGTGCGAACCGATTCGACTAACTTTCTTGCCGTTGACATTCTTTTCGAGTGATTTCCTCGGCGGAGCGCGGGTATGTCGAAAAGATCGCAAGCTGACGTGGTAGCGTCGTTGGACTCGGGCCTGGCAGGCGGTTCATTTATCGGATCTTGAATTTTGGATCGTGTTTGAAATATCAGGTGCCTAGATAAATGCAAGGCAATCGAAGTGCCGGGTTAGCTGCCGTAAGCCTATGTGTGTCGGGTCTTGTCATGGAAGGGGTGTTCATCGCGACGCGATGGGGGATGTTGCGGTAGCGAAGGAACACGCGCTAACCGTATCTAAAGAAGCTACGGAGAAGTTGAGTAGCGACGATCCGAAGCTGGTCTTCAGATTCAAAGGCATGCCGATGGCAGTGGCGTACACCATCAGCGCTTCTGCCCAAGCGTGTCATGGATTTGTAAATGTCATCCGCGTTCTCGATAACGGGCGGGGTACCTTGCTGCCATAACGGATTCGCAACATATCGTTGAGGTCGCGACGCAGACCACTGCATCCAGTCTGCCTCGTTGATTTCCCGGGCGGCAGGACTTGTTGAGTCGACAGACGGGCTCACAGTTGACACGAGCCGGTTGGCGCACGGCACAGCAGGCGCGACGACTGTACGGTTGGGCAAACGCTCGCGGTTGGATACCTGGATGCGAAGCTCGGATTACAAGTGAAGGGACAGATTTGAATATGGCACGCTCAGCTGGGGAGGCACTGAGGCATACAGCGGAAGTTGCGAATGCGGCAGGTCTTACGCTACTGGCGACTGAGTGGGTCGGCGCCAAGGCGAATTACCGTTTTCGATGTCGCCACGGACATGAATTCGAACGGCGCGCGAGCGTCGTCACGCGAGGCTCGACGACCTGTCGCATGTGTGCACGGGCAGCCGTGCGTCAGCGGTTTCTTGATCTGTTGGCGCAGCGCCATCTGGTCTGCCTCGAAGGCGAGTATCTGGGTTCGACGGTGCGACAGCACTTTCGATGCGGGCAAGGACATCGGTGGGATACCGAGGCGCGCAAGATTCTGGAAGGGAGCGGTTGCCCGGCTTGCGCCGACGAGCGGTCGGCAGTCATGCAAACCGATGCGAATGGGCTCGACCGATTGCGCCAGGCCGCTGCTGAGCACGGAGGGCGATGTCTTGCTGACGTTTATTCGGGCATCGCCGATCGCTACGAGTGGGAATGTGCAAATGGGCACCGCTGGCACGCGAGCGGCCAGAGCGTTGTTCGGGGCAACTGGTGTCGCATCTGTTTCGGGCTCCGCCATAGCGAAAGGATGCTCGACCCGCATGGTCTGGCGCGTTTGCAGGCGGCTGCGGTATCACACGGCGGGCAGTGTCTGGATAGCCAATATGCGGGCGTCAACGTGACATATCGGTTTCGCTGTACCGCCGGACATGAATGGCGGGCTGAAGGATCAAGGGTCCTGCGGGGAAGCTGGTGTAGTCGTTGCGCGGCGAAGCGCACAGGTGAGGCGCAGCGCACTGAGGACGGGCTAGCGAAGCTCAAGGCCATTGCGGCGTCGCTGGGCGGAGAAGTGGTGAACCCCATATATGCCGGTATCGCTGCGCATTACACATTCCGGTGTGCGCGAGGTCACGAGTGGCGGACCAAAGGGACTCGAATACTGCTGGACGGAACTTGGTGCAGGGCGTGTGCGGGATTGCGTCGGCGCCACACGATCGAGACCATGCAGCAGATCGCGATCGAACGCGGCGGTCGTTGCCTGAGCGCGGAATACCTTGGTGTCAAGGTGCGGCTGTCGTGGGAATGCCATCGCGGGCACGTCTGGGAAGCGTCTCCCGACAGCATTCTGAATGGACCAAGCTGGTGTCCGAACTGCGCGATTCTGGAGAAGACGAAAAAGCAGCACCTGCGCCTCAAGTACGATTACGAGGGGAGTATGTGACGTGGCATGGCATCACGCGCAACGTTAAGAAAGACGCGAGATTTCAGTTCAGGTGAAGGAAGGAACGGGTGGGAAGAAATGCAACGCGGCGCGCAGCCCGCGCGGGATTAACAAAAGAGATGCTGCTGCCGTTATCGAGCGGGAAGGTGCGGGCATTGTCGCTGGAAAACCACCTGGCGTTCGCGACGGTCTGTGCCGGTCAGGCCAACGTCGGACAGATTGTCAATCTGCTGCGTGTCATTTACCTCGCGTTCTATTTGCGGACTGAAACGACGTCGGGTGCGACGTTGCGCATCTACCAGCAGGCCGAAGCCGCGCTGGACGCGTGCATCGGACGCGCTGAGAGTGGCGAGAGGTGGATGCTGCTCGACGACGAACGGGCGGCTGTCGAGCGTGTCCTGGCGATCCACGACGAGCAATTGGTAGCGGTGCCGAAGCACCGCTACCTCGCGGCCTGGGATCGGCTGCAACGTTTTATCACGAGCACATCAGGGTCACCCGTGCCTGCGGCACAGGCGGAATAGATCGGACAGCGGGTGGGACGGGCTTAGCCGCATGCGCAGTCACTGGTACGAGCGTGAAGTGGCGGCCGGAAAACGAGCGGACCCGCGTCATGTCGGTTGAAGCAGCAAAAGAATTGTTGCAGGACGCGATACGGGGAACGTCCCGGTCAAAAAAACAGAAAGGAAAAAGCAAATGAACCACATGTTGCAACTTGGGGAAATCGTGGCGTTCAGCATTGCCGGGCTACTGGCAATTGCGCTACTGGTTTGGGTGGCCGGGGTGATCCGCTACATTCCGAACGATCGCGTAGGCGTGGTGGAGAAGCTGTGGAGTTTGTGCGGTTCCGTGAAGATGGGGTTGCTGGCGCTCCAGGGCGAGGCTGGTTTTCAGCCGGACCTGCGACGTGGCGGATTCCACTTCTTCGCGCCGTTCCAGTACCGCGTCCATATTCGCCCCATGGTGTCGGTGACGCAGGGCAAAATCGGATACGTTTTCGCACGCGATGGTCATGATCTGCCGGCCGGCCAGACGCTTGCCGTCAACTCAAATGTCGACGACTTCCGCGATGTGCGCGCGTTTCTGCAGAAAGGTGGCGAGAAAGGTCCGCAGCGCAAGGTATTGCGTGAAGGCACGCACATTCTTAATCCCGCGCTCTTTGTCGTGATGACAGATGAAGCGACGTATGCCCTCTCGCTCAATGCACAGGAGAAGGCCTATTACGAGAAGATGCGCGAGCTTCTCGATGAGCGCGCCGGTTTCTCGCCCGTTGTCATCAAGGGCGCTGAGGGTGAACACGACTCCGACCTGCTGGCGATCGTGACGGTGCAGGACGGCCCAGCACTGCCAAAGGATGAACTGCTCGCTCCCGATGTGGGCGACGTCCACAACTCGTATCAGGAGCCGGAAAAGTTTCTCGCCGCCGGCGGCCACCGCGGACGGCAGGAGCGGGTTCTGGTTGAGGGCACCTGGTACATCAACCGCTTGTTCGCCACCGTGGAGTTCATTCGCAAGACGGTCATTCCTGTCGGCTATGCGGGTGTCGTCGTGTCCTACACGGGTCGTCGCGGCAATGATCTTTCGGGGAGCGACTACAGCCACGGGCAACTCGTCGAGAACGGCTGCCGCGGCGTGTGGCGCGATCCGCTGATGCCCGGCAAGTATGCGTTCAACACCTACGCGGGCAAGATCGAGCTGGTGCCGACCACGAACTTCGTGCTGATGTGGAAGTCGGGCGAAAGCGGATCGAGCTTTGATTCAAACCTGCGCGAAATCACGTTGATCACGAAGGACGCGTTTGAACCGTTGCTGCCGTTGTCGGTCGTCGTGCATATCGACTATCGCAAGGCTCCGCTGGTGGTGCAGCGGTTCGGCAACATCGGGCAGCTCGTCGAGCAGACACTTGATCCGATGGTGTCGTCGTACTTCAAGAACGTGTCGCAGACGAAGACCTTCATCGAACTGATCCAGTCGCGCAGCGAGTTGCAGACGAATGCGTCGAACGACATGCGCGATCGCTTTCAGGCGTATTCGTTGGAATTCGAAGAGGTGTTGATCGGGACACCCAAGGCGCAGGCGGGGGACGTGCAGATCGAGAACATCATGGCGCAGTTGCGTGATCGCCAGATCGCACGCGAGCAGGTCGAGACGTTTGCGCAGAAGCAGATCGCTGCCGACAAGCAGCGTGAGCTGAACGAAGCCGAGCAGCGCGCGGCGAAGCAGAAGGAGCTGACCGGTTCGCTCGTGGACATCAGCATCAAGGAAAACCAGGGCTCGGCGAGTGTGAAGGCGGCCGAGAAGCGCCGGCAGGAAATCGAGGCGCTGGCTCAGGCGGAGAAGTTCCGACAGGAGATGGAGGGTACCGGCCGGGCATCGGCGATACGCTCGGTGGGGGAGGCGGAAGCGGCGGCGATCAAGGCGAAGTCGGAAGCGTTGGAGGGCGACGGTGCCGACAAGCAGCTGATGCAAACGGTCATGCTGCGGCTGGCGGAGGCGTTTGAAACGGCGAGAGTGCCACTCGTTCCGCAGATCCAGCTTGGCGGCGGTGCCGATGGAAACGCATTTTCGACGTTGAAGGCGCTCATGAGTTCGCTCAAGGCACTGGAGCTGTCGGAGTCACACGTCCGGCCAGGTGCATATCGCGGTGGTCCGGCCGCCAACGGCGAGCAGAAGACTTGATGCGTCGGCTGTTCGCCTCCGACATATTCAGCGCTCCGGCATATCGGCGAACCGACGCCAAGGCATCGACGTTTCGTGCCGATCGCGCAGATAACTTGGGAGTATGTTGAGGTTATGAGCTTTCTGAAGAAACTGTTTTCCCGCCGGAGCGCCACGTTTCCCGACGAAGATTGTGCGATGAACGGGCAAGCTTCCACTCCAATCTGAGGAAGACATCCAGCATTTCCGAGATCGCCACTTGTTTGCGCGGTCTTTCTCATCCGCAATACCATGAGGAAGCTTGAGTAGCGCATAGAGGTCATCAAGATCGTACTTGTTGCACAGCTGCAGCGAAAAGAGTCCCTTGCCGTGCACCGTGGAACGTCGTGCCGTGATGCGTCGCAGTCGCATTGTGTCGTTTCCCTTCCGTAACGTCTGTCGCTTGTTGTGACTTCAGTGTGCGAAGCATAGCGCTGCGATGGTGCGTATTCAACGAATCGCGGTGTATTGGTCGCAACCGTTCAGTCAGAGACACATCGATACCACCCAGCTTCACCAAAACCGGCCGGTAATGGGAAGGGCCGAATTCGTGAGGAAAGCGCTCGACCGGCTTTGCTGAAGCCTCACGGATTGCCTGGTACCGTACATGTGGTAGGGTAGCGTCCCATCCGCGATGCGCGGGCGCTTTCTTCAGAAAGGAGCTTATACATGAACAAACAGGAACTCATCGATGCGGTCGCCGCCACCACGGGTGAAAGCAAGGCCAGCACGGGAGAGACAATTGATGCCATCATCGAAACCGTGACGGCGGCCGTAACGCGCGGCGAGACCGTCCAGCTGGTCGGCTTCGGTTCGTTTTCGACGGGCGCCCGCGCCGAACGTAGCGGGCGCAATCCGTCGACGGGCGAGACCATCACAATTCCCGCCGCGAAAACCGTGAAGTTCTCGGCCGGCAAGGCGTTCAAGGACGTCGTGAATGCGGCGTGAGCAGGCTGCGTCCAGCGCGCACCACCGCTATCGGAGCTTCGCGGCCATGTGATACCCCCTCGCGTGACTGGTTGAGATCGCAACCTGATCGACGAGTCGCCCGCATGTTGTTTTTCGATGCGCCCGATTGTGATACGGCAGCCTGTCCGGTATCGTCCAAGGTTCCGGAAGTTGGCGGTTTTCCCCGACTTCCGGTGCGTGTTGAGGCCCATCGTCCAGACCGGACCATAGATTTTTTCGAATGTGACCGTCGAAACCGGCGACGGGTGATGCGTGGCCGACAACCACCCGGTTGCTGGATATCGGCAGATCTGGCGTCTGTGCACAACACAGCCGGGCGCCCATCCGTCGTGAATGTCACAGACGAACGGCAACCGGGTAGCGGGGGTGCCATCCATCCTTGAATAGAGGCTTCATCACTTTCTGCATCGTCCGACCGGATGCGGCACATCGGGTGCTAGGTCGGCGGCCATGTAGGTGATCACCATGCGCGCCTGTCAGTCACATCGTGCATTGTCATCGAATAAGCCGGCGGTCATCACGCACGGCGGTCAAGGCCTTGCAAAATCCTCCGCCGTCAGTTCAAGACGCGCAGCCGGATGAGCGAGCAGTTTGCGCCCCGCGATCGCGCGGATGCGGCCGTACCCATCCCGGAAGGTCTTCAGGATGCGGGCATCACTGGCCCGCGGTTCCAGCCAGAAATACGTTTCGAGTGCCGCAAGCGTGATCACGCAGTCGACCGTGACATTCTGATGCACGAGTCCAAAGGCGACGCCATGACGGTTTGCAAGCACCTGCGGTTCGAGGGCGAGGGTTTCCATAACGGTAAAAGGAAAACGCGTCCGCGTTAGAACGGGTCACCCGGATTCTTGCATGCGCGATGCAGTCCGGGTATCGGGCAGCCAGTTTAACTGACGGGATTTCAGCGCGGGGCCGTCACCGGTCTCACCAGTCGATGCGATGTTTCTCGTCGGTCTCGTGATGCCGTCGATCATCGTCGGCATGCAGATACAGGCTCGTCGTGGCCAGCGATGCGTGGCCGAGGTTGTCGCGCACGAGCCGCAGGTCGACCTGCCGGTCCGCCATGTGCGAACCCGCGCTATGCCGCAGCCAATGCGCCGACGCCTGCTCGAGTAGCGCGGCGCGGGCCTCGAATTCCGCGCCGTGCTCGCGCAGCTGGCGGGCAGCGCCCGCAAACACGCGCTTGACGATCGTGTGCAGCGCGGCGCGAGTGAGTGGCTGGTTGACCGGCGCCGCAGTGTTCCTCCGGGACGATTCACCGGTCCTTCCCGAAGCGCCGCCTGCAGTTGACCCGATCGGCAGCACGAGCGGCGTCGCCTCATGCGGCGAGGGCAGCGCGGTCATCCCGAGCGACTGCCGGTAGCGCGCGAGCTCCGACATCATTTCACGCGTCGCGGGCACGAGCCGTTCCCTGTCCCCCTTGCCGCGCACGGTCAGCCACCAGCGCATCGTGCCGTCGGTGTCGCGCCGCACGAAGAACTGGCCCATCGTGTTGCTGCCGGCCTCGGCGATGCGCAGGCCGCCCAGATACAGCAGCGTGAACAGCCACCGGACCCGGTGATAGTGGGCGCGCCCCCGCGCGGTGTCCTGTGGCATCGACGCAATGAAGTCCTTGACCGCCTGCCACAGGCCCGGCTCGAGATAGCGGGTGATGCGCGGCGCTGCCCTGCGGGTGCGTTGGCGGGAGAGCGCGAGCGGATTGCCGGCGAGATAGCCCGCCTGCACCAGCCACGAGAACAGCGCGTTGAGGATCACCATCGCCTGGCGCGCGCTGGCCGGCGACAGCGGCCCGTAGAACGGGCGCCAGCGCGCATCGCCGCGCGGATGCTTGCGGCCGCCGCTGGCGACCCAGAGTGCGGCCGGTTGCGGATCCGCGAGGAAATGCTGGTAGCGCAGGCAGTCCTCGTGGGTGAGCGACGACAGCGGCTTGCCCAGTTCGACCAGTGACCAGAGCAGCAGCCGTTCCGCTTCCTTCCGGTAGTTCCCGAAGGTCGTCGGGGTATTGGCGAAGCGCCCGAGCCACGCGCGGATCGCGTCGAGGTCGTTGGTCGCGGCGATCTGCGCGTGGCCGCCCGCCGCCCGGTTCGTGCCGGCATGACCGTCGAGCGCGGCGGGAATCGCGAGCGTCTCGAGCGGGGCGGGCTGCAGCGCCAAAAGACTGGCTGGGCTGTTCTTCGGCGTTTTCGGCATGAAGGTGAGTCTTTTCGGGAAAGGGTGAGCTTTTCCGGGAGTGCGTTCGATGACGATATGGACCGTTTCATTGTTTACGACATTATGCGGATAATGTCAAATTTATGTCCATCGATGATCGGATATATAGCGTTTCACGTTGTATTATCGACGCATCTGAATGCGTTTCCCGTCCATGTCCGACGCCTTTTCCGCTATCCCATCCGATGACACCCGGCTCGCGGCCGAGATTGAGCGGCTCAAGCTCGAATTTCCGAAGACCCGCGAGCTGTACCGCGAGGTCTGCGCGCTGCTGTTCTTCCGCTTCGGCCAGCCGCCGACCGCGAACCGCCTGTATCAGCTCGTGAAGCGCGGCAGCATGGGGACGCCCGCGGCGGTGCTCGGCGAGTTCTGGGCCGAACTGCGCGAAAAAAGCCGCGTGCGCATCGAGCATCCGGACCTGCCCGCCGATCTGCGTGACGCGGCGGGCGAACTGGTCGCGACGCTGTGGACGCGCGCGACGGCGTCCGCACAGGCGCAGCTCGACGCGCTGCGCGCGGAAGTGGAGGGGGAGCGCGCGGCCGCGGAACAGCGCGTCGCCGCGGCACGCAGCGAGCTCGAACGCACCGAGACGGCGCTCGAGCAGCGTACCGCGGCGCTGCTCGCCGCGCAGGTCGAGGTCCGCGAACTGGAGAGGGCGCAGGCCGAGGGGCACGCGGCGCGCCAGGCGATGGAAGCCGACATCGTGCGCCTGAAAAACGAGGCGGCGGTGCGCGACCGTGAACTGGAGAAGGTGCGCGACCGCTTCTCGCGCGATCTGGAGAAGCTGCGCGAAACAGCGGCGCAGTCCGGTGAGCGCCTGCGGGCCACCGAGAAGCGGGCACTGCTCGAGATCGACCGCGAGCGGGGCGCGGCCGCGAAGCTGCAGAAGGAACTCGATGAGGCGAACCGGCGCGCTGACCGGCGCGACGCGGAGCATCGCCGCGCCGTCGAGACGCTGCAGGCGCAGCTCGGCGACGCACGTCATCAGGCGGGCGTGCTGCAGGGGCGCCTGGAGGCCGTGCAGGCGACGAACGTGACGCTGCAGCAGCAGCTTGCGGCAGGGCGTCAGGGGGACGTCCGCGAGACCCGCCCGGCCCGGCCGGGCCGTGCAAAGGGCGCCCCTGCAGGGACCACTGCGGCGCGTCCGGCGGCGACCCGGCCCGCGCGTGCGCCGCGCGTCGCGTCCGCGCCCGCCGGCAAGACCGCGGTGCGCCGCAAGCGGGGCAAGAGCGATGACAGGTAGCCCCCGCCCGCGCAGGAGACGAAAGGCCCCGGCCTGCCCGCCGATCGGTGCGCTGATGCGCTACGGCGAGCGGACCGTGCGCGTGATCGCCGAAGCGAGCGGCCAGCGCGTGATCATCGAGTCGGTCGACGAGGACGGCCGCACCTTCCGCAGCACGGTCATTTCTTCACGGGTCGCCGAGACGCAGAGCCTTGCTGTGTGCGGCTTGCGCGACGGTGCCGTCAGATTCGGTACGAAAGGGACAATTACCCCGTTACGCAGGACTTTTGAACGTGGGGCGGTGGTAGATCGCCGACTTGAGTTCACTAAGAAGCGTAAGAAATCTTTGACCTTCCGGCGTGGTGAGTCCGACGGACATCGCTCGCGTGAGACGTTCATGCAAGGCGGCAGAAATTCCGTCCAAACTGTTCACGGCGTGCGCCCGTTCAAGCTCATCCAACCTCAAAAGGTCATACGTCTTTTTACCGGAATCGGAGAGGGGTGAGTACTTCGCAAAGCTCATCTCTTCAGTACTGAGTTGTAGGTATCGAAGGTGATCGGAGTATCTGAAGCCATCGGCCAGAGGGTTGATAATTGGAAGCACCTTGTGCCTCACGTTCCTGTCGACGCTTGCACCTTTCCATCGATTGCAATGAACACAACCGACAGTGAGATTTGCCAATCTAAACGTATGCGCCCCGTAAATCGCCTTTGGTAAGACATGCTCGATATGCCAATCGTATCCATAGTGCCCTACAGGGCGGCGACAATAAGCGCACGAGCGGCCATACTGCTGAAAAAGCTTTGACTGCACGGCGTCGCGGAGGGCTCCATATGTCTTGCGCTCTCCAAGCGAAAATTCGATCGTTGTCTCGCGCCCATCTTTTAGCTTGAATGTTTGAGAGGGTTTCGGCGCGGAGAACGCCGTCCAGGCCTGTGTTCCGCTAAGCGTCTTGTCACGAACCAGTCTTACGAGTTTGAGCAAATGAGGCCGTTGAGTATCCGTGCAAAGCGACTTCATGTCAGACAGTTTCCTTCGTGGACGGCACGAGTGCTCGTTGAATTGAGGGCACGAGTTTTTCCTGAATGAGTTCAATCGCCGAATCAATCTGAGCCTTCGCTTCGTCGGACAAACCGACAGCGTTTCGGATTTCACGTAGAAGTTCCTCCGCACCACGCCGATGTGCCCCTGCATCCTCGGCGACGCGAAGGACCGCGTCCGCAATTTGAAAACTGACTTCGTGTGCGTGATACGGTGCTGTCTGAAAGTATCGAAGTACAAGCTGCTCGTGGCTGGCCACGTCAGTAAAGGTATGAATGTCGCACGTCACAGGTGCGCTACCCGGCGGTTGCTCGCCAGGCGTGTCTCCGTCGCTCAGCACCCTGCGCAAAACCATCACGACGTTCCGTTGCCGGTTCTGATCGATACGAGCGGCCTCACTGATTATTATTGGCGCATGCGTCGCGACGACCACGTGAAAGCGCCTAAGGCCCGAGACCAGCTTCATGAGCGTGCGATGGAATTCCATTTGCCAATGGAGGTGAAGGCTGATCTCGGGTTCATCGATCAGGAAAACGGCCCCTTCTTCCATAGCGCTCAAAATTTTTGCAAACAACAACGTGCGGTTCTGTTCTCCCGTACTGAGATCTTTGAAGCCTATGGAACTACCGTCGGGTAAACGTACATGCAGATCGATATCCAGGGTTAGGTCGAGATATCTGAGAAACACCGGAAGCTGTGCCTCGGTCAGATGGTCGAACCGCCCATCACCTTCCGCTATGCGTTTCAGCATTGCTAGCGGCCTGGACGTCAGCAAGTCGGCGTGAGTCCTCGCCTTCCCTTTTCCTCTACCCCTAGTTCTGGTTTGCGTGAGATCAAAATCAAGAAGTTTCTTGACCTCCATCTCGACGTCACGACCGAGAGAGAACGATAAATCCATGTGAACTGCTTCCGAAAGTCGAGTGAACAGACGACGATCAAGGAGCATGGACTGCAAAATAAAGCGACTCAACTGTCGCTCAATTGCGGAATGGAATACCGCATTCGGGGCATTTCTG
Organism: Paraburkholderia phymatum STM815; assembly: GCF_000020045.1. Lineage (GTDB taxonomy): Bacteria > Pseudomonadota > Gammaproteobacteria > Burkholderiales > Burkholderiaceae > Paraburkholderia > Paraburkholderia phymatum. The sequence continues at coordinate 92,834 of NC_010627.1, read as the reverse complement.
GCGCCGAGATAGCGAATCAGACCCGAATCACCGTATTTGAAGCGGTCATAAATAGAGTTTGAGATACAAGCCACGGAACGCGCAGGCTTTGCATTCTTCAAATGCTCCGCAAGTTCGCCAAGTATGCGGCTCTTCCCTGTTCCGTTGTTGCCGATGACATATGTCACTTGACCTTCGCGTGTCCTCTTGGTCGATGCGGAAACTCGCTCCAGTAAGGTTGTCAAGATCTGGAGCGTTTGATCGTCGCTCTCCGCGTTGCGACTGTTGGTCATTTTGGTTCTCTCGTTGTGTTTGTTCTGTGGGGCGCATTTTGCCTTGAGGTGCTGCCACATGCGAGTCGCAAATACCGAATCCTAAACCTTAAGCGGTTAAGCCGGCTCGAGAACGCAAGTGTACGAGCAGATAGACATCATGTATGGACCTGCCGCACCTCAAGGTACGCGGATTAAGCTTGAGGTCGGTTACTCCGCGGCTCAGAGCCGCATTGAGGGGGCAGGTCCATACATGATGTCTAGGCCTACCCTTGATTTTCAGGCATTTTGCGACGGTAGGTTGGTGCTGGTCCGACGATGGGCTTTCGGCCCGGCCCCATTAAACGCGTCATGCCGGCCATATTGATGGATGAAACGCCAGCCACCTGCGAACCACGAATGTACGAAACGGGATAGCTCCGCTCTTGAATTGCGCGCTGAACTCTTTTTCATTGGTCGATGTCGATGTCAATATCATTCACAGCGCTCTCGACGTAATTTCCCAGACGGGCGACGAGCGAGTTGTAAATCGACGCCCTATTGGGTGAGTCTTCCGGCGCACTGAGCGTAAGAACAAACGCAACTTCGCTCGGTGGCACGTCTTCATTTCGTACGTATCCGAACTGGTAAAGGTCGCGAGGAAAGATACGTGCGCAGACGCGCAGCGTGGTGCCGCTGAAGGCACGGCCGCGCGCTACGTAATTGACGTGATGGCGAACTGGATTCCATTTGGCTAACGACGCACGTGCTTCCAGTTCGGCCGCTTGATCCTCTCGCATGCTACCCGCCAGATTCGCAACTTTTCCGCCTGGCGTCCAATATTGGAGGGCGACCTGAACGCGAGTAGCGAAGTAATTCGCCATACCGAGTTCCGATACCAAAGGATTCAGGATTGCTGTTAAGGCAACGCGGCCTCGCAATTTGCCGTCGTTGACAAATTCCGGTGGGATCGGAATGTCGTCCCAATAGTGCCAGAAACCAGCCGCGAGGTGAGCAGTCCAAGCCAGCGTTACACTCCCTTCCGCGCAGACCCATGGGAGTCGTTGGTCTTGATGTGGTGTGCCCCAGCCAAGTCGATGATCAAAGGAGTCTCGCTCGGAGGCATCGATCAAAAGGGCTCGGACTAAGTCGGGCGTTGGCTCTTTGAGATTGTGGAAAGTATGGGCAGCAAGTGCCGAAGTGATTGCGGTGGCATAACTCGATCCCACCAACATTTCACCGCCAAGACCTCTCAGCGTGGAGAACCACGAGATCTCCGGCTTGAAGAGTCCTTCGGGACCCGGACCAGGCAGGCTTACGATGCAAGGTAGGCCCGGTTCGCCGTCCGCATTGGATTGTCGGCCTGCAACGGTCAACGCTGCTTCACAGTCCGCTGGCGGGCAAAGCCTCGCCGAGTTCTCCGGTGCATGATTGCCGATGGCGACCACCGGCAGCACACCGTAATCACGGGCTATTTGGCGAAGCCGATGTCCCAATCGGCTCATAAAAAGCGGACGATCACCATGGACCGGCTCACTGAAAGACATGTTCCAGACCTTGGTGTCGCCGCAGTGGCGGCCAATTACCGCACGCAGATAACTTTCCAGCGCTTCGGACGTCGCGCCTGCGGCGTCTTCTCGCGCGATAGACTGCGCAATTCCAACCCGACACACTAAGTCCGGGATAGACAGGTGAGTATTCCACGCACTACCTTGGACGACGAGCGACGTTATTTGATTACCATGCTTGCGATTGGCGGCAACGTCAGCAACGAGCGAAGGGGCCCGCCATGCAACCATCGGCTCGTAGCTCTGGGCAAATAGCCCTCCATCGACGATGCCTACGATCGGCTGCCATTGCTCGTTCGGTACTGGCCGCTCCGGATCTGGCGCTCGTGGAACGACGGCAGCCGTAACGGGTCTGACTGGATCGATGCGAAAAACCGCGCCCGCTATGACAAGTTGACGAAGCGCTTCTGCATCGGACGCAACAAATTCGACCGGAGTGAACGGAGCTTGCCGATACGCGCGCGTGCTGCGTGCGATGCTAAGCGACGTTGCTGCGGTCTGGATCTGAAGTTGGTCCGCATTAGACCCTGCCTCGCGCGTTATCGAAATCAGATTGGGTAGTGGCCGAATTCGGCCTTCCCGTTGCGATGCGTTAATGAATTGCGTGATGCTGTCACGCGCCATCACATCGAAAAATGGGGCAAGCCATGCGGTGAAAATTCGGCCGTCTTCGCGCGTTGCGGCGGCGTTCCACAGCGCGTTGAAGTCCTGCCCGCCAGCTAGGGGCGATACAAACATACTTTCGACGCTTTTGATTCGAGAAATAATCGCCCGCGCCTCGGCCCTGTTTGTCGATTCGATGTACGACGCCAAATCTTGGCATGCATTCTGGCGGAGCTGAACCAAATAGCCGCTAGGGACCGGCGCGATGAGCTGCGCGTTATGCCTGTCGTTGAATATGACTGACGGTGTATAAGTCGGAGCGTATGAATCGGCGAACATCTCGATGACGATGAGCATCAATCCGGCGTGAAGAGAAACGTTCGTATCTGCGAGATCCCGGAGTTGCTTTGCCAGTCGAGCGCGTTGTGGTGCCAGCCGCTCCGTGCGGATGTGAGATTCATTGAGCCCTCCACCGGTAACCGATCGTGGTCGTGAGTCCGCCTTGAGTGTCAAAACCGGATTGAGAACAGGTCGAGCGTCAGTTGCCATTGTCCGCAGGCTTCAAATAAGGTGAAATGGCTTGGCGCGTTACGCCAAGAAATCGCGCTATTTCAGCTTGCGCGACACGGTGCTCTTGCGCGAGCGTCTCAATCAAACGTCGCTTATCGTTCAGCGCAACCGTCCCGCTGGCGAACGAACCTGCCTGGCGGTGCATGAGTGAACACGCGAGGCCCCACATATCAACGTGCTCATCCTTGTGCGCCGCAAGGCGACGGGCGGCAAGCGCACATTGTTGAATATCAGCGCCGTTGAGCCCTTCTGACAAAAGAGCCAACATGCGTGACGCGACTTCATAGGCGGGATCATCGCCAAGGAAGTGAAACCACAACGCTTGCCGCAAATCGTACTCAGGGGCACCGAACGAAATCTTATAGGGAAAGCGCCGCCAGATTGCGGTATCCAGCATCTGGGCGTGATTCGTCGCAGCAATGACGATCGCGCTTGGCTCGAGCGAGTCGATTCCTTGAATTACTGTGTTGACGACGCGCTTTAGCTCGCCGAGTTCGTTGCGGTCGTCGCGCATCTTAGCGATCGCATCGAGTTCATCGAGGAACAAGACTGCGTTCTTACCGGCAACGAAATCGAAAATACTTCGTATGTTTTTCGCCGTGTCCCCGAGCAACGACGAGATAACCGAATCCAGACGCACGACATAAAACTTGCGCCCGAGATGCGCGGCAATATGGCCTGCCAAGAGGGTTTTGCCAGTACCCGGGGGGCCGGAAAGCATCAAGGCAAGTCGCGAAGCAATGCCTTGCGCCACCAATTTGTCGAAATGTGTAGCGTCGGCTAAAAATGCCTCGAAAGCTGATCTTCCGAGCTCGTCGAGGAAGATCGGCACATCCGGCGTCTCGTGTACCTCAAGCAAAGGAAGGCGAGACTTATTATCAACAGGCAGCGCCTCAGAATATCCGGCAGCACGAAGGGGAACACCTTTTCGTCCTAGTACCTGCTTCAGTAACCTAGCTCCTTCAGTGTCCTGCGTGGCCAATTCTGTACACAGCCTCCGGCCCACTTGGCGGATACGATCATAGTCAGCTGCCATAGCTGCCTCCGCGAATTCAATGAGGTCAGAAGATGAGGGGAGCATAAGGCAGGTGCAATCGAAATATTCACGTCGTCAATCGGATATATGTTATTGTCAATGATAACATCGCACATGGCAAGTCAAAGTTCGAAATTGTAAAGGTTTTTTAGCCTGCGGAGCCGCACGTCCATGTGTTTCGAAGTTATGGTTCTGATGAAGAAGACGCGCCTAGTCGCTGCGCGGGGCGGCGTCGGAAGGTCGCGGCCGGTCTGGCGAGCCGGCCTATTGGAGGCGCGATGTCAAGGTCGGCGAGGCCGATGGTGTGTTTGACGATGCGTCGAACGGACATCGCTACTTGATGCCAGCGCCATCGCAAGCGCGCCCGAGGGCGGGTTGCTCGACCGGAGTCGTGATAGTCGTGCTGCTCAAGCACATTGCGCCGCTCGTCAACGAATGTTTTCGTGCTTGGGCGCGAGATTTTCTCATCTGACGATGGGCTGCACATTGGAGTGCACCGTCAACCGATGTTTGTCTACGCGGCAATCGCCGAGAAGACGTTCAGATAGCGGGGTGCAGCCGCCCGTTAGGCCTCAGCTTCGGTAGGAACTGTAGCGATCAGTCTCACCGCGCAGAAGGATGGGCATCTTCGCGCAACCAGCCTCGAGCCGAGGTTGCAGGCTTCCTGCTGATTTGCAGAGTTCGCGTTCACTCGGACCGAGTTCACGACTAAATCCAGCAGCTACCCGTGTAGCGACTCATGGATGGTGGGCAACATTATCGGCTAACGTGTACGATACAGATCCACCTCAATCGTGTTGTCGACTGCATGTTTAACTTTCTTGTAACTTCAACGAAGGGCGCATGGGACCGCCTTGGCTACGAGTACGATCGAGGCCGGTTCCTTGAATACACAAGCGACGAAATTGCTGCTAGCTTCCGCGAGTTGAAGGAACTGCAGATTAAGGCGCTGACAGAGCTGCCTTGTCTATTTGCCTACGAAGGCACCGACGAGTCGATGAGAGTGGGCAAGCTGAAGCGCGTCAAGCTGCGCAACGACGGGCGGCTATTGTTCGTCGAGCCTGAGCTTGACGCTAGAATTCCGCCCATTCCGTTTGAGCAAATCAAGCCGCTTCAGGCTGCACTCGACATTCGCGATTGGGAGCTGAACCGGACGCACTGGGCGATCAAGGACGAAGATCTCTTCCAGGTGCTGAACGGCACAGGAATGGTACCTAACGTTCCTGCAAGTCCCAAGATCGATAAGACCGACTTACCTCCTGTCTCGGCACCGGAGTTCCAAGCCAACAGCGTTGGGACATTCATCGAGAACGTATTGGGCCTAGACCATGGTGGCCGGGAGGTGTTCTACCGTGGGCATTCAAACCGGACCAAGTACCGACTGGAACCGTCCATATTTCGGAAGGACGAACGAGGAAATTTCATCAATCAAGACGCAGAAGACAGGATGTACCGGGAACTGTTGGTCTCTAATTCCGCGGACTTCCACGGCGACATCTACACGTTGGATCGGCTCGTGCGGATGCAGCACTATTCGCTTCCCACACGCTTGCTCGACATCACGTCGAACCCGCTAATTGCCCTGTACTTTGCCTGCAAGAGCAACCTCGACCATGATGGTGAGGTAGTAGTTTTCGCAATGGATCGAACACAAATTAAGTACTTCGACTCGGACACGGCCAGTTGCATCGCGAATTTGACACGGCTTCCGCAGAATTCGAAGGACGACATCGACTACAGCAGCAATGACGTGCGCAAGTTCAATAGGCAGAAAGCTATCAAGCAGCTATTGCACTTCATTAAGGAGGAGAAACCCTTCTTCGAGGGGCGGATCGATCCTCGCCACTTACGTTCCGTCGTATGCGTGAAGGGCAAGCATACTAATAACCGGATTGCGTTTCAATCGGGTGCATTTCTGCTTTTCGGGCACGACGCCACGCTGGACGAGAGCGGTACTCCGGAAATAGCAGTTCAGCGCATAGCTGTGGTGAACAAGCGAAGTGTCATTAAACAGCTGGACGAGTTGAACATCAATGAGAGCACCGTGTTCCCTTATATCGAAAACTCAGCCAAATACATTGCTCAGAAATTCACCTTCAAGGAAGCATGAGCGAGACGTCGTACCTTTTTCCAGTTGCCATTTGCAGCGCATTCCTTCAGGCTCACGCAGCCGATCGCTGCGCTAAGTTCGTTTCGGTTTGCAGAGCGGATAGACACGCAAATGCAACGAAGGACCGAAACGGGTCGCTAACCGGCAGCATACCTGAAGGTCAGGTATGCCCGGATAAGCGGGCATAGCCGATGACGCCGGGGAGGGCGAGCGCGGTGAGACTTGACATAAAAACCGCTGGCGGGCTTTGACATGTGTAGAAGCAATATGAGAATGTCGTGTTCTAGCAAGATAGAAATGTCGCGTTTTACCGTGGCTGGCAAGCTGGCAGTTTGCTGCGTGATCGCAGGAGCCAGTTATGAGCCCGGCCGCACTGGTGACATTGAGCATGCGCGAACTCGACCGTCTGAAGGTGATCCAGGCCGTGGTGGACCTCGGGCTCAAGCCCGGGCGTGCCGCCGAGCGACTTGGCCTGACGGTGCGTCAGGTCGAACGGCTGGTGGCGCGGTATCGTGAATCCGGCGCGGCAGGACTGGCCTCACGCAAGCGCAAGGCGCCTGGCAACCGGAAGCTCGATGAAGGCCTGGCGCTGCGTGCGCTGACCACCATTCGCGAGCGCTACGCTGATTTTGGGCCGACGCTGGCCTGCGAGAAGCTGCGCGAATGCCATGGCCTCGTGCTGTCGAAGGAAACCGTGCGGCACCTGATGACGGACGCCGGACTCTGGGTGCCGCGCAAACAGCGCCCGCCGGGAATCCATCAGCCACGTGCCCGGCGCGCGTGTTTCGGCGAGCTCATCCAGATCGACGGCAGCGACCACCGCTGGTTCGAGGAGCGCGCGCCGGCCTGCACCCTGCTGGTGTATGTCGACGATGCGACGAGCCGGCTGATGACGCTGCACTTCACGCCGACCGAATCGACGTTCAGCTATTTCGAGGCCACGCGCGCGTATCTGGAGCGCCATGGCAAGCCCGTGGCGTTCTACAGCGACAAGGCGAGCGTCTTTTACGTGAAGCGCCGCGCGGAGACAGCAGGCAAAGGTGTCACGCAGTTCGGCCGGGCGATGTACGAGCTGAACATCGACACCTTCTGCGCGAACTCAAGCCCCGCCAAGGGACGCGTGGAGCGCGCCCACCTCACGCTGCAGGATCGCCTGGTGAAGGAGCTGCGGCTGCGCGGCATCAGCACCATCGAGGCCGCCAACGCCTGGGCGCCCGCCTTCATGGCGGCCTATAACGCGCGCTTTGCAAAGCCGCCCAGAAGCACGTTCGATGCGCACCGGCCGCTGCGCACCGACGAGAATCTGGACGCGATCCTGACGTGGCGGGTCCGCCGCAAGGTATCACGTTCTCTGACCGTGCTGAACGATCGCGTGATCTGGCTGCTGAAGGACACGCCGGCGACCCGCCGGCTGATCGGCCGCTACATCGAGGTCTGGTATCCCCGTGATTTTCGTGCAGATTACGACGGTAGCCTGATCTAGGTGCGACAAGGGTTTCCGGTCTGCCCCTGTATTAATATGCAATAAAATCAAAGAGTTGCTGTCTGGTCTTTCCGTGTCACATGAAGACCGGGCTGGCGGCGCCTGTCCGGCGGACCTGGGTGCTGACCGGCTCATTGGCGTCTGTTTGGCCGCGATAATAGGAATTATCCTGCTTTGCGTCCATATTTCCACAATCTAGGGGATTTTCTATCGTTAGTAATGTATGGAATAATGGGCCTGAAAGTCCTTGCCAGGAGCCGCCATGTCCCGTCCAGCCGCCGCCACCCCCGACCAGATCCGCTCGACCGTGCTGGCGATGCTGGCCGAGGCCGGCGACGCGACCCCCGCCACGGGCACGCGCTTCCGGCAACTCGTCTCGGTGCGCAAACTCCGCGCGCGGCTCGGCGCGGGCGATCCCGCCACGCTCGCGCGGGCGCTGAACGCGATCGAGGCCGAGGTCGTGCGTACGGGCCTCGCCGAGATCGCGATCCCCGGCATCCCGCCCGACATCGCCGAACAGATGCGCGCGCTCTGGCAGGCAGCCGTCACGGTGCAGCTCGACGACGTCATGCACCTGAAGGCTGACGCGCAGCAGGCCATCGCCGCGGCCGACGCGGCGCGCACCGATGCGGAGCTGCGTGTCGAGCTGCTGCGGCAGGAACTCACCGAACTGCGGGCCGCCGTGGCCGCACGCGACGCCGAACTCGCCGACCTGCGTGCGCAGCATGGCGTGCTGAAGGACCGGTGTGCCGCGCTGGACGCGTCGGCACAGGAACAGCAGGCGCAGCTCGACGCCACCGCGGCCGGGCGCACCGCACAGGAACACGCGCACCGGGAAGCACTCGACGAGGCCCAGCACCGCTACGAGGCACTCTCGAGGCAACTGCTGCAGGAAACCGCCCACCAGCGCGAGGCCCTGAAGAAGGAGCATGCGCAGTCTGCCTCGCAGCTGAAGTTCGCCGAGCGGCGCGTCGCCGCGCTCGAAGCCGAACGCGACCGGCTTGACGGCGAGCTTCTACAGGAACGCGAGACCCGCCAGCAAGCGGTCGGCGAAGCCCTCGCGCTGAAGGCCGTCAACGCCAGCCAGCACGCGCAACTCAGTGAACTGATGCGCATCGTGTCGGCGCTTGAAGCGCCCCGGCGTGCGCCGGCGGCGTCGCCGGGTCTGGCCACGGCGAAGCGCACGCGGACCCCAGCCCGGGGCGGCGGCACCTCCCGCACGAAAAAGTCATGAGCGCCGCACCCGATCCCTCGGACTGGATTGACGATGGCGTCATCCCGCCGCGGCGACTGCCCGGCGAGATGGAGGCCGCGCTCGCGTACATCGCCGACGCCCTGGGTCACGTGGTCTACACGCGCTGGACGCTGGCCGCGATCCGGCGCCGGCATCCATCGCTGGCCGATGCGAAGACCGCACATCCGGCTGTCATGCGCCTGCTGCTCGATCATCCGGCCGCCATCGAATACTGGGACCGGGGCCGCGTGCGGACCGTCGCCGGTGACGATGCGCCGACACCGCAGGTGGTCCTGCAACGCGTGCTGCATACGCATCGCCGGCGTTTCAGGCATGCGTCCGACGCCGTGGTGCCGGTGTCGACGGGTGAGCCGGAACGGGAGCCGGCGGCACCGCCAACCCTCTCCCGGCCGCTGGTTGCCTGGCTGGCCCGCGCCGGCCGGTTCGCGGCCGTGACGAGTGCGACCAACACGCTCGGCGTCGGCGACGACGCCCAGGCCGTGGCGCTGTTCCTGCGTGATCGCGCGAGCCGCTCACCCCATACGCTACGCGCGTACCGCGCCGAATTGCGCCGGCTCGTGGCGTGGTGCGACACCCGCCAGCTTGGCCCCTTGTCGGATCTCACGCGGCATGACCTGCTCGCGTACCGGCAGGCGCTGCGCCAGCCGGCGCAAGACGCACCCGCCGATGCTCACCGTAAGGTATCCGAAGCCACGCAATCGCGCGCGCTCGCCGTCATCGCCAGCCTGTTCCGCTACTGGACCGAGACCGGCTTTCTCACCGCGAATCCCGCTGCGGGCCTCGTGCGTGGCGGCCGTTCGCGTGCGGGCTTCGTGCCACAGCGTATGCTGCCGCCAGCGCTGCTCGCCGCGTGCGACGCGTGGGTCGCCGAGACCAGTCCGGGCGAAGACGCGCTGGTCGCGGCGCGACGCCGCGCGATCTGGACGCTGTACCGCTACGCGGGCGTGCGGCTGGTCGAGCTGGTGTGGTCCGATGACGCGCATCTGCCGAAGCTTGACGTCGACCCTATCGGCACTCACGAGCAGTGGACGCTGCACGTGCTCGGCAAGGGGCGCAAGCCCCGCGCGATTCCGCTGCCGGCCGTCTGCGTGCCGGTGCTGCGGACCTACCGGCAGCTGCGGGGCCTGCCACCACAGCCGCCGCCCTTCGAACAGGCCGCGCTGATCCACGGCCTCAAGGGCGGCTCCCTCAAGGGTTCGGGCCTCTACGACGAGGTCAAGGCGATCTTCGTGGCGGCCGCCGATCGCCTCGCGAAAACGGATCACGCGGGCGCGGCGCGCCTGCGCCAGGCGTCGCCGCACTGGCTGCGGCACGGCTATGCCCGCGCGCTCGTCGTCGATCACCAGGTCCCGCTGCCAGCCGCGCAGGCGCTGCTCGGTCATGCGTCGGTGCAGACCACGGCCGCGTATGCAAAAACGGACCTGTCGCAGTTGCGCACGTTTGTCGACGCAACGTTCGCCGCGCCGGCCGGGCCCGGCGGCCCGTCGCGGTCCGGTTCGTAACGGGCGTTTGCACGCTACGCGTCCGCAGGGTCCGGCAGCGGCGACTGCGCGTCGCTCGCGAGGAAGGCGTGGATGCGCGCCCAACCGTCGGCATACCGGAAGGAAGGCAGCGCGCCGAGCTGTCCGTCATGCAGCGTGAGCACCTGCGCCAGTACGTCATGATCGGCTTCGGACAGCGTCCAGCATCCCTGATGATGTCCGCGCAGGCCGCAGCACTGGAGCGCGGCTTCCGCCGTGCGCAGCAGCCCGGGATCGACCGGATCATGGACGGCCTGCGCCATGAAGTACACGAGGTAGACCACCTTGAGCAGCACGCTCATCTGCTCGACGCTGCCGTGGCCGCCCCGCAGCGCCGTGAGCGCGAGGTGGTGCTCGAGCGAAAGCGCGCGGACCTTTGACGCGGGCAGCGGCAGCAGCTGTTCGCGTGTGCGGGGTTTTCTGCTGGTCCTGCGGGACGCGGAACGGAAAGACGAACGGGACATGCTGGAAACAGGTGACGAAAGCGGAACGATGGTAGCAGACAGGGCCGGCAGCGAAGCGCGGCAGGCAGCGACCATCACGTCAGGCCACAGCGGCAGGCGCGTCGTCGACACCCTGCCAGGGGCCGGCGTGCAGCAAGCCGTCGCGCTCGATGAGTTGCCGGCGCATCGAGATGAGCCGGCCGCAGGCGCCGCACCAGACACAGGGCGTGTCCGTTGCGGGCCGCACGCAGGCACGGATGCGCGAAGCCAGTCGCCCTGACGGATCAAGCTGCGCGCAGCGCGTGCGAAACTCGTCAACGAGCCGGGCCGTAATGGCCGGGTCGGTGTCGATCATGTCCGCGAGCTGGGCAAGCGGCAGTGGCAGGCCCAGATAGCGGATCAGTTCGCGCTGCCGCGCGGCATCGCGGTTCCGGGTGAACGGTGTCCCCGTGCGGCGGTTGAACTGCACACCACATGCCGGGCACCGGAAACGCGGCAGGCCGCTGACTGTGCCCTTGCGCCGGATGTGACAGCCGCCGCAGGCGGGACAGGCCGGCAGCGGGTCGTGACGCGGAGAATGGATCTCGTCGAAGTCGCTCGTTAGCGTGGCCGACAGGCCCCGGTCCTCGCGCGCGATGCCGACGTCAGGCAAACGCGGGGTCACGGGCTGCGCGGCGGTGAACCGCCCGCCCAGCCGGACGCCCGGTTCGTAGTGGCCGCTGGCATCGAGTTCGAGCAGCCAGCGGCGCACGAGCCGCACCGTTTCGAGCACGGTATGTTCCATCACGCCGAGCTGCCGCGCGGCTTCCGCGCAGCTTATCTCCTGTGGCAGCAGCGCGATCAGCTCCCCGGCCTGTTGCCGGACGGGCCGCTTCGACAGGGGCGTCCCGCTCAGACGGCTGAAGCAATGGCCGCACTGTTCGCACCGGTAGGTCGGCAGGGGACCGGTGCGCAGGCGCGCATAGCCCTTCTTGAGGATGCGGGTGCCACGGCATCGGGGACACGGTGGCACCGGATCGGCGTCGCACGACATGAGCCTCGCGACGTGCGCCTGCAGGAAGCGGACAAGCGCCTCTCCGTTGTCCGGACCCGGACCGTCAGCCACCGTCGGACGGGTGGCACCGGCAACCCCGCGTGTCGGGCCGGGCGTTCGTGAGACCTGCTGCGGATGGGGCATGGCTGGTCAGAACTGGGCGGTCAGCTGGAAACCGAGCGTCACGCGCGCGGTCGGAAAGCCAGCCGGTTTGTAGAGCGGGGTGCCGGCGAACAGGTCGTACGCGAAGCCACCCACGCGCGTCGGTACGCTGCCCCGCACGCCGATCACCGCCCCCGCGAGCTGCGTACCTGCCAGAAACGCCGTGTTCGGCCCGAACACGCGGCCGTAGTCGACGCCTGCATAGAGCGCCTGCCCGGTCTGCCCGATTTGCATCTGCAGTTCGTTGCGCCAGTAAAAGCCTTTCTCCGCCGCGAGCATCGTTTCACCGTCAAAGCCGCGCACCGTGTAGCGGCTGCCGATGGTGAGATCGTCGATGTAGAACAGCGTGTCGTTCGTGAACTGGCCGTGCACCGTTGTCACGTAGCGGAAATGCTGCGAGGCGACCGCGAACGGCACCGCCAGGTTCGCGTCGAGTACGGCCATATGATAGCGGTACGTCGGTCCGGTCGGATACGGGTCGGGGGTCGCGCCGAGGTCGCCGATGCCCTGGCGGTACGCGAGCGTGCCGTCGAACTGCGCCGTGCCGAAGTAGTGCCGGTCGGTCAGGCCCGCCTCGATGAACGTGTTGTTGCGATGCTGCTGCGTGATCTCGGTGTCGTCGATGAAGCTCGCGCCGAAGCGCTTCGTGAGCTGGAACTCGACGCCGAACACGTCGTTCTGGCTGCGCGAGAGCACGCGCGCGAGCCGCAGCGCGGCCGTCTGCGCGTTGCCACTCGATACGAACGTCTGGTTCACGCCGGCGATCTGCTGTGAATACGTGTTCGTGTTACCCGACACCGTCGCACTCCAGTAGCCCCACGGCACCGAATACGACCCGTTGAAGCCGTGCGAACCGAGCCTGTGGTCGCCGAACTCGAGGTCCTGGCTGGCGCCGAGCGCCAGCACGTCGTTCAGCCCGAGCGGATTGTCGAGGCCGACGGAGAGGTTGCCCTGCAGCTTGCCCGTCGCGCGACTGCCCGAGTTATCGACCGATGCGACCACGCTCCAGGGCTTCGCGCGCTTCACCGTAATCACGACATCGCTCTCGCCGGGCATGTCCGTCGGCGCAATCTGCATGTCGACATCCTGACTGGCAACGCGCTTCATCTGTTCCAGCCCCTGCTCGAGATCGCGCAGGTTCAGCAGGTCACCGTCGCGGGCGGGAAAGGCCGACTTCCATGTGCCGCGCGTGTCCGGATCGGCGAAGCGCAGATGCCGCACGACGCCGGGCACGAGCGCGACGTGCAGCGTGCCCGTCGAGAGGTCCTGCTCGGGCAGCAGCACGCGCGTCGTCACATAGCCGCGCGAGAGTATCACCTGTTGCAGCCCCTTCGTGAGCGTGTCGAGTCCGGCCTTGCCGATACACTGGCCCCGGTAGTGGTCGAGCCACGCGCGCGCAAACGCGAAACGGTCGAGCGGCAGTGCGGAGGCGCCCTGCCTGCGGACCGCGTCGGGCAGTGTGGCCGGCACGTCCAGCGCGAACGTATCGATGCGAAAGCACGGCGTTTCGGCCGGCAGGTTTGGCCAGGTGCCATCGCGTGGCACGGTCGAGCGGACCGATGGCGCATTGACGGTCTGTGCGCGTTGCAGCGCGTCGCGCTGCTGCTGGACCTGCTGGTTCTGTTCGGCGTCTGCTTTCCCTGCTGCCGCCTTGTCGGCGGGCGTCGGTGGTGTTGATTGCGCCCAGGCGTCCGCCTGGGCTGTCACACCTGCGGCCAGTAATGATAACGTCAGGATACCTGAACGTATCGTTGTTATTCTCGACTTCGGATTCATTGAATTTTGATCGACCAGCGAGGCCGTGACGGCTTCCCGCTGGTGCTGACTTACCCCGTAGTTTTCAGGTGAACGCTGATCGTTCAGTTATGGGAAGAGCTTCTGGTGACAGCCGATGCATCCTCTGGGCACTTCGGCGCTGTGCGCAGCGCCACGGGTTCATCCAGACCGTTGCCATCGATGCGATGAACCGAGACTGAACAGTACCGGGCGTGCCTTGAGCTTTCATCGACGCTCAGGAAAACGTCATAGTCCTGCCCGGCGACCGGCGTGAAGGTCATCGCGGACGGCTTGCAGGACCACGAATAGCCGCCGTACCGACCGCTGCCGACATCCCCGGCTGTACTCATCGACAGCGTGATCGGTTGCCCGGCTGGAACAACGTATTCGCGGATCAGGTCCTTGAAATGCAGGCCATCCGTGCGCATCCACGGTCGGGGACTTTGCGGCATGCCGATCACCACGCTGCGCGACGAGTACCTGTAGCGCGCCCAGAAACCGTCATCGACGCTGACGCGCTGCGGGTCGGTCTGCCACGCATTCGTGTAGCAGGCGCCGGCCCTGAGTGACGCTGCCTGCAGGTCATTGCCCGACTGGATCCGCACGCGGGAAGAGGTTGCCGGATCGTAATCGGGCTTCTCCGTCGTGACATAGTGAGCTGGCGTACAGCCTGTGGCGAACGCAAGCGCACCCGTCAATGCCAACGCCTGGATGTGGTTCTCGAGCTTCCTTTGTGCGGTCATTCTTTTCGCTTGTATGCCCATAGTTCCAGCGTTTTGCTTCGAAGCGGACCAGGTGCATCGACTCGCAGACATTGCACATTGACCGACTCACGATCAAAGTGCGATGCCAACTCAGATCCAACTTCCTCCATTGTTTCTGCGTCTTCTTCCGATATCTCGCCGTCAAACACAACGCCCACTGTTATGTCGTTTCCCGACACGCTGCAAGTCACCGCTCGAATATTCGCGGTGATATGCCCGAGCAGTGACGATTGCAGAGCGAGTAGCAATCGAACTCTAAGGTCGTTATTCATTACGGTCGTCCTGGCAGTCGGCGCAAGAGGTCGCTGGAATCTGATCCGACTACCTTTTTGCCATAGCTGATGTTTACTTGCCCGTCCTTCAGCACGACGGATGACGCGGCGGGCAAAGCGAGGAAGGGAATTATTTCCGGGCGCTTGCTCGCAACTTCGAACAACGAGGCTAGGCGCCCATCGCTGGAGACGTTCTGTTCTGTGGTGAACAGCCATCCCGAATCGGTACCCGTAGGCTGGTCACGGAACATCTGAAAGTCCTTTGAAGCCATAAAGTCCGGGGATATGACACCGGACTGCCGCAAAGAAGGAAACGCTGGTTCAGCACCCACCAGTTCGGCCACGCTTTTTTGGACGATAAGTTGTCGGTACGTCTTGCTTGCGCCGCGTTCCCAAACAATCGGAATCTCCCCGAACCGAGGCTCCCAAACGTCCAATTCACCGCCTTCCGTCGACTTGAGCATGAGCATCATCCAACCCACCTGGACGGTTTCGCCAGCCCGAAAAACCGTTCCTTGGCTCACCGCGTCTTCAAAGTAAGAAAGTATCGACTTTGCTCCGAACTCGGGGCCGGACGGCATCGAAACCACGATATTGGGATGTCCAGACTGTCCCTGAAAATTCGATTTCATTTCCGTCGACGTCATTTCCCTAGCATCGTATTGGTACGGTTGTCGTGCGGCGAAGCTTATTGGCCTGCCGCGAGCGATTGCAGTTTGGACAAACTACGTGCGACCGGCTTCCATTGGTCTAGCCGACTTGATATACCAAGTCGAATCCAGCACCCTGGACTATCTCGCGAGCTTTTCCGATGAAGTGCAATGCCTCGGACGATGGTTCAAACTTCATCGCGATTTCGATTTCGCACTTACACCGCTCCGCGTCAGGATAATGCTGCTCTAACTCACCGCCCTCCAGGAACCGAAGATATCTGTTAATTTTTTCCTGTAGGAGAAGCAGGTGCTCGTCTACAGGGTTGGTCCATTCGAGATGGTCAGAAATGATCAAGCGCGCGATTCCCTTGCTCGGATCAAGGGCAACAATATCCACCACGTTTGTATCGAGGATGGACATTCTTTATCCACCTTGAACGACGGATGACCGGTCCAAATCAAGCAGGTCGGGATTGGCCTTTTCAAGAGCATCCTCAAACTGATTCCATCCCTGTGTCTTGGCGAACCTGCCTTCTGCTTCCATCAACGGAACTAACCAGACGAATACTGTCGGGCTCCCATCGTCATCGTATCGAGCGAGTTCCTCGGGATAGATGACAGGGTTAGATGCGTAGATCGCATTCGCAGCGACGCCAGGTATAAGGGGCGCACTTGGACCGATTACATCGCCTCGCAGTAGCGCACGCTGTCGATTTCGCACTTGTGCGCCAAATGTCAGCAGGAATGAACCAACATGTGGCGCTTGATAGCGGTCCCATGCCGCAAACAGCAGTTCTTGGCCGCAGTGATTACCGTTGGGCAGTGAAACCTTGGATTCGCTCAGTCCGAGAGTCGCGAATGTGGAAGCACCTTGAAATGGTTGGTTCGGAAAGCGAACGACACGCAGCGCGTTACCAACGGTCGAATCGTCTTTCCATCCTTCAGCGATTGGACCGAGATTCGTTTCCAGATGTTCAATGAGTGTCATGTTATTGGCCTGCCGGATTCGCACCACGCGAGCGATTGCAGCTTGGGCATTCCAAGCGCGTCCCGCTGTTGTATTCGTTGATAACTTCCTGTCGCGTCATCCCTGTAAGATCACGCTGACTCCAAGGGGGTTGATGGTCAACGTCCCAATCGCGAGCGCCTTGACCGGGAGCAACAGTCACGTCCTTGCCGCAGGTCGGACAAGCCTTTGTCCCATCGGTCGACCCATCTGCGGCATTGTCCCACGCATCCACCACGGTCTGTTTGCGGAAACCAGAGGGGCGTGAAGTTGGATCGGTCGCGAGCGTCGCATTGTCAGGTTGGTACGCCGCTGATCCCGTACCGCCAGTTAACGCCTGTCCTGCGCTATCCACAAGCACGGCACCAGGGCTTTGCGCTGGCGGCTCACCACCGCGCATACCCGTAACTGCGGTCACCCCGTTTACGGCACCCTGAGCCATCAGGCTCGCAGGAGCCTCGGAAATCTTGGCCTGAGCATCGGCCTTTGCCTTGTTGCCGACCTGATTCCCCAGGTTTGCCGCACCATTTGCTGCCGATCTGGTCTGCTGCAAGACCCAGTCACCGGCACGGTTCACGGGATCGGTCAGCGCATCAGCAAGGCTGTACTGGAACAGACCCGTTGCCCTGAGTTCCTTTTGCTCGGTGAGATAGCCAGCACCGCGATTCTGCGAATCCTGGGCCGCAGCCTTCGCAGGATCGTTATCCGACAGTTGCGCCGCACACTGCACGAGCGCGCACGCCGCGTCCGCCAGTCGCTGCTTCTCTTCCGGTGTTTCTCCTGCCTGCAATTGGGCCAGTTTCTGCTTTTCGTTCGGGTTCAGCTGGCGGTTGTACATGTCCGCATTCGATGCCGTGAACGCCCCTGCGTTGCCGCCGACGAGCGCGCCCGCAGTACCGGCAATCGCATTTGCGAGCACGTTGCCGAGAATGCGGTTCGCAGTCGCATTGCCGGTCGGGTCTGCACTTTGAATCTCGGCGCTGATGTCGTTCAGCTTGCCTGCCATGGTCGCCGACACGCCCGCACCCGCTGCCCCGCCCAGCGCGCTCCCGATGCTGCCGCCACCGATACCCGCCACCAGCGCCCCACCGGCGACGTGCAGCGCGACGCGATCCGTCCCGCCTTCACTCCAGTCGGCCGCGTCCTGCTGATATTGAGCGGCCTGATCAGTCTCGCCCAGCAGGTTCGCCGCTTTCGCGCCATCCTTTGCAGCCTGCTCGCGGATGTCGGAATACGTGCCGATATCCTTCGCCACCGCTTCGCCCGCCGCACTCGCCGCACCCATCACGTCCGCCTGGTTCGACAGCAGGGTGTTCACGTCGGGCAGTTTCGACACGGTGCCGTTCGTGCCGGTCGTGTCGCGGTTCAGGCTCGCGATATCCTGCTTCTGGTTCGCCGCGTCCGTCACCGTGATCGAGCCTGCGCTCACGCCGCTCTTCGTGGTGGCGCTCGAATGGCCGCTATCGGACTGGCTGAGCATCGGCATGAAGCCCGACGTGCCCGCGCTGAAACCGCTGCTCGATGCGCTGTAGTCGGAGTGGTTCTGGATGTCCGAGAAGGTGAGCGTGCCCGTCGTCAGGCTGTTCTTCGAGGCGCCGGCGGCGCTGGCAATGACGGCGCCTTTCAGGTCCGTATTGCCCCTGACGTTGATGTCGAAGCCGCCCGCACCGGCCTGAATGCCTGCCTGCTCGTTCACGCCCGCGTAGTTGCCGCTGGCGCTGCCGTGCTGGCTGCTGATGCTCGCGCTGCCGCCGCCCTGGCTGATGCTGAAGCCGCCGCCCGAACTGTCCTGATGCGCGCTGGACACCGTCGTGTCCTGCACGCTGGCGATGTTCAGGTTGCCGCCGACGTTGGCCGACACGCGGTTGCCGCTCACATCCGCGCCGGTGATGTTCGTGTCGCCGCCCGAGACAATCGACACGCTGTTCGCGCCGGCGACGTGCGTGTTGTTCTGCGTGGCGGCATCACTGTTGGCATCGCCATGCGCCTTGCTCATCGAAGCGGTGACGCCCCAGCCCTTGGTGCCGTACGACACGCCGACACTGGCGCTGCTCGACTCGTTGGTGCTGCGCGTCGAATCGGTGTTTGTCGAATTGACGAGGTTCACCTGGTTCTTCGCGCTCAGCAGCACGTCGTTCGCGCTCACATCCGAACCGGCAACCGTGATGTTGCCGCTGCCGGGCGTGCCCGCATTGTCACCGCCACCGGTCGCGGTGAACGACGCGGTGCCGCCTGCCTTCACCGACGAACGCGTCTGCGTGGTCTGGTCTTCCGTGAAGGTGTTCTTCGACTGGCTCGTCCCCCACGACAGCTGCACGCTGATGTCGGGCGTACCGCCGCCCGCGAGCGACCCCACGGCGCTTGCGGCGTTGCCCGCCGCGGCAATCGTGTGCAGCGCCTTCGCACGGCCGTCCTGGCTGCTGCCCGCCGCCTGGGTCTGCTGGACCGCCGCCTCGATCGCCTGGCCCACGCTGCCCCCGAGACCCAGCGTGAAGCCGCTCGTCTTCGTTTCCTGGGTTTCATCGTGATGCGACGTGCCCGTCGCGGCATCCAGCGTGATGTTCGCCGCCGTGCCCGTGACGTTCTGCGCGGCAATCACATCGCTGCCCGTCACGTGCAGGTTGTTGCCCGCCGTCATCGCCACGCTGCCGCCCGTGCTGCCGACAAGGCTGCCGTTCTGCGTGACCGAACTGTCGTGCGTGGTGTTCTTCGTGTCGCTGTTGCCGTACGAAATGCCATTGCCCGTTGCGCCCAGCCCCGACTTCACATCCTCGTGGAAATGGCTCGCGTCGCTCGTGTTCTGTGTCGTGGTGATGGTCAGGTCGTGATCCGCCGACAGCGCCATGTCGTGCGTCGACGCGAGCGTCGAACCTGCCACCGTGAGATCGTGACCGGCATTCGCATTAACCGTATCGCCCGCCACGGTCGAACCGACGGACAGCAGCTGGTGCGAGGTCTTCGTGTCGGTTGTGGTTTCGCTCGACAGGAAGCCGGAATGGTTGACATGCGACCAGCTCTGCGCATCGTGGGTCTCGCTGACCGCGCCCACCGTCACATCACCCGTCGCGGCGAGCTTCACGGCGCCACCGGAGAGGCTGCCATCGGCAGTGGTGGTGCCCGTGGTCACGCTTGAGCCCAACACGGACAGGTTGCCGCCGCCCGGGGCGTTCGGCGTGGCGGGTGCGACGCTCACGTGATACGGCGAGAGCAGGGCTGTTGCGGCCTGGGTCTGGCCGGCCGCGAGCAGCAGGTCACCGCCCGCGTTCAGGCTGCTGCCCTGGGCCGTCTCGTCGTAGGAGGAACTGGTGTGCTGCGCCCGGCTGCTGCCCAGCGACTGCTCATTATGCGAATGGGTGTTCTTTGCCGCCGTCACTGTCAGGTTGTTGCCCGCGATCAGCGAGGCGTCGCCGCCCGTCTTCACCGTCGCATCGGCGAGCGTCGTGTCGCGCCCCGACACGGTCACGAGGCTGCCGCCCGTGGTGATCATGCTGCCGACGTTCTGCGTCACGCTGTCGTGCCCGCCGTTAAGCCGGTCGCGCGTCCAGGCATCCTGCGTGGACGTGAGCGCCACTGTGCCCACGTTGATGTCGCGGCCTGCGCCGATGGCGGCGTTGTTGCCGGCCTGGATCGACGCGCCCGCGAGGTTCACATCGCGGTCCGCGATAACCTGCGCATTGCCCGCCGCCGAAATCGTGCCCGTCGCCAGCGCCTCCTGCGTGACCGCCACGCCAACGAGGCCCGTCGTGCTCGCGGTGCCCCGCACACTGACGGTGGCGGTTTCGTTGACCACATCGCGCCCCGCCGTGACGTCCACGTCCTGCCCGCCGATGCGGCCGCTGACATTGCGCACATCCTGCACCGCCGCCACGGCCGTCGTGCCGCCGCTGCCGATCACGCCGCGGTTGACGATATTGTTGCCGAGCACCGTCGTCGCCACATCGCTGACGATATGGCCGCTGTTCGTCACGTCGCCCGAGGCGTTCAGCGTCACCGCGTTGCCCGCCACCAGCGCGCCGCTGTCCTTCAGGTCCACCGTATCGCCCTGCGCCAGATAGAGCTTCGGTACCAGCACCGTCTGGTGCGTACCGTCGGGTAATGTGACATCCTGCGACACGAGCCACACCATGTCGGTCGTGAGCTGCTGCATCTGCGCGTCGGTCAGCCCGACGCCGACCGTGAGACTGAACGCTTTCGAATACGCCACGCCGTTGTTCATCAGCGCGGTATATTCATCGAGGTTGTCCGCATACCCGGCGAGGAACGTGCGGCCCGTGAGCTGCGTCACCTGGTTGAGGATCAGCTGTTCTTCGTAATAGCCGTCGCCGATGCGCTTTTCGATCTGCTGCGGATTGAGTCCGAGCTGGCCCAGCATGTAGTCGCTGGAGATGAAGCGGCTGTAGCTCGTGAAGCGCGGATCGGTCGCGATCAGCCAGGTGGCACCCGGCGCGGTGCGATACGAGAAGAGGCCGTTGACGGGCAGCGCCAGATTGGGGATGCCGCCTGACGCGCTGCCCAGCGTCTGGGGCCGGCTCACCTGGCCGGCCACGCTACCGGGCAGGGTGCCCGTCGCATTGCCGCCCGTGACACCCGAGCCCGTCACCGTCTGCCCCACACGGTTCACACTGCCGATGCTGATCGAGGCCGCGTCGGTCTGCAGGCTCTGGTTCGACGTGGCAATCGCCGGCAGCGCATCGACGGTCGAGGACGCCGTCGTGACGACAGCGCCGGGCGTCTGCGTGTCGTTGCTGCCGCCCGTCTTCTGGTGCCAGTAAAACGTCGATGAAGTCGAGTCGTCGATGGTCTGCTGCAGCACCGTACCCGTGTCGTTCACGCTGCCGCCCGTCGCACGGCGCACGAGGTCGCCACCGGCCGCCATGGTGGACGACTGGTTATTGATCGAGCCGCCATCGGCATTGATGCGGATCGCGCCCTGCGCCTGGATTTTCGCCGGCGTGCCGGCATTCACGAGCTGGTCGGTGCTGATCGTCGTCGTCGTGGTGCGCGACATCTCCACATAGTCGTGGCTGGCGGTCCCCAGGTCATAGCGGACCTGCACCTGATCCGGCCGGATGTTGACGTTCGGGTTGAAGTCCGGCCAGAAAGTGATCGAATACGTGCCGTCGCCGTTGTCCGTGAGGCTGTTGTACCACTGCGTCGCGTTGTTCGTGATCGTGCGCGTGGCGCTGGTGTTCGCGTAGTGACAATGGCCAGCGCCGTTGCACACCTGGACCAGTGGCGTCGACGCGCTGACGTACGTGTCGGTCAGCGGCGTCGTCAGCGAGAACGTCTGCGCGCCCGTATCCAGGTTGGTGACCTGCGACCTGGGCACGGTCACGGTAATCGGGTGCGAGAGCGCACCCACCGCCGCCGTCCCGATCGCGCCCGCGTCCATGAACCACTGCGGATAGACGGAACTCTCGTAGTAGCCCAGGTCGCTGATGGGAATCCCCGCACTCCAGAAGGTCAGCGTCGTGGAGCCCGTCGTCTGCGGCGTGCCCGCCTGCGTGACGACACCCGTACGCAGGTTGTTCACCGTATGCGCGGCGATGTCGATGTCGCCGGCCGCCTCGATGTCCGCCGCGCTGTTGGTGAGCGTGTTCATCTGGTCGGCGAGCATCCCCGTCGCGTCGCGCGTGCCGTCCTTCGCGATTGCCAGGTTGCCACCGCTGTAGATCAGCGCGCCATCCGCGTTTGTGACCGAGTTCGACGCGTAGATGTTGACGCTCTGTGCGCCCGCGATGACGGCGGCCGCGCCCGTGTTCGACACATCGGTCGCATTGACCTGCACGATGTTGCCGATCACAGCGCCCGTGTTGGCGAGCGTCGCACTTGTCGTCGTCACCGCATCGCCTTCGATGCGGCCTGCATTCGTCAGCGTGCCCGTCGCGTTGACGGTCGTTGTCGCCGAATTGATGTCGGCACCCGCCGCGTTGACGACGTTTGCGCCGGACGCGGTGAGCGCGCCCGCCGCTGCGAGCGTGCCCGTGTTCGTGAGCGTGCCGGTGGCGGAGACGCTCATGTCGCCGTCCGCGTGCAGGCTGTTCGCCGCGTCGTTCGTGTAGTCGCCGGCGACGCTCAGCGACAGGTTGCGGCCCGCCGTCATCTCGCCGTCGCCGCTCACCGCGCCGCTGACGGTAATGTCGCGGTTGGCGCGGATCGCGCCGCCCGCGTTCGACAGTGATGCGACATTGACCGACACATCCGTGCCGCCCAGCATCGCGCCGCCGTCATTGACGACAGCGGCACTGGCCTGATTGAGATTGAGCGCCGTGCCGCCGAAAATCGTGCCGCCCGCATTGTTGACGCTTTGCGTGATGTTCAGGTTCGCCGCGCCACCCGCCACGAGCTGCGCGCCTGCATCGTTCGCGAGCGTCTGCGCATTGACCGTCACGTCGCCATTTCCGCCAAGCGTGCCGCCCGTGTTCGTCACGCCGCTCAAGGCCGTGATGGTGGTGGCGCCGTCGCCCGCATTGGTCAGTGTGCCTGCGGTATTGTCGATGCTGGCCGCTGATACGCTGGCCGTACTGTGTGCGCCGTTTGCATTCACGGTGCCCTGGGCATTGGTCAACACGCCGTCTGCGCTGACTGACAGGTCGCCCGCCGTCTGCACGGAACCGCCCGTGTTGTCGAACGCGCCCTGTGTGGTCGCCGTCAGGCCGTTCTGGCCATAGAGCGTGCCGCCCTGGTTGACGATGCCGGACGTGACGCTGACCTGCGCCGTGCCCTGGGCGGACAGCGTTCCGGCGCTGTTGTCGAGACTGCCGGCCTGCGCAACGAGTGCGCCATTCGTGGCGATCTGACCCGCCCGGTTCGAGATGGCACCCGTCGTATTCACGGCAAGCGTGCCTGTCCCCGCGTGCTGGACCGAGCCGCTGTCATTGACCAGATTCTGCGCGGCGACGCTCAGGTTCGCGGCGTTCGATGCAATGGCGCCGCCCGTGTTGTCGAGCGTGCCGCCTGCGCTGAGGCTCTGGCTCGCTGTGCTGTACTGCGTGAGGTGGCCGCCCCGGTTCACGAGGTCGCCGGAGGTCGACACGGCGAGCGTATCGCCGTCGATGCTGCCGCTGGTGTTATCGATCGATGCAGCCGAAACCGTCGTCGCCGCGCCCGACATCGAGCCGCCCGTATTGCTGAGCGCGCCGGTTGCCGACGCATTGAGCGCACCGCCTGCGGTGAGACTGCCCGCGTGGTTATCGATGGTCTGCGCGCGCACGGTCGCGTCGCCTGCCGCGTTGAGCTGCCCCTGGTTCGCGAGCGTCCCGGCATTGACAGCGAGCGCGCCATTCGTGCCGATCACGCCGCCCGTGTCGCCTGTCGCGGTCGTACCGCCTGCGTTCACGAGCGCGCCCGTCGTGGTCACAGAAAGCCCGTCGCCGTTGAGCGACACGATGCGGCCCGCCGTGTTGTCGAGCGACGCCCCATCGAGCGCAGCGCGGCCCGCCGACTGGATCACGCCCTGACGATTGCTGATCGCACCCGCCGTGTTCAGGTCAAGCGCCGATTGCGACACGATCTGGCCGCCCGCATTGGAGACGTTTGCCGCCGCCAGCTGCATCGCGTTGCCGCTGGAGAGCCTGCCGCCGTCGTTCACGAGCGTGCCTGCTGCGTTCGCGTTCAGCGCGCCGCCTGCGGTTGTCGTCGCGCCCGCGAGGTTCAGGTCGCCACCGCTTGCCGTCAGCGCCAGCGCGCCGTTCGCCGACGTGTTGCTGCCCGCGAGATTGACGGACGTGCCCTGTATCGCCGTATTGCCGCCGCCTTCGTTACGGCCCGTGGCCGTGACCGCGCCGCTCGCGCTGACGGTCAGGTCGCCCGCGCTGGCAATCGTGCCGTCGCCATTCACGCCCGCGCCGAGGGTGCCCGTCGAGGCGACACTGCCGGCGTTGATGGTCGTGTTCTGCTGCGCGGCGAGGGTGCCGCTATTGGTCAGGCTTCCTGATGTATTGACGGAAACGGATTGCTGGCCGTACGTCGTTCCGCTATTATCGACGCCGTCGTGCGCCGACAGCACCATGTTGCCGCTCGCATTGGTCTGTCCGGCGAGCAGCAGTTTGCCCTGGGTGGTCAGCGTCAGGTCGCCTGCCTGTGCGGCGACGACACCGGCAAGCGACACGCCGACGCCGTTCTCTGTGCCAACCAGGCGGATTTTCCCCGAGTACATGCCGCCCAGCTGGCCGACATCGATGCTCACGGCGGGCGCGGCGCCACTGACAGTGATGGGCGTCGCCGCAAGCGTGTCGTGATCAACTCGGTTCGCGCCGGTGATCACGTTCAGCGTGTTCGCATAGATCGCGGCATTGGCCTGCACGGCACGGGCAATGAGGTCAACCTGGTCGACGTTGGATGCGTTAAATCCGGCACCCTGGACCGTAATGTTGCCGCCGCTCACGTTGAAACCGGTGAGATTGCCGCTCGCATCGATGAGCGGGGTGCCCGTCGTCAAAATGCCACGACTGGTGTTGATGAAGCCGCCACCATCAACCACGATGCCCGAGGGATTGGCCAGAATGACCTCGGCCCGGTTGCCGGCGACCTCAACATAACCTTTCAGTTGCGAGGCCGCACTGCTGTTGACCTGGTTGACGATAATCCTCGCCGACTGGCCGGGCGCGAAATTCGGGTTGCCATTGATATAACCCGCCTGCTGCGTGTTGACGATCGTGGGCGAGTTGTTCAACACGACGCCGGCCTTCGGCACATCGAACTGCGAATAGGTATTGAGCGACACGCCGGCGCCACCAGAGGGCGCGTTGATGTTCACCTGCTGCAGGCCGTTCTGTGTCTGGATCACGCCCGGCGCGTGCGCTCCACCCCCGACCACCTGCGCGTCCACCAGCAGGGGCGCAGCCCCTGCGAGCGTGAGCACCGCAAAAGCCACATGACGCAGCGCGAATAGCGAGATGGTCTTCGCACTGGTCGACTGAACAGTGGTTTCTCCCTGGTTGCTCTTGCCGGCCCCAGCAGCCGTCTCCTCGACGGCCACGAGCATGCCCCTGAGTTTGCTATACACCAGCCGGTAGACTCGGTTATTCATTTTCTTTATTCGCACTGCTTAATTGGAAGGGTGCTGTACTGTGCCGAAAATCCGGATCAGCGACTGTGAAGAATTGTCATCACGTCTGAACCGAACTGAAGCGAAGGTACTCGGTGGCTGGTACACGAGCCGCTGACCCATGTACGTCGCCATCCCGCGACGGCATGCACTGTGCGAGGCAGGATATCGGAATCACCTGCGCGAGACTGTCAGCACGTGTCAGATCTGCCACGCATTTGACAAAGCTTTGCAGTTTCAGACTGGTCCGATAGCGTCAAACATCGGATCGTGCATCGCGCACGTGGGTGCCCGCATCTGCGGGTTAAAGACCCGACCGGACTGTCAGGATGTCATTTCAGCCGTACGGCAGGGCGTGGCCCCGAACCTACTGTGTGCCCGCACTCTGCCAGGTGGACGGCGTCTCCGTGACGACGAGACTGGGCATGAGCCGATCCGCATAATCAGCGATCGGAAAGTCGAAGGTGCCGCGCAGGTTGATGCCCTCGAGTGAGGTCGGTGCGATGCTGCGCAGATGATGCGCCTCGACAGGCTGGGCGCCGAGTTGCTCGATCATGTCGAGCGCACGCTGCATATGGTGGGTATTCCACGCCATGACGGCGTTGGTCAACAGCGTCAGCGCGGACGAGACCGCGATCATCGAATGACGGTGACGCGTGAGTTCGACAGGAATCTTGCCCTGGTGGATTGCGCGCTGCACGTTGTGGACCGCCTCGCCCCGATTGAGCGCGTGTTGCAGTTCGCTACGAAACGCCGGCACGGTGAAGTAGTCGATGAGGAAGATCGACCTGAACAGCCGTCCAAGCTGTACGCCGCCCTCGTAGAGCGGCTGTCCGCGTGCCGCTGAACCAAACCGGGTCAGCGCCTGAACGGCGGTGCAATGACCGCTCTGCACGGAGGCGGCAACCCGCACGAACTCGTCCCAGACTGCCTCGATCGCTTCCAGCTTCACGTCACGGTCGACAACTGGCAGGAGTCCTGCCGGTATTGCATGTGCGACTGGCACGTGCAGGCGGCGATCCCTCAGATGGGCGAGCCGGGGACACAGGTCAAAGCCCAGCGCCCGGGCCAGGCCCATCGCAAAATCGGTATACCCGTGCGTATCAACTGCAAGTAAGGTCACGTCGTCGGTGCTGTTCTGCCGGATCACGCCTTCGATCGCGACGCCGGCCTGGCGCTCGTTCAGCAGGATCGGCTGGTCGTAGAAGATGCCCCAGCGATCCCGCACATGCGTGTACACGCCGATCGAAGCCGTGCGGCGCCGCGGATCGGCGCGTGCCTGCCAGACGGTTCGCGTGGTTTCCAGCGACACCATGTCTGACGAAGCCAGATCTGCGCGGCCCCAGTGCTGCGCAATCGGATGGAAGTGCATGAACTCGAGCACTGCATCGGCGGCCTGCCGCAGCATGCGCTCGTCGGCGATACGGTTCATCATCTGACGGATCGCGCTCGCAGACAGTTCAGGCACCATACGGGCGATATCAGCGGCCGACATGGATGTGCCGTGCGCGAGGACAGCGGCGTAGGTCATCAGCAGCTCGGCACGCGAGCGCGGTTCGCGTCCGAGCAATACCCAGCTGAAACGCGCGGCGCTATCGATCTCGAGAATGATCCTCGGCAACTGTCCGTCAGGTCGCGGTTCGAAAATCGCGCGGCGTAACGCTTCCATGGCGGCATCGTGTGGCTGCGCATTGAGCGGACCGATATGGACCGCGTCGTCGATGCGAACTTCGCCGCTCGCAACCGCTTCGAGCAGACGCGCGAGGCCCGCATCCAGGTGCTCGATGACAGGTTCGAGAAATTCTTGCGGGTTCTGTGGCAGCTTCAGGTGACCGTAGTAGTGATTGCGCCTTGTTTGCCACTCGTCGTCTGGAATCAGCAACGTCGCCTGGCTGCGGAACTCGAAGCTGTGTGCGACGAAGACCGATCCATTACGCAAGGCAACTCGTAGCGCAAAAAGCGTTGCCCATTCGAAGGCAAGCAGTGCCTGACACCGGTCTTCGCTTTCGATCGTGCGTTGCCACGCCTTGCCGAGATGGATGGCCGTGTCTGCGGGCAGTTCGTTCGATCTCCCCGCGTACAGTTCACGTAACAACACCAGCGCGGCGATGACGGGATGCGCGGTTTGTGCCTCGAACGGCAGCGACAACAGTTTGGCGAGCATGGCGCGAGCCATGCGCCGCTTCGAAACCAGTTGCGCACGCATCAGCGTCGTGCGGCTGGGTGTGTCCTGCTTCAGTGCCGCGTCGGCCAGCGCACAAAGCTGTTCGACCATCTCCTCGCGCGACAACGTTTCGTCCGTTGCGATTACCTTGACTGCCACCGCCAGATCGCGTATCTGGTCCTTGAGGTCCGGCCGTGTCGCAGCCACTCTGCTGTTCGCCTCGTTGATCGCCTTGCGAATCCAGCGGCCCAACATCGCAAGCAACTGGTCGGTTGTCGTGCAAAGCGCATACCGCATGAAGCAGGCGACTTCGAGCCGGCGGATTTCCTGCTGGATGCGACGGCTGACCGACGGTTTGCGGTTCGCACAGCGCCGCGCGAAGTGGCGCACGGCCGCCTCGTTGCATTCCGTAGGCCAGTCGCGGTGTACGGCGAGTTCAACGAGCCGGTCGATCTTGCGAAACAGCTCGTTCATCTGGTGCGTTGAATTGCGCAGTGGCACCGACCACAACCATTGCTGAAGGCTGGCAAACGAACCATGCTGCTGCGTCAGCAATGAAGCCCATCGGTCCAGGGTAACTTCATCGAAGCTCTGCATCAGGCTCGTGATCAGCGCGGATTCGACATCGCGGGCAGCCTGCACCAGCAGCGGTTTGAGCGCGCGATCCTGCTGGATGAGAACACGATGTTCATAAAGCCAGCGCTTAAGCTCGTGCATGAGGTCCGCGCGGTTCGGGCGCCCTGTCAGCCGCTCCTTCAGCCAGCGTACGACGTAACGGCGCTGATGCTCGGCCATTGGCAGAAAACCGAGTGTCCTGTAGGCAAGCACCTGATGATCGAACAGGGTGCGTTCGCGGGTTTCATAGAGCGTGCGAAGCGTGCCGAGATCCGGCGGCACGATGCCGAGGTGCTGGCCAAGGTGGCTCCACAGGATCTGCGGCACATACTGGTACGCATCGAGCGTCGTGCCTGTCATACGGACGAAGCCGATATGCAGGGCGAGCGCAAGCCGGTAAAGCGGCCCACGGCGGGCGTTGATCAGTGCCCGCTCCCTGGCGGAGAACGTAAAGAATGTGGCGAGTTCGAATTCGCTGAGGTCACGCGGGATTCGCCGCATACCCAGATAAGCCAGTCGCCAGTGTTCCATCGCCGTCCGCTCCGCAAACGAGGGACCGACCAGCGTAGCGGGAAATTATCGGCAAGGCAACGGACAATCGTCAGAACGCAGCAGTGTGAGGCGGGCAGCTCTTTATAAACAGCAACCCCATGATTTTTAATGGCATATTTTAAGGGGCAGACCGGAAGCCCCTGTCGTGGCTAGATCAGGCTACCGTCGTAATCTGCACAAAAGTCACGGGGACACCAGCGTCTGGTGTGCGCGCTCGACGCGGCCCTTGGCCGGGCTGCTGTTCGCGCAAAATGTGTCGATGTTCAGTTCGTACATTGCACGTCCAAAGTGGGTCACGCTATTGCCATCCTTGTTCGCGCCCGTTTTGCGAAACACGCTGTACTTGTCGCTATAGAGCGCGCCGGGTTTGCCATGGCGCTCGATGTATGCGCGCGTAGCTTCGAAATAACTGAAAGTTGATTCGGTCGCCGTGAAATGCAACGCCATCAGCCGGCTCGTCGCATCGTCGACATACACCAGCAGCGTGCAGGCCGGCGCCCGGTCCTCGAACCAGCGGTGGTCGCTGCCGTCGATCTGCACCAGCTCGCCCAGACACGCGCGCCGGGCCCGCGGCTGGTAGACCTTCGGCGGGCGCTGCCGGCGCGGTATCCACAGCCCGGCTTCCGTCATCAGCTTGCGTACGGTTTCCTTCGCGAGCCGGATGCCGTGACACTCGCGCAGCTTCTCGCACGCCAGGGTCGGGCCGAAATCGGCGTAGCGCTCACGGACGATGGCCAGAGCACGTTGGGCCAGTTCGCCGTCCAGTCTCCGATTCCCGGGCATACCGCGCTTGCAAGAGATCAGTCCAGCGGCGCCAGACTCGCGGTATCGGGCCACCAACCGCCGTACTTGCCTCGTCGTCAGACCCAGACGTTCGGCAGCACGCCATGGCTTGAGCCGTCCCTCCGTCACGTCCTGAATGACTTTGAATCTGTCCAGTTCCCGCATCGTCATTGTTATCCGTTCTGTCACAGCCATCGATGTCTAGAGCGCCCGAAAACGGCGGGTGGCTAGCATACGACAGCATCAAAAGCGGACATTTCTATGCGGCTAAAAGCGGACATTATCATCTGGCCGCTACAAAACGTTCGGGTGATAATTTACATTATGTAAAATCATGTAAAATTAACGAACGGCGAACTAACGTGCGTCCGCCAGTTGTTCGTTGCTACAGAAACGAATCAATGATAATATTTCTGTAGATACAGGAGGCCATCATGGCATCGACAACGCAAGGTCATGCAGCGGTCGGTCCAACGCCCGCTGCCACCCTTTCCAAGGCGGCGGTGCGCGCGGCGGCCGCCCTACGTATCAGTCAAACGACACTAGCCGACGTGCTCGGACTCAGTACAGCTTCTGTCTCACGACTCGTCGCGGGCACATACCAGCTTGAGCAATCGCGAGGCAAGGAATGGGAGTTGGCGTTGTTGCTGGTGCGTCTGTTTCGTTCACTCGACGCCATCGTCGGACCCGGCGAGAAAGCGCAGGCGTGGCTGGCGGGTGAGAACACCGCGCTCAACGCCAGACCAATTGATCTCATCCGCTCCGCTCAAGGACTTGTTAATGTCGTCGAATACTTGGACATCTACCGAGGTCGCATCTGAGGCTCGCGAGCTTATCGAGGATACCTGGCGTGCGGTCGAGGCTCAACATCGTGTGGCAACGATGTCGCTCGTTGACAGTCTGGCGGAACAGGCTCAGCTCGAAGCGTTGCTCGAGGCCTCGAAACCTCCGATTCCTGCCACGGCTTTCGGACTCCACTGGTTGCTATTTACGCCCTTTCGCTATCCGACCTCCAGGTATGGCTCGCGCTTTCGCCGACCCTACGATCCAGGTGTCTTTTATGCCGCCTACGCTAAAAGCACCGCGTGCGCAGAGCTCGGCTATTGGCGCTGGCGCTTTCTGACTGAATCGCCGTCGCTTGGATCGATCGATACATTGCCACAGACTTTATTCAAGGCGACGATTCAGGGGCGCGCGGTTGATCTCCGCCAGCCGCCCTTTTCGCTCCAGCAGACGGCATTCGAAAACAAGTCGGAGCATGGCTATTGCCAAGCCTTTGCCGGGATTGCACGCGAGGCTCACCTCGACGCGATCGTGTATCGATCCGTGCGTGATCCGGCGGGAGGCGGGTGCATCGCGGTGCTTACGCCCAGGGCATTCGCAAAGAAGGAACCGGTTGCCGCTGAAACGTGGAATCTGTCCGTTACACTCGATCGGGTGATCTGGCAGAAGAGCGACGTCTTGTCGCCTGAGGCTTTCGAATTCCCGGTGAGCGTCTGGCAATAGGTTTGGCGGACCGGCTTGGCGATGTGACGGCGCGAACGGGGATGGGCCTGATTAAAAATGCGCGCGGTTTGACCGCCTGCAGGCCTGATCGTCATCGGAGCTGTTGGGAATCGTGACGCTGGGCTTCGCCCTGGTTGGCCATCCCGGCGTTTGGCTCGAAATCGTGAATTTGAGGAACGGAGTAGATTTGGACATCTTCTACTACTGGAAAGACTTCGTATCGGATGTAAACGAAGGGCGTATAGGCACCCTTGGGGCCGAATCCGACAAGCTGACTGAACTCCAGGCGCGCCCGCCGCGCACTGCTGTCTTCGGGATCGCGACCAGATCGGTTTGCCGCAGGAGGTGACAGACGAAACGAGCGAAGTAGCGTGGTCAGCAGGCTCCCGCGCTTGGGACTCAGGCAAAGGACGTGATTAGCGGGCGGCGCGCATTCGCCTCGGCCGGACCGGCGAGCCCCTCGTAAGCTGGTTCTGCGCGATCTTCCTGACAACATTGGCGCGCGCGCGCTCAATCGACCTGCAGGCGAAAAGGCGACGATTGCCCGCCTCCGGACGCCTGCCGCACTGGAATAGGCCCGAGCCGCCCGTGCACTTCGGCGGTGACGGAAAAGCGTACGCACGCGTTGCATCCCTTGGTTTTCCTGATGATCGCGTACATCTCCCGACTGCCCGCGAGCCCGCCCTGATGACCTTCGGCCTGAAACGTCCAGCTCGCGGTGCGCGAAAGTAGACCCGCACCCGACACGCGTGGCTCGAAGATCATTCGCTCTTCCGCGTAACCCATGTTAAGCGACGCTTCGCCGAATGTCATTTTCAACGACGGGTCAAGCGAAAGCTTGCGCGTTCTCAATGTCTGCTCCGTAATGTCACGCGGATAGAGATCGAACGTCAGGACGTCGTGAGGCGGCTCGCTTTCATCGAGGCACGCGAACTGCGCTGAAAAGCGTCCCCACGTGAACCGGCAGCGCATGTCGGGCATGAAGCTGCAGGCCATTCGGACGAGCAGATAGTCTGACTTGTCGAGCGTCGCCTTGATCTGATCGGACAGCGGCGTCGCATCGTTCCACATCGAGATGAGGTCGTACGTCAACGGCGTTCCGATTTCGACACGATTGACGCGCCCGACCAGGGACTGTGCCCAACCGCCGTCATCGCCGGCCTTTTCCAGCGCCTCGGTATTGGGAACGAAGTCCCAGACTACGGCAGGTTGCGACGGGGGCGCGGATAAGGTGATTTCCATCTCAGCATTCTCCTTTCAGCACTAGTCCTCCGGTGACCTTGAACGCGGCCCAATGGTAAGGATGAGGATGAGTCGCCGCGACCTGCCGAACGGCGAGCCGCAGCGCCTCGGGTATGTCGTCCCACCGATTTTCTTCTTGAAGGATCCGATAGAGCGACTGCATGAGCAGTTCCGCCGATTCCGCATCGAGCCGCCATGACGCGGCGATGACGGTTTGCACGCCCGCGTCGAGAAGCGCGCGGACGAAGCCGACTGGCTCGCGCGAAACCGTCTTGGCGATCGCGCCGCTTTGGCAGGCGCTCAGCGTGATAAGACGCGCGTTGAGCCGTTCGAGGCGCTCGACATCTTCGGCGCTGAAGACGTTTTCGGCGACAGCGTCCGCGTTGCCGAGTATACATTCGTCCTCCGGATACAGACGTTCCTGAGGCGGCTTGTCGAGCGTCGCGAAGAATTGCGTGACGCCGGAAAGGTCGGCAAGCACGAAGCCGTTGAGGCTCGGGCGCGTGCTCGATGCCACACCGTGCGCCGAGACGTGAATGGCATCCGCGCGGGCGAACGCTTGTTTCAGCGTGGGCTTGTCGATAGCCGGGCTCATCATGCGCATTTTCGCGCCGACCATCGATGCGACGAGTTCAGCCTCGCTGACGAAGTCGACACCAATCGAGAGAAACGCCTCCGGTGCCTTCACAGCAGGTTGCGCAAGAGTCCGCAACGAGGAGCCAGAAGGCACGTAAGTCACGGCGAAACGTTCGATGAGATAGTCGCCGTCCATCTTCAGGGCGTGCAGCGGCAGCAGATGCAGATCGTCGTACGGCGCGAAGATGATCAATTCGACGTTGTCGAGCAGCGGAACGATGGGCGTGATAAGGACGTCGCTCACATCCGTCCAGGTTTCCGTCGAATCCTGATAACGCTGATACTCCATTACCTCTTTTTTCAGGGCTGTGAGGCACTGGTCGAGGGAGCTAGATGGCAATGCTTGCTTCGTGACCTGCAACGGGCCATCCGGCTGAACGGCGATGATGTAGACGCTCTCGTCGTACATGAAAAATGACACGAGGAGCGCGCGCTTGTTCAGGGCCTTCAAATGTTGCCGGGTCTCGTGCAGCGACATGGGCGCGTAATCCATCGCTTCCGCCGCGCCGGATCGTGATACGCGCATGAACGTGCCGGCACGGGCGCGTTCGGCGAACATCCACACGTCGTCCGGACGATTGAGCGACAGCGCGAGTCGGATAAGTTTGGCGCAGACGAGCGCAATCCGCCCGTGCAGCCTCGCTCCGCGCTCGAGCGAGTTCACATCTGCGCGCAGCGCTTCCCAGATGCGCAACGCTGATTCGAGCGTCCGATACCCTTCCTCCGGCACGCGCTCGATCAGCACTTCACCAAGGAGCTGCTCGCTGTAGGCCTGAATGGTCCTGTCGCATGTCATCGCTTTGGCGCATGCGCGGCGCGCGGTGGCTTCCGCTTCTTCGAGGTCGCCTTCATTGAGCAACGCGCGCGCGAGCCTTCGCAGCGCTTCGCATTCGGTCTCAACCTCGCCCGAGCGTCGTGCATACGTGAGCAGGACCTGCGCCGCGTCCGAGGTCAGCTTGTCGTTCGCGCGTGCGGCGATCACCGCGCGACGCGCCTGCAACGCATCCGAGCGGCTACCGCCGAGCGCGCCATCGATTGCGATCGCCTCGTCCATGCGGAGGAGCGCGCCTTCATGGTTGCCCACTTCGGTGAATGCTTCGGCGAGGTTGCAAAGCAGAAGGATCATCGTCCTCTGATCGCCCTGCATGCGCGCGATCGACTCCGCCTCTTCCAGCATGCTGATCTTGAGGCCGAACTCACCGAGGTCCGAGTGCACAACCGCCTCGTTGGTGAGAAGCGAAATGGACAGCGAGTCATGAAGCTTCGGGCTGATGTCCACGTCCGGCGACGGTTCGCGCGCCGTTTTGAGAAGCGCAGTCGCATCCGAAAACGCCTGCAGCGCATCGTGAGGTCTTCCGGCGTTGCGATAGTGATTACCCAGACAAATGCGCATCTGAATGCGCCGCGCCCTCGGTACCTGGGACTGGTCGCGGCGCGCTTCCCGCTCAAGGAGATCAATGCCGCGATTCGTTTGCCGGGCGACGCCGCAGAGGCTGGCAAGGATCGTTGCGCTGATGCAACTGAGCGTCGGATCGTTGCGACGGAGCGCAATGCGATCGATGACTTCCCCGAGCTGCATGGTCGAATCGGCGACCTCCCACATCGGTTGCGTCAATTCCTCCGTCCGATAGATGACGTCAGTCAGCACGCGCGTGTCCGGCGCAATCGCCTTGAGTTCGGTCTCGGCGGCTTGCGCAGACATCGATCCGGAAAGAACACTCTTGAAAATGGCGGCGATGGCCGCGTCTGCTTTGCTATCGCTGCCGTTGTCGTTGTTGTCGCCCTTATCCGGCGCCTGTTCGTCCGCCACCGCGCGATGTACGTGCGGGAAGATCCGCGAAAAGGCCTGCTCAACGAACCGTTGGCCGAATTGCTCGCACATCGCTGCGTTCCTGCGATCGCCTTCCCGGTTTGCCTGTTCCTTGCGCACCCTAAATATATTCGTGATGAGTTGCCCGAACGCATTGAAGTCATCGAACGTGCAATCTCCCAGCGCCTTCTCCAGCACGTGCACGCATTGATCTACGGCGTGCGCCGAGTGCTGACCCAAGCAATACTCGATGACGTTCTGTCCGGCCACCGACAGCCAGTTCATGCCGTGTCGCGGCGGCTCTTCCAAAGCACGCGCGAAGGCTCTGCGCACGTCGTCGAGCGTGGTCACGGGCGCACCAGCGCGCCGCACGTCGCCAGTCTGCCACAGGCGAACAGTGCCATCCGCGCTGCATGTCACGAAGCGCGTGCAGTCGCGCAAGAACAGTGCGTCGTAGATCGCGCCTTCGTGCTCACGCACCGTCGCGAGACATTGCGATTGCCAGGGGTTCCAGAGCCGGATCGCATGATCGGTCGCGCCGGACAGGAAAACCGACGCATCGGGCGCGACCGCCAGTGCGCCGATCCATCCATAGTGACCGACCAGGTTCGATTGGCCGAAAGGCATCTCACCACGGCTTTCGTCCCAGATCGCGATCTCGTACTGGTCTGGTACGCGAGACTTGTCGAGCGTCATCGACACGCCGTGAGTGAACTGCACCGATGCGATGAAGAAGCTCGCGTTGTCGATCGCCCGGCACCGGTAGACGCTTGCGTATGGACCGAACCTGACAGCATCGAGCGGGTGAAGGTTAGCGGGGTCGACGATGCCGATGGTGCCTTCGCTAGTCGCGACAGCCATCTTCGTCGGTGAGCCGAAAAACGAAATATCGACGACATTTCCTTCGCCAAACTCGTTTCGCGCGATGCAGCCGTTCCCATTCCACAGACACACTAGCCCGTCGCGGCCACCGGTCACGAGCGACCCGTCGGGCGCGAACTCGCAGCATTCAGTGCCTTCTAAGCGCCACTGGTGATAGTCGCGCGCGTCTTTCGACGGCCAGACGACCACGGTGCCATCGCGCGCGACCGCCGCGAGCGCCTTTCCGTCGTGCCGCTGGAAACTCAGGTCAATTACACTAGCCTCGAAGTTCGCGCCCCCCAACTCGTCGCCGGAATCGGGTGCGAAGAGCCGAAGTTCGCCGTCGCGCGATCCGGCAGCGATGACGGCGCCGTCGGCGCTCGATGCAAGCGCATACACGGAGTCGTTGTAACGCGCAATCACCTTGCTGATTGCCACATCGCCTCCGCTGGCGCCAAGCTGCGCTTGTCTGTTGTATGCGAAAGAATATTAGGCGATGGCGGATGTTGATCCAAGGACTATCGCCATCCGCGCATTGCATCGCGCACGCGCCGCGAGTGAGACATGTTTGACTCGGACACGGCCTGCAGATTACGCCATGGACCAAGGCGATGGATGACTTCTGCCTTGTACAAGCCGTTGATCGTTTCAGCCAGAGCGTATCGTAGGAGTCGCCCACGCTGCCCACTGACGGCTCGATGCCAGCGTCGACCAACCGGTCTGTATAGCGGATCGATACGTATTGGGCGCCGCGGTCGCTGTGATGGATCAGCCCGTCCTGCTGTGCCGGCTGTCGCTCGTACAAGGCCTGCTCCAGCGCGTCCAGAACGAAGTCTGTGCGCGCCGAGTTCGACACACGCCAGCCGACAATGCGTCGGGCGAACACGTCGATGATGAACGCGACATAGACGAAGCCCGGCCAGCTCAATACATAGGTAAAATTTGACACCCACAGCGCATTGGGCCGTTCGGCCGTGAATTGCCGGTTCACGAGATCCTTCGGACACGACGTCGAACCATCGCTCACTGTTGTGCGTACCGTCTTGCCCCGGACCACGCCACGCAGGCTCATCAGCTTCATCAGCCGTTCGACCGTGCAGCGCGCCAAGACGATGCCTTCCCTTCTCAATTTCTTCCAGAACTTTGTCCGCGCCATAGACTTGGAAGTTTTCTTCCCATACGCGCCGGATCTCATCCTTGAGTATCCTGTCGCGGCGGGCTCGGCTCGAAACTCTCCCGCACCATTGTCAGCTTCTCTTCCGCTGACCACCGCCGCCGGCGCTCCGGCCCCGTCAACACTTCCATCACTTCTTGTTTGTTGTTAGTCAAAAACACAGTCGTATGAGCGGGTAAGGCCACGCCGTCACCGGCGCAGCCTCCCCTAAGAACACCTAAGAACCGTACGTGCAAGTTTCCCCGCATACGGCTCAAGCATTCCAAAGCCGCACAGGGTTTTGTGCAACCAGCGCCGTCCAACTGACGCCTGCGCATTGCATGCCAAGGTTCTCCCGCCGCAGCGGAGGGCGCAGACATCGCGAACGATGCTCTCTCATGCTTCCCTCAACGGAGTCACTCAATAGCTTTGCGCCGGAACACCGAACGGAAGTCAGCGCGCTTTCGCGTGAAGTGATGTTGCAACCTCTATCCGGACCATTACAGCCCGCCATTCGCTTTCTCCGTCTTCTCGTACCCGCACAGTCAACGATTAGCCTTGCGGTTCATCTGCCACGGGGGCAACTGTACGGGCTTACCACGTTCCCGTTTCATCACACGACTGAGTAAGGACCCGCCTCTTCGCCGGTGGCGCCACTGGCGACGTATCACCTGGTAGCAAAGCGATAACCGGCCACGTCCCTTTTTGGGTCATGCCTAACAGCAGCTTTGGCATGTCAATAGTAACGACGTTTATCAGCGATTCACTTAGATTGCCCATGTCAGTCAGCCTCGCGTCTCAGCCCCGTTGCTGCTCAGAGCCTCCATGGCAGCGCTTCGCAGCGCTACATGCTTTCGGACAACTTTTTCGGAACGGCTTCGCACAACGCCGTTGCCAGCAATGCACGCGCTCCTAGGCTACCGCCGGTCGCACGGCGGGTCCGCTACCGTGCAAGACCACCGCGCGGTTGGACAATGATGAAACGAGCATACACTGCGCTCAGTCCTTCGAGCCTCATGCTTCGTGTCGCACCCTACCCGCTATTTTAAGTGGGAGACTGTGTCCGGCGATTCAGGGGGCCGCTCCAGGCCTCAACGGCGAGGCGTTGGGCGGTCTGACATTACGTGTGAGTTGCGCCGACCTTGCCAAACTCGTAGTCGCCAAAGACGGACGTGATAACGCCGTCGCAGTTGTCCGCAAGATCGTCCTCGTCCGCTTCTGTGTACTGGTACCACGACTTGTCGACATCTGAATCCAGTTGTCGCTTGCCTCATGTTCGAACTTCGCGCCGCGCTGACGCTCAGGCCGAAAAGGCGCGGACATGCTCAACTAAGAAAACGGTTCTCCATGAAGCCGACGCTCTGAATGGATACGGCGCGCGAGTATGCAGCACTAGTCCGCGCTGGAACTCCGCTCTTTCACTGCACTAAAAGGAGAACGGTCCGAAACGAAACCTGTATCTCATCGCATCCTCAACGACTGACCCCCACTTGCGTCGCCCATCGGGCACGTCGTCGAGCTTTTCACTTAGGAGTCTGAACTCATCCTGCGCGTTGCGGTGAGTCTCGATCTCCCGCACAATCCCGCGTGCAGTCAAAGGGCTGACGTCCATCTCCAGGAGCGCGACCTCCCACGCGTCTTCCCGGGTGACGGCATCAAGCACTGCACGTGCAAGCCTCCTGCAATAGTCCCATGACCAGTACCGCCCTAAGTCCGGCAGATTCTGGTCAAGGATGCTTTGCTCCTGAAGCGTAAGAGCTCCATTCCAGGCAACGACATAAAGCAAGTCAAAGCTGACGGCGAGTAGAGTCCTGGCGACACTCGCTTGGGACGTCATCCCTTTAGCAAATAGCAGCGCTGCCAGAGTGCTCTCGTGACGCTCTAGCCGGGTAACATCGGCACGTTTCAAGATCCGCACCCAGTCGACGCCGTCGATCGATCCGCCCGGCAGCGATGCAAGCGCATTGCCAATGTCCGCCCAAATCGCGCGAGGCAGGACATTCGTACTGGCGATCAGCTTCCGCAGCAGTTCACCTGAACGCGCGAACTGCTGGACAATCATCCGCGATACGTTCATCGGGATTGCGCTGTGTTCCCACAGCATCGAAACGCTGGAAACTACGCTCTCAGGTTCCTGGTGCAGAAGGATCTCGAGATCGGCCTCGTCGAGCGTATCGCGAAACACCCTGATGAAGCACGAGACAGATCCTGCGTCGAGTTCGCAAGAACGCAGCAATAGCTTCCTGGCCGATGCGTTGCACAACCAGAACGTTTCGTCTCGCAGAAGTTCTGGACGCATCCGCGCGAGTTCGATCGCTTGCTGGTCGCTCTTCTGTAGCGTTGCGAGTACGTTGAGTGGAACAAGCTCAACTACATGACGAATGCAGGACTCGACAAGATCGGCAAGCTCCGCATTCCTGCGTAGCGCCATCATGTCGGTTAGCATGGACGGCTCTCTGGCAATGGCCGGAAACATATCGGAAAGCTGAGCTTCGTCAGGAAGTGTCATCGCCACTTCCTGACCGTCGATTGCCCGCAGCGTGCCCAAAAACGAGAGCGCTTGCCTCTCGGTGGAATATGGCCCATTGAAGAAGCGCCCAAGCAGGAGATCCTGCTTCAGGAGCTGCGCATCACGTCGGCTCGGGAAGGCTCGCCCGAGGAATCGCGCGACAGCGGCGAAGTCTTCGGTTTTATCGGCGTCACCAAGCAGTAGAAACACTTCTGCAAGAACTGGTATCGCCCCGAACGGATCACTGACATCGACCGAATATCGCCTCAGGAACCGGCGCAGAGGCGTCGTGTGTCGACGGGTCAAATCTTTGGCCAGGAGCCGGATCCCGCGCTCGGTGTCCGCGGCACGCCGGACTTCATCACCCGGGCAAGGTATTTCCGACTCGGGAAACGAGGAAAACCTGATTGTCGCATCGGCTTCCAGTGGCAAGCCGCCGGACGATGGCTCGGTACAAAACGCTACGGTACGCCGTAGTCTCGGCGGCATTTGCGACCAGATGGCAAGCGCCGTCTTTTCATCCCGTTCTGAGCCCTGATCGCCCAGGACGATGTCGCGCGCCCGCCGCGCCCCGTACACGCGCCGAACAGCCCTCTCGGCGTGACGATCCAGGACAACAGCTTCCTGATCGTCAAGGGAGTCAATGTCGTACGTCAGCGGGACACCATACGTCGGTAGCGTCGCGATTGTCGGTCGCCGAAAAAGTGATCGAATGAAATGGGCATCGTCGATTTTCGACACCGTCACGTAGTCCAGCACGAGTGAATGTGTCCAGACGCAACCAGGACGAGGCATCTCCGGCGCTGGCCAGGTACGCGCAAACACGTACTTGTGCTCGCTTTTCAGAGGATAAGCTGTAATGTAGTCTTCGTCGTCGCGCAAACTACGGGACGTCAAAAGATCACTGGCCAGAGCCATCGCGTCAGCGGCCTCGACCTCCAGCCCGAGCGATGCAACAAGTTGTCGATGTCCGTCCCGGTATCCATGCACCACCTGGTCGAACTTGATAGGCTTTTCAGGCATGGTCTTTCGCGGCGCTACCAGTCATGAGCCAGTCTATGGGGGCCGTGAGGTCATGTGGCTGCGCGCCGTGGCCGACGATCTGAACACGTTCGCCTGGAATCTTGGCCTGAAGCGCCTTCTTTTCGTCCGGGAGCTTGCCCCCCTGGGCGCTCACCCCATAAACGCGAACAGACCAAAGATCGTCATTGTTGCGAAGAAACTGCCAAAGCATCGGACGATGCTGCTTGAACCACTGTTCGGGAGTCAGGTCCGGTTCTTCGACTACATCCCACGCCGAGACAATCACTGCGATCATCCGGGCCGTCCGGACACGGGGCGGCCGATTCAGAATCTGGAGCAGTTCAACCAGCAATGCCTCTTCAGGCATGTTTACCGGATCAAACGGTACAGCACTGTGCGCGGGAGCACCCTTAGCGTCACCGCCTTCCGTTCCAGACGCCGGATCGGAGAACAGGCCTGCCAGCGCCTCCAGTCGAACATCGTCTGCACTGCGGTCGGCGTTCGTAAAAAGGAGCAAACCGTCCAGCTCGGACAGCATGCGGGCGATGGCGGATGAACAGTTTCCCGTCGCGGCCGGACGCCGAAACGCTTCTCCCGAAAAATCGGGCACGACAATCTCTGCTTCAGTCGAGTCGGCCTCTTTCCTGACATGTAACGACACCCACTCCTCGACCGTCTGCTTTGTGCGGTCGACCTGTTCACACGCGAGCCACTTCTCTGCGAGTTCGTTCAGGTGTTTTTCTGCATCCGAGAGCCGAGTTGCGCGCAATACTGACTGTACCTCGTGCGATACCAGAAGATGACGCAGGGCAATGAGAAAGGTGCTCTTTCCCGATTCAGGCATCCCCGCAATTACCAGTTTTCTCGTCATATGCTTGCGCCGCGCAGATTCATCAGGCGTTCAAAGGCGCTCTTCCCGATCGGAGGAGCAGGTCGTTCATATTCTCCGCCACCCGTGACCTGCAACCATTCCGACAACAGCCGGTGCATGCCGTTGGACTCATCGTCCAGGTTGCGCGCGGCGACATAGTGCACGGAATAGCGGGATTTAGCCGGCAACATTGCGCCAAGCTGCGAGGACAGCGCGTCAACCCGACGCCTGACGAGCGGTTCGTCATCGTGTCCCTGGATCTTGTCAGTCTTGGTGATAACGAGTTGTATCGCAATTGATTGCCGTATCACATCCTTCAACGCCATGGCGAGCCGATGCACCTTCGAAATCGCGGACTCACGCTTGCTCCCGTCAATGAGATGCTCGCCGTCAAGCAAAAAAGCCACGGCGTCGCCCCTTCGCACCTCAACGAGCGTTTCCGACAACGGAGGACGATTGAGCACGTCCTGGAACTGCTCGCCCCGACGGTCCGCCATGAACAGTTCGACGCGCTCTGAGCATTCCCGATCCGCAACGCTCATATGAAGGAACTGTAGCTCGCGCGCAGTCCGTGGTGTGTCAGGCGATTCGCGATCCGAAGCGAGTCGGGACAGATGGCAACGCTCCTCGAATCCGTGAATGGTCTCACTGCCGGCGAAGCCAAACTTCGTCGCAAGATTGCGGCGCACGATTTCGTAGAGGCTGGAAACGAGCGTCGTCTTTCCGCAATCGGGCACCCCCACAAGAGAGACCACGGCGAGCCGGCGGCCTGCCGGCGTCGACAGCATGCATCCGTCGGCATCGTCGACGGTTAGCGCCCAGCCGACCCGGCTGACCCGAACGACATTGTCCTGATCGACAGGGCGTTCTGCCTCGAAGGAAACCTCATCGATCTCGGGACCCACCACGAAATTCGGGCATTCAACTGGCGCCAGGCCTTCTATGCAGCGATCCGTTGGAGCGTTGCAGCCGGCTGCGGTGCACTTCCCTTTCAGTTGTTCCTTTACTTCTGGAGCAACTTCCATAGCAAGAATTCTCGGTAAAGTTGCTCTGCGAATTCAACCGGCGTGATTTTCGTATGAACGTCGACGTGCGCGGCCCGCTTGAAACGAGGTTGCCAGTCCTCTTCGTCCCCGCTCTCGATCGAGTACTCGGCGGCGAGCATGATCGGAAAGGCGCCTGGCACGTTCGTCGTTGACGGTTTGTTTTTCAGTATCGCCGGACGCTCCGCAAGCGGTATCCCGACAATCGCTTCTGCAAATGGCTTCGCATTGCTGCGCGCAGGGTCGTCCGCATGTAGCACTCTTTCCAGTAATGCCGGCGCAGCAAATGGGCCTGCAGGACGCATCCGGGAGACCATGGCTGACAGGTCACTGGCCGCTCGTGCCGCAGCTTCGAAGGGC
Organism: Paraburkholderia phymatum STM815; assembly: GCF_000020045.1. GTDB lineage: Bacteria > Pseudomonadota > Gammaproteobacteria > Burkholderiales > Burkholderiaceae > Paraburkholderia > Paraburkholderia phymatum. The sequence continues at coordinate 50,173 of NC_010627.1, read as the reverse complement.
GGCAATGCGGCAAAGGGACGGAAAAGTTCTGCACTCGCCTTACCCACCACCCACCACTGCATCCGGGTTTCGTCTTCCACGATCGCCTGGCGAACCGACAGCGCTTCGAAAGCTTTTCCTACCGCCGCACTCTGTGCGGCCAATGCTGCGAGTATGCCGTCGGCAACGACCTGCATGGGTGCGGTGGTGTTCGCAACATTTCCGGCGGCAAGGGTATCGATCAGCGCCTTGATCTGCTCCGCGGTAACCTGTGGCTGCGGCGCGATGTATTTGGCTTCGGGCGCCGCGGTACGTTGAATCGCCCAGAGCTGCTGTTGCGCGATCGCTCTCAGGCGCTCGTCGACATGCTGCGTCGCCTGCCCCATCGATGCACACAGGACCACGAGCGCTGCTGTTAGCCCCCGCGTGCCACCGCCCGCAAGTAATTTGTTCGTAACAGCAGAGCACACTACTGCGGCGGCCTTGTCGACCTGGACCGGCGCGAAGCCGGGATCCGAGTCACTCACTGGCTGAAGGAGTTCCCGAACCTTCGCCAGATCGGCAACCAGCCCCGTCGACACTGCGGCGGCAGCGATGGTCTGCTCCACAGTGATATTCGCAGCTAGTGCGTCGATCGACGCTGAACGACGATCAATCGTTGCGGCGTCCGCCGTAATGCCAATGGTCGAATGCAGTCGTAGAAGGTACTGCGCGGTAGTCTCGGACATCGTTCTAGCTTCTCTTCTCGTTGGTCATCTGCCAGAGCTGCGCGAGCTTTCCGCCCTCCCTGGCCCGCTCGAGGGCGCGCGTGAACCGCTGCACTTCTGGCAGTCCCCTCTCGCTCTCCTCCAGCAGATCGAGAGCGCCCGCAATCGCGCTCTTTCGCGAAATAGAAAGGCGGAAAAATTCGTTCACGATCCGCCGCATCGAAGGCACTGCTTCGAACTTCGCAGCAGAACTTTCCACGCTGCCACTTGGTACCTGAGTCACTGGAACCTCCGACGACTTTGGTGGTGTCCATGGATCTAGCTCGAAATGATCGGTGTGCGTCGGTCTGTTCCCTTTGTCCTCGTGGTTTCGGAACTGGATCGGATTCTCCTGCCATTCCCGGGCCACGACTTCAACATGGAGCTGACGTTTGGCACCCTCACCTTCGACCCACACCTCGATTACGTTATATCCTGGCTTCCAGGGTGCCTCATCGCGAGCTGGATTGACTGCACCCGCATACAGGGTCGCGTGATCCCGCGCGAAAGCGACGCGCTGGTTATGCTCGTGCCCGAAGAGCATGATCTTTGCACGGGCCTGGAGAAGGCCCTCCGCTTCGGTACCGTCGAGCAGCCACGAAGGCGGATGATGGCAGATTGTCAGATACTCGACGCCGGGCCGGCGCATGATGGTGCAGGCCCGTGTTCCGAGGAACAGGGATCCTTTGGTGTCGCCGGGTCCAGAAAGCAACGCTGAGTTGAGACCCCGAATCCTTAATACCGAGCCGTCATTCAGGATAAGGTCTTCGCTATCCCAGGCATACCGGTTATCGGCAAAAAAGGCGCAGTTATAGCGGGCCGCGAATTCGTTGTATTCCGTGAGCGGCTTGAAAATCAGTTCGCGTGCCGTGTCCTCTCCCAGACGGATCAGCAATTGCCGCTCACGCTCCTCGTTATTCGCTTCACCACGGATCGACCGGTGCATATCCCTGACGGGACTGTTCTTGAGGATGTAGTCGCGATCGATGTCGTGATTCCCGGGGCATACGTAAACCATTTCACGTCCGCAACCTCCGGCCTCGGCGATAGCATCGAGCCACTTCTCCGCTTCTTCGTACTCAGACTTGGCGCCTGAAAAGGCGATATCGCCCGTCACCAGGATCGCGTCGAGCGCGCCCCTTTTTTCCACGAGCCCAGCAATGTCGAGACGCACCTCCTCACGAAGCGCGTAGTCGGGATCGTGCCCGATCTTCCCGGCAGGCCGGAAGTGGATATCGGAAAGGTGCAGCAGCCGGATCTTCTTCATTTAAATGTCGACTGTGGATTGATGAACCGGCTCATTGTATCCCGTGCACTGTGCGTCGACGAGGGACCAGGGCTGGCACCGCGCGTCCGTGCTGGTGACTGCGCGGCGACCTGCGCCGCGCACCGGTCCCCACGAAATCCATTCAGCTGCATGGCAACGCGATCCGAGCGCGCGCGGGTTCCCGTGAACCGGGAGGCACTCACCCATCAGCGGGACCGGCGTCGATGACGAACCCTATGCCGGAAAGCAAATCGTCGCATCTGATAACTGTGGGTATCACGCGTCGCGTGCCGCCGCAGGGCGTCAGCCACCCTCTGCGCTACCCGGCCCACGCCCGGCGAGCGTGCGCCGGTACTGGTCGTTATCGAGCAGCAGGTGATCGATCCGCCGGCGCCGCTGCCGGTTCTGCGAGCGCAGCGCGTCGGCCTCCGCCGACATCCTGGAGCCGCACCGCGTCGTTCTGCGCCTTCAGGAACCGTTCGGTGCCGGCCAGCTGGTCGGCCGCGCGAGCGAGCGAGGCGCCGTCGTGCCCGGACGCGACGATGGCCTCGCGGAGTTCCGCGAGCATCGCGTTGACGTGTTCGCCCGCCAGGTCGCGCGCGGCCTGCGCCGCGCCCAGCTCGCGGCGCACCTCACCCAGCTCCGCCTCGAGGCGCCGGATGCGCGCGTGCGCGTCCTCGAGCGCGGCGCGGGTGAGCACCAGTTCGGTCTCGCGGCCGCGCGTGTCCGCATCAGGGGTGCCCGCCGCGCCGTGACCGGAGCCTGCCGCGAGCATCGCGTGCAGGGGCGCGAGCGCGTCCCGTACCACGGGCGCAAGGGTCTGGCGCATTGCGTCGACGGCGAACGCCGGCATGCCGACTGGCTGGGCTGCCGCCGCACCACCGGTGATGTCGCGCGGGGGCGCGCCGGGAGCGAGCGCGTGCGCGCGGGCCACCGCCTGCTGGATCGTCGCGGAACTCGGGCGGCGCGCGACGCCGGCCTGCGGCCCGATATTGCGCAGGAGGTTGTCGTAGGCAGTCGCGCCGAAGAGGCGCCCGGTCAGCAGCCTCACTTCGGCAATCAGCGCATCCAGGAATGCCGGGTTTTCCGCTGGGAAAGCGCGGGCAACGCGGTGAGCAGCGCGCGCACCTGCGCGTCGGTCCAGGACAGTCGGGGTCGGCCCATGGTTTGCCTCCGTGCATCAGGAAAGCCCCAACTGCCGCACGTCACGCGGAGGCGGCAGCGACACCGTCGCGCGGCGTGCAACCGCGCGACGGCGGGCGAGGCGCCGCACGCGGGCGACGAGGTCGATCACTTGCGCAGGCGTGTGCCCTGCGGCGGGCAACGTCAGCTTCAGCGAGAAGCGCGCAGATCCATCGGGCGCGAGGCCCTGGAGCGAACGCAGCGTGGCACGCAGCGCAAGCCGGCGTGCGCGATCGAGCAGCTGGGCGCGGCTCATGCCGGGCCAGCACGCGGCGATCACTTTGTCGATGACGGTCGGCAACGCTTCACGCGCGTGCGTTGGCGGCAACGCGAGCATCACGAGTTCAAAACGCGTGGCCATTGCGCACCTCTGGTTCTTCTCCGTCGTACTGGTCTTCCTCGTGTGGATGGTTCATCCAGTCGGGCTCCAGTCCGGCGAAGGACATCCGGTGTTTGGCAGGCAGGATTTCCACGCTGTCGAGGTTCAGCAGGCCCGCGTCAGTCGCAACCGTAACCAGAGCCTCGAATGCGATCGGCTCGATGCGGGAGATCATCCTGCGACGCACGGACAGATCGTCAGCGTGGATGCTCTCAAAGCGGAAATGTACGTCGAGATCTGCGTTGGTGACCGCGGCGATCCTGATCACGGCCCGGTTGCCCACGTAGGAGACGGTGTCGAATTGATCCGGGTCAGGAATTTCCACGACCTGAAAGGCGATGTCGAAGCCTTCATCGTGAACCGTAAAGTGTGCCGAGTCAGCCTGGATATCAAGTTCAAAAACGCTGTCCTGCTCTGCGAGGGCAACCAGCAGGGCTGCCTCCAGCCCAAGCGGATCGCCTTCCCCAGCGAGGCCCCAATTCGCCGGGCCACCTCGCGCGCCTCTGCCCGACGCTGAAATGCCGACAGGGCACCCGCCAGATCGTCGACCATGACCACCCTCGCCGACTGCTCGCCGTATCGCTTCCAGTCCTTATCCTGTGTCACGGCGAGTACCTTTGTCCCCGACGCCCTAGCCCAGCCTTCGAGGGTCGACAGCGCGACCGCGTCCGGGAACTCGTGTTTTTTGTTACCCGCAGCGCTGAACGGAGGCTCGGAAGCCTCGTACCGGCGCATGACCTCGCCGATGGAGGCGAACTCCGCCTCGCCAAGGACGGTCGCCCTTACCCACTCGACCCAGTGATCAAAGCGCTGCCGGGCCCGGTTTCGCGTCTGCGCGGACAGCGCTTCGCCGTCGCTCACTACCTCCACGTCCTTCATCATTCGCTGCTGAAGGTCAGCGGGCACACCTGGTGGCGCGCCGTCTCACGCAGCGCTGCGTGAAGAGCGGCCATGGCTTTCTCCGCGTTCTCCACCAGATGCCGCCTGACCTCGTTCGCCACCGTGCCCGCGAGCACCAACTTGATGTCGCTATTCCGGAACTGGACGAGCTGGGCGAGCAGCCCGCTCTCGAGGGCGAGCCCGGCCCGTTCGAAAATCGATGTATCGAGAGTCAGGGCTGCGATCTCGCCGGAGGCAATCTGTGCGTGGATGCGTTCGTTCATGTGAGCGTGTCACTGGAATCTGATACGCCGATTCTCGCAGGCGATGAATTATATTTACCATCATTTTTATGATTACCCAAACATCTGTTCCACATTAGCGCGATAATGGGGCGCAGTTTTAATCTTGCCGTGATGGGGCATCGAACCCTCCTTCCATGCAACCGTCCTTCCCGCAGGTACTTCACTGCCTGGGAACGCGACTTATCGACGCCGCGAAACTGCAACTGCGCCTGTACTGCTCGGGTATTCTCTTCCGCTCAGATCGTGGACTCGTTCATGTCGTCGTCGCCCGTAAGTGCAGTCTTCAATTCTCGCAGAACGTCCGCGGAGGTTCGCACAATATCGTGACTTACCGTTGGATCGGCTCCGTGAATATTTTCAATTGCATTGAAGTTTCGAAGAAACTCTTCAAGACTTCCTTTACGCTCTTCACTCCGATTGGGATCGAGGTCATTTTGAAATCTCATGCTGACAAGTTCAATTTTTCTGGGCGACGCGACGTCAAATATGAAATAAGAAATTGCAAGCAAACTGACAATGAAGGCAGACTGTGCGGAGTTGGTAATGAGAACGTTTATGTAGTTATCTCCTTTGCTTTCAAGGGAGATTGCAATGTTTGATAGAAAAATTGATGCGAGTGCGATTCCCGTTATAAAAAGAAGTAAGGTAAAGTATCTTTTTTTCAGACTTTCAATGGCGTCTGAAAGTGTGTCGTCTTCAGATTCTTCTCGACTTAGCTCGTTTCTGAAAAAAAATATAGGCCGTTAAAGTCAGACCATATACGCCCGCGAGAACCTGCGCGGATGTGGAGAAGAGATAGAGCACCTGGTTTTCATTCAAGCTGATCCAAGGAGAACTAACGCCGATCAGGCTTGCAGACCCTGTTAGAACGACGAATAACGTTGTAAAGAAAATAATGACTTTTATAGGAGCGAGATTTTTGAGTGTGTTCACGTCGTAATCGTTCTCTGATATTTGCCAACCCCTATTTATCCATCATTCCGATGGCATAGCGAATCACAAGTTTACCGCGTCCTCGATATCGTGCCGAGTCATTAAAGCTGTGTTGGGGATTTCGTGGCGCGAACATTCGCTAGGCGACCTAGCCCACTCGACCATGCTGCGGAAGATGCGGCCCTCGCGGTCCACCGACTCAACAATGACGCGCTGGCCGCTCACTTCGGCGATCACGAGCACGGTACGCTCGCCATAGCGCATCCGCGCGCCGACCGGCGGACAGCGCGGGGCCTTCTGTCTCTTCCGCCTGCGAGGTTTACTTGCCATCGGTTTTGCCGCGCCTACGGCGTGCGCCCGTCTTGCTGGCGGGCGCGGATGGGACGCGGGGCGCGCGCGCCGGGCGGGGCGCCGCGGGACGCGCCGTGCCTGAACGAGCAGCGCCCTTTGCGTGAACCGGCCGGGCGGGGGTTTGTCCTGAGAGTCTCCGCGTGGCGCGATGCCGCCAGCTGCTGCTGCAGCGTCACGTTCGTGGCCTGGGCCGCATCGAGCCGCCCCTGCAGCACCCCCGCCTGATGACGCGCGTCGCCGAGCTGCGCCTGCAGCGTCTCGATGGCGCGGCGATGGTCCGCGTCCCGTTTTTCCGCCCGCTTCGTCGTCTCGTCGACTTCCTTCTGCAGCCTGGCCGCCGCGCCGCGCTCGCGGTCGATCTCGAGCAGCGCGCGCTTTTCGGTGGCGCGCAGGCGCTCACCGGACTGCGCCGCCGTCTCGCGCAGCCTGTCGAGGTCGCGCGAGAAGCCGTCGCGCACCTGCTCCAGTTCGAGGTCGCGCGCGAGCGCCTCACTTTTCAGGCGCACGAGGTCGGCTTCCATCGCCTGGCGCGCCGCGTGGCCCTCGGCCTGGGCCTTCTCCAGCTCGCGGACCTCGACCTGCGCGGCCAGCAGCGCCGCGGTGCGCTGGTCGAGCGCGGTCTCGGTGCGGCCCCAGCTCGGCGCGCGCCGCCGCGACGCGCTGCGCCGCGGCCGTGCGCTCCCCCTCCACGTCCGCGCGCAGCACATCGAGCTCCGCCTGCGCGGACGCGGTCGCGCGCGTCCACAGCGTCGCGACCAGTTCCCCGGCCGCCGCAGAGGTCGGTAGGCAGATCGGTGGGCAGGTCCGGGTGCTCGATGCGCACGCGGCTCTTTTCCCGCAGCTCGGCCCAGAACTCGCCCAGCACCGCCGCAGGCGTGCCCATGCTGCCGCGCTTCACCAGCTGGTACAGGCGGTTCGCGGTCGGCGCCTGCCCGAAGCGGAAGAAGGCCTACCCTTGATTTTCAAGCATCTTGCGACGGTAGGTTGGTCTTGGTCTGATGCGGGCTTGCGCCCCGGCCCCGTTAAAATATCACACAAAATCAGCGACTTGCTGTTTGGCTATTTTCGCTTGTTGATCATATGGCGAGCCGTTGCGCGCCGGAGTGTCGCTCCCTTCGCCCATCGTGCAAACTCCGATAGCAGCGCCTGGGTTCACGACGGATCAAGCGAGCTGCTGCTGCTTCGCATGTAGGTCGGCCACTCCCGGCAGCAGATGATGTGCATAGCGTTCGATTGGGAAATTGAACGTTCCGCGCAGATTGATACTTTCAAGATGTGTCGGCGCGATGCGCCGCAAGTCGTCCGCCCGAACGGTCTCTCCACTCGTCGCCTGTATCTCGTCGACTGCGCGTTGCATGTGGATCATGTTCCATGCCATCACCGCATTAGAGAGCAGCGCCAGTGCTGAGGACACCGCCGCAAGCGAGTCATTGTGCCTGGTCAGTTCCAGCGGAATCTTGCCGATGTGGATCGCCCGCTGTACGGTATGGACCGCCTCGCCACGATTGAGCACATGCTGCAACTCGGCGCGGAACGCTGGATTGGTGAAGTAATCGATGAGGTATATGGTCCGGAATAGCCGTCCGATATGCGTGCCGCCATCGTATACGGGTTGCCCGCGTGCGGCTGATCCGAAGCGCGATAACGCCTGCACGGCGGTGCATTGGCCGGTCTGCACTGAAGCGGCGACCCGGACAAGCTCGTCCCAGATGCTCTCGATCAGGTTCATCCTAACATCGCGATCGGTGACGGCGCTCAGTTCCTCGGGGACGGCATGGTGCTGCGGGACGTGCAAACGCCGGTCGCGAAGATGCGAGAGCCGCGGACACAGGTCGAAGCCCAGGATGCGTGCGAGACCCATTGCGTAGTCCGTGATCCATGGGTATCGACGGCAAGCTGGGCAACATCGTCGGCACTGCTTTGACGTATCACGCCTTCGATCGCCGCCCCGGCCTGTCGCTCATTGAGAATGATGGGTTGATCGTAGAAGATGCCCCAGCGATCGCGCACATGCGTGTACATGCCGATCGATTTAGTGCGTCGACGCGGGTCGACCCGTGCTTGCCACACTGTACGCGCCGTTTCCAGTGACATCATGTCCGAGGATGCCAGATCGGCGCGTCCCCAATGTGCCGCGATCGGATGCCGATGCATGCATTTCAGCACTGCATCAGCAGCCTGGCGAAGCTTCCGTTCATCGGCAATTCGGTTCATCATCTGCCTGATCGCCGCCGACGCCAGGTCCGGCACCATGCGGGCGATGTCGGCCGCGGTCAGCGATGTCCCGTGTGCCAGGACCGCCGCGTAGACCATCCGCAGCTCGACGCGCGAGCGGGGTTCGCGTCCGAGCAGAAGCCAACTGAAACGCGTTGTGCTGTCAACCTCGAGAATGATTTCGGGCAGTTGCCCATCCGGGCACCTGGAGAAGATCGCTCGCCGCAAGGCCTCGAGGCGGGGTTCGAAGTTTGCGCCGACAATGGATCAAGATGCACCGCGCTGTCGATATGTACGTCGCCGCGCATGGTCGCGTCGCGCAGCACGATCAGGCTCCGGTCAAGATGTTCAATCAGCGGGCAGAGGAACTCTTTCGGGTCTTGAGGCAGCTTCAGATGGCCATAGAAATGGTTGCGTTTCGCTTTCCATTCGTCTGGCGGAATCAGGAGCATCGCCTGGCTGCGGAACGCGAAGCTGTGCTCGACGAAAACGGAGCCATTGCGTAATGCGACGCGCAGCGCAAAGAGCGTCGCCCACTCGAAAGCCAGTAGCGCCTTGTACCGGTCATAGCTGTCGATCGCTTCTCGCCAGGCCCGCCCGAGTCGGATTGCGACATGGTCCGGCAAAGTGTAGCTCTTGCGAGCATAGATTCCGCGTAGCACCTCAAGTGCATGGATGACTGGGTGGTCAGTCTGCGCCTCGAACGGCAGACGGATGAGCCTGGCAAGCATCGCACGCGCTTTTCCGCGTTTCGCGAGCAGGCGCGCGCGAACCAGACTGCGCCGGGTCGGTGTGCGCTGGTCAAGGGCCTGGTCGGCCAATTCGCACAGTCTCGCACTGAGATCTTCGCGCGAGAGCGCTGCATCAAGTGCGACGGCTTTTACAGCCGATGCAAATTCGCGCAGACGTGCCTTTGGATCGTACAGGATCAGTTCGATCTCGCGCATCGCGTCGTTGGCAGCCTTCAGAATCCAGCGGCGCAACATCGATAGCAGTTGATCGGTCGCGGAGCACAGCGCATAACGCATGAAGCAGGCGGCTTCCAGCTTGCGCGATCGTTGCTCTACGCGCTTACCCATCGAAGGCGGCCGACGCGCGCAGCGCCGCGCGTAGTGGCGCACAGCGGCCTCGTTACAAACTGTTGGCCAGCCCTGATGAACGCCGACCGCATAAAGGCGATCGATCTTTGTGAACACGTCACTCATCTGATGCGTAGACTGCCGCAGCGGTACGGACCATAACCATTGCTGCAAGCTTCCATGGTCACTGTCGTGGTGTACCAACAGCCGACTCCAGTGATCCAGCGTCGTGTCGCCGAACGCACAAACCAGTCCCGTCGATAAAGACTCCTCAACATCTCGCCCCGCCCTTATGATGAACCGCCTGAGCAGTCGATCGTGGACGATCAGAATGCGATGCTCGTAGAGCCAGCGTTTCAATTCGTAAAGCAAGTCACCGCGGTCGGGCCGACCTGTCAGGCGTTCTTTCAGCCAGCGCACGACATACCGGCGCTGGTGGTCGGCCATCGGCCGGAATCCAAGCGCCTGATATGCGAGGACCTGATGATCAATGAGCGTGCGAGCCCGCGTTTCGTACAGCGTCCGCAGCGTGCCGAGATCGGGTGGATCGACCGCGAGTTGCGCGCCAAGATGATTCCAGAGCACCTTGGGAATCTGCCTGTAGGCGTCGAGCGTGCGGCCGCTCATCCGGATAAAGCCGATGTGGAGCGCGACAGCAAGCCGGTATAGGTCGCCGCGACGCGCGTCGATCAGGGCGCGCTCCTTCGCCGAGAAGGTGAAGAACGTGGCAAGCTCAAACTCGGTGAGTTCGCGAGGAATCTGCCGGTTGCCAAGATAAGTGACTTGCCAGTGTTCCATCGTGCTCGCCTTGAAGCGGATGACGGACCAACGAGCATAGCGGCAACGAATGACGGGGCGACGACTACTGCCTGCACAAACATGAGGCAGCCGTGAACGAAGGCACTACCCAGCTACCCAGACAGCAAGTTATTGATTTGACGTAACATTTTATTAGGGCCGCCTCGCAAACCGGCATCACGCCCAGACGGCACTACCGTCGCAAAATGCGCTGAAAACAAGGGGATACCGGGGTGATGAAACCCCGCTTGCCCCAGGATCTCCATGATGAGGACAGGTAGCCGCGTGTGAACCTTGTGGTCGCGGAAACTGCAGGCCGCACTTACCCGATGATCTCGCCGCTCCACCGGTCACGGTTGCGCCAGAATGGACACAGCGGACAGGCTTCGCCTTCGGGATAGTCGATGCCTTCCTCATGCGGACACCCGATGATGCGATCGACGGTTGCGACCGATCGGGCACCCTGCTCTTCAATGAACCGGACGACCGCTTCGATGGTTGCCGGATCGGTCCTCGCATCGGAAGTTTCACAGAACCATCGCTCAACGGGATCGGCATCCGCACCGTCGTGCGCGACGATGCCAACCGACACCTTTGTCGCCCGCCTGTCGTCGGGCCCATAGAAGGCAACGGTTGCGACCGGGTAGCCACAAAAACCCCTGCGCGCTTTTTTCGCAAGCCTGTCGCGGTACCACTGGGCCTCCTTCAATGTCATTTCGCCTCCGTGCCTGTGCCCGGCTCATCGGTGCGACAACGGCGTCAGCGATGGTCCCAGGGTCCCCTATCGTCGTGCTCACCGGTGCTGCACTTTCCGCGTCGCCATGTACACGTCGAACAGAGGCGCATGCAGCCGGCTGAACTCCTGGCGCAGGCTGATCAGTTCGTGCTGGTCGCCTTCATGCTCCCGGCGCAGGATTTCCCCCAGCAGGGCCATCGCGCGCGAGGCCGCCCGGTCGCGCTGCACGCGCGCCTCGCCGAGGCGCCCTGCGAGCGCCGGCTTGACCACCAGCAGCCACGCGGGGAACCACGCATAATCGTCGACTTCGCCCGCGCCGGGAAACCCGGCATCGAACTGCCGGCGGAGCGCGTCCAGCGACGCGTCACCCAGTACGGGCAGCAATACCGCGAACCGTACCGGCGCCAGCCACGCCAGTTCCGCGAGCAGCGGCCATGCGGCATCCAGCCCGCCCGTCCGGTAGCGCGCCTCGGTCATCCATGCAAGCGGTGCCGGGATGCGCCACCATGATTCAATGCCTTCGACAGCATCGATCGCGGCCGCCCCGTCGCCCGCCAGCAGCCACAGCGGCGCGGCATGGCTCCCGGCATGATCGCCCGCGTCGGCGCCGCGAAACGGCAGTGACGCGGCCCGCCGGGCGAGCGTCCGCCAGCTCGGGGCAAGCCAAGACTGAACGGTCTGCGCGGGCAGCACCCGCCTTGCCGCGGGCACCACTTCGCCCTCCAGATGACGGCAGGCCACGGCCAGTGAAGCGTGATCGGCAAAGGGTGCCGTCGATGCGTGTTCGAGTTCGCGAACCAGCACGGTCAGCGCCGGCAGCGCGCCATCGGCCGGGTATTCGCCCGCCAGCTGTTCCAGTGATGCGCGCGCGGCCACTGCATCGCGCCGTTCCAGCGGCGCCAGTACGTCGTTGCGCAACATCACGTCGCGGCTGTCGGCAAAGATATCGAGCTGCTGCGTGGTCGGCTGCATCGTCATCGCGCTCAGAAAAGCTGCCCTTCAGGAGCGGCCAGACTAGCCCATTTGACCGTGCTGCGGAAGGTGCGGCCGTCCTCGTCGACCGACTCGATAATCACGCGCTGGCCGCTCGCTTCGGCGATCACGCGCACGGTCCGCTCGCCGTAGCGCATCAGCGCGCCGATCGGCGGACAGGCCGGGGCCTTGCGTCTCCTGCGTGGGCGGGGGCTACCTGTCATCGGTCCTGCCCCGCTTGCGGCGCACCGCGGTCTTGCTGGCGGGCGCGGACGCGGCGCGCGCCGCACCTGCGGGACGCGCGGGCCGGGTCGGCGCCGGACGTGCCGCGGTGGTCCCGGCAGGGGCGCCCTTGGCACGGCCCGGCCGGCCGGGCCCGGCATGGCGGACGTCCGCCTGACGCAGGGCCGCCAGCTCCTCCTGCAGCGTCACGTTCGTTGCCTGCACGGCATCCAGGCGCCCCTGCAGCACGCCCGCCTGATGGCGCGCATCACCGAGCTGCGCCTGCAGCGTCTCTATGGCGCGGCGATGGTCCGCGTCGCGCCGGTCGGCGCGCCGGTTCGCCTCATCGAGTTCCTTCTGCAGCCTGGCGGCCGCGCTCCGTTCGCGGTCGATCTCGAGCAGCGCGCGCTTTTCCGTCGCGCGCAGGCGCTCACCGGACTGCGCCGCGCTCTCGCGCAGCTTCTCCAGATCCCGCGAGAAGCTCGCCCGCACCTTCTCCAGTTCACGGTCGCGCGCGATCGCCTCGTTTTTGAGGCGCACGATGTCGGCTTCCATCGCCTGGCGCGCCGCGTGCCCTTCGGCCTGGGCCTTCTCCAGCTCGCGGACCTCGACTTGCGCGGCCAGCAGCGCCGTGGTGCGCTGCTCGAGCGCCGTTTCGGTGCGGCCCAGTTCGTCGCGCGCCGCGGCGACGCGCTGCTCCGCCGCCGTGCGCTCGCCTTCCACTTCCGCGCGCAGCGCGTCGAGTTCCGCCTGCGCCGAGGCCGTCGCCCGCGTCCACAGCGTCGCGACCAGTTCCCCCGCCGCGGCACCGAGATCGGCCGGCAGGTCCGGGTGCTCGATGCGCACGCGGCTCTTCTCGCGCAGCTCGGCCCAGAACTCGCCGAGCACGGCGGCGGGCGTGCCCATGCTGCCGCGTTTTACCAGCTGGTACAGGCGGTTCGCGGTGGGCGTCTGCCCGAAGCGAAAGAACAGCAGCGCGCACACCTCGCGGTACAGCTCGCGGGTTTTCGGGAAGGCGGCCTTCAGGCGGTCGATCTCGGCCGCGAGGCGGGCTTCGTCGGAAAGAACGTCGGTCATCGGACGGGAAACTGCAAAATGATGGGAATAATACAACGTAAAATGGCAAGTTATTGACGATATTTCCCGCCTACACGACATTACGCCCATAATGTCGGGTAGCAGGCTGGAATGGCAAAATCCATCCGTCGCCGTCCTCGATAACCGCCGGCATCGTGAGACGGGAGCGAAGCATCGCATCGACTGGTGACGGGTGCGATGCGCCCGGCGCGCCACGGGTAACCTTCAGATTAGCGCGCCGTGCAGACCGGGGCATACTGGTCACCTCGCACTCTGGCGGTTCGCCCTTCCCTGCTGACGGATTGCCGGCGAAGCCGGCAACGATGAAGAACGCCACTGACCGTTAGTTGCAAACACGATGGGCGGAAGAACCGGTTTAATTCGTGCATCGCGCCGCAACATGCTTCACGTGCCTGGATAGCTGTCGCGCGTCGCCGAACAGGTCGCTTGCTGCGAAGGCCTGTATCCTTCGTTGGCGCAGACACGAACGGCTCGATTCCTGTCATGGACGGTGCCGCGCCTTGCCGCCTCGTGCATCAGGACCGTGAGCCTGCCACCATGATGATCATGGTTGTCACCAAAATCGGCTTTCCAGGTCAACAGATGATATGCATTCCTTATCATTATATTGCGACTTTACTGTTAAGGATTCGGCTGTCAGTCGCCCAAACGCTGGCGCGAGCGTGTCTGCCCGGCGCTTTGGCGACGCCCTGCATATTGCCTGCAGACGCTCGCCCAGCAAGCACATTGTGCATCGCAATACGCTGAGCCGCCAGCCCGCCTCGGAGAGTGTCCAGCGATTTCTGCGCGAAGCGCTCCGGGTTATCCGGGCGCGACGGACATCTCGGGTGACGTCAATCAGGCGCTCTTCTGGTACCGGAACGAACCCTTGCCCGTGTTCGACTACAAGACAGCCGAGCAACTGGTATCGGATGGCCGGACTGACGACCTGCTACGCTATGTCTCATCGCTCGAGGCGGGCGCGGCAGGATGATCGTCACAAAGCCCTGTCTAAGCTCACGGCCTACCGGATGCATGTTCCCAAGTGGGCGGCCGCGCTAACCGCGTTGGACTTAACGCCCTTTACCTCGCACTGGACGTCGACACGGCCGCACGGGAATACCAGCAGATTTCTCCATTGATGCCGCCGGGCACGCTTGTCAGTTGCCAGTTGACCGTCGACCCTATCGTCGACCTTACAGCGGGTATCAGAGTGGGAAATGGTCTGCCCTGTGGGAAGATTTCTATTGCGACTGGCGTGGCTGCTGGTTCAACCAGCGCATCGAACCGCCCGGTTGCGTTATCGGTGACGAGATTATTGCGGCTGGGGCGAAAGGGATTCAGTCACGCCCTATCGCAGGATGGAGTAAATCTCGTCCTATACGTGGATGAGCTTGAGCCGACAGATCGACTTGACGTGTATGACCCACAGCGTTCGCTTCCGCAAAACCAGTCGTCCTGGACGTAAGCGCCTTCGCAGCGGAAGGCATTGAAAATGTGTAGAATGTGGACGGATATGCGCATATTCACCAACATGGAGGCTCACATGGCACATGCGACTGCCGCCGTCCCACGTAAGGCGACCAATGTCACGCTGCCTGTCGACGTTTATGAGCGGGCGAAGGAACTGGGCATCAACTTCTCGCGTGCCTGCGAGCAGGCTTTGCGCGACGCAATCAAGGCCGAGGAAGGCCGGCGCTGGGCGCAGGAGAACGCGGAGTTCATTAAGAACACCAACGACTGGGTCGAACAGAATGGCCTTCCACTCGCTGAATACCGGATGTTTTGATGGCGCGATTTGAAGTTTATGCCAACCCCGGCAAAAGCAAGGCGAATGCGCCATACCTTGTCGACGTGCAGAGCGACTTTCTCGATGGCCTGACAATTCGGGTTGTGGTCCCGCTGATTCGTGCGGACTCTTTCCCTCCTGGCAAACTGCCAGCAGATTTCACGCCGTCCTTCGAGATCGCTGGCGTCACATGCCTGATGCACCCGGCGTTTATTGCATCTGTTCCGTTAAACGAGCTTGGTCCCTCGATCGGCTCATTGCGGGAGCATCGGGACAAGATCACGGCATCGCTTGACCGTCTGCTGGGCGGCTACTGACCGATTAATCACTGCTGTTGGCATGACCAAACGGGACCCAATCGGTTGACGCGACATCCGTCGTCAGCATCAAGCGTTATCCTCTCCCGGCCGCATAATGCAAGAGTTCGCGACCTGCAACTCTCTTGCATGCAGTTGCGGCCTAGCACTATAGTCGAAATTGAAGGTTGTCGGTCGATGCATAAAAGTGCCTAAAAGTTAGGATAACTATCTATATTTGCCAGATTGAGTCTATGCGCAGTCGTGATCCGCGCCTTGAGGTAGCGCCTGGCCGTCGCCGGCGCAATCGCGACACCGTGGTCCCACTCAATCAGAGAGTTGGCAGGATTCAAAAATCCGCCACATCTTGATCTCAACACGATGTAAGCGCGAAACAGGTCGCCGGCTCAAGCGGTGAACCTGGGACAAAAGATCACCCGCGGCGTTTCGCGGATTTCGACGTCGTACGCGGACGCGCAACGAGCTTTTGAGACGCGACCGGACGGTTCGTCTTTGACGTGCCGGGATCGGTGGTGCCCTTGGGCTTTTTCATGGCGGCGGGGCTGGACCTCGCGGTCGGCGTCGCGACCTTGCCTTTCGGTGCCGATTTCGCGGTCACGGACGGCTTCGGCGTGGTCAAGGCAGACTTTCTCGCTTGCGAAGTGGATGGTTTGCGCGTGCGGTTGCCTCGGACCGTGTCGGCATCTGCAAAGGGTCCCGTGTCAATGTCGATACCGAACACATCGCCCAGAGCCGTATTATCGAGCAGCTTGCCGGACGCCGGGATGGCTTTTCCCGCACCGGACAAATTCGCACCTGTGTGATTGACGAGATCGGTGGGGTCAACGCCACGTAACGTAAAGAGCAATTCGGGCTGCTGGTCGAGCCGTGCGCCGATGCCGTAGAGTACTGCTGCGACGTGCTTGCACATCACCGCCCAATCCAGGCAGTTGCAACCGAATTTGATATCTTTCGGCGCGGGGAAAAGCCCGGTGCCGGGCTGGCAGATGCGGCCCATCACCGCAGCCGATAGCTTACCCAGCAGCAATTCGACCATGGAGTCAATCGACGACGCACAATCGGCGCGCAACGCGCGCCACTGCTTTGCTGGACAGGCGGCGACATCAATTGCGATCTCATACAGGCTTGAACCCATCACCTGCGCATGGATCTTGCCCTTTGTAATCCGCAGATCGATCACCGAACCATTACGCACGTAGGTGCGCCCCCTTGGCAGGCGGCTATCGTAGTCGCTGTACTGCTCCAGATTATCGCACCACGCTTTGCCCCAGAAAGTCTTCGCAATGGCCCCGCGATACGGTGCAATGGGTGACAGGGTCTTGCCAGCCCTGGTCGCTCTGGCGACCAGCTGCTCCGCTTTTTTTCGCCGCTCGGCCACCGGGACGTAAGGTTTCCATCCACCGTAGCTAGCCATCAGCGTTCCTCTCCATGGTCAGTTTTCCTGCGCGGAATGAATATTGAGCCTGACAAGATCAAGCAGCTCCTGGTCACCCATCTCGGTCAGCTGCAGTTCCGCACCGCCTTCAAGCATATCGTTCACCAGCTGCTGCTTCGATTCAATCAACTGGTCAATCCGATCCTCGACCGTACCCTGGCAAACAAACTTGTGCACCAAAACATTCTTGCGCTGGCCAATGCGAAACGCCCGGTCGGTCGCCTGATTCTCTACGGCGGGATTCCACCAGCGGTCGAAGTGAATCACGTGAGACGCCGCCGTGAGATTCAGTCCCGATCCTCCCGCCTTGAGCGACAGCACGAAGAACGGTGTTGATTCGTCTTCCTGGAATTGCCTGACCAGTTCGCGCCGTTTGCCTACGGCCGTACCGCCATGGAGAATCAAGCCCTCCCGGCCGAAAAGGGATCCCAGGAACGCGGCAAGCGGCTCGGTGGTTTCGCGGAACTGGGTGAACACCAGTACCTTTTCCTGCTTCGCCGCCATCACGTCGACCAGCTCCCGCAGGCGGCCAAATTTGCCGCTGGCTTCGGGGCTCCACGCCGCGTCGCCGAGCCACTGGGACGGATGGTTGCATATCTGCTTGAAACGCATCAGGTAGCTTAAAACGATGCCTTTGCGTTCAATACCGTCGGCACCCTCGAGCGCGGCCGCCAGGTCCTTGACCGCGCGTTCGTACAACGCGGCCTGGACGGGGCTCAGGTGGCACCACGCCTTGAGTTCGGTCTTTTCGGGGAGATCGGCGATCACACGCCTGTCGGTTTTCAGACGGCGCAAGATGTAGGGCCGCACAAGCGTGCGAAGCGGACCGAAATGCTCGCTTTTTGCCAAACGCCGGCTGAGCTCGGCAAATTCCTTCGCCGAGCCCAGCAGGCCCGGATGCGTGAAATCAAAAATGGACCACAGATCCGACAGGCGGTTTTCCACCGGGGTGCCCGTCAGGGCGATACGTGACTGGGCCCGAAGCTTCTTTACCTGTTTTGTCTGCCTGGCGCCGGGATTCTTGATCGCCTGGGCCTCGTCGACAATCGCGATGCGCCACTGGATCGTTTCCAGACCGGGTTGACGCAGCAGCGAACCGAAACTGGTAATGACGAGGTCTGTCTGCGTGAGTTGCGCGTCGCTCAGTGCGCGTAGTTCTTCTGCAGGCGTCACGGACGGGTGAGCCACCAGTACACGCAGGCCGGGTGCGAAGCGTTCAGCTTCCGCAGCCCAGTTTGCCAGCAAGGACGCGGGTGCGACCAGCAGGCTGGGGCTCGAGTCGGCCTGTTCGCGCTTCAGGATCAATAGCAGCGAGAGTACCTGCATCGTCTTTCCGAGGCCCATGTCGTCGGCCAGACACGCGCCCAGCCCGAGCCGGCAGAGCAGGTATAGCCATCGCACGCCGGCCTGCTGGTATGGCCGAAGCTGGGCTCTCAGGTCGGGGCCCGGATCGACCTGCACCAACCCTTCCGGTTGGCGCAAATGTCCAAGCGTCTCTGCCAGCCAGTCTCCTGCAACGACCTGTGCCCAGTCGCGCTCGTCGGAGCCTACGGCTTCGTCGTCTGATACGCCCGCGAGGAGACGCAAGGCATCGTTCAACGGCAGCCCCGATTGCGCCGCCTTCTCCAGACTCTCAAAGCGTTGGAGTACGTGGCCGAGCTTTTTCG
The DNA here is from genome assembly GCF_000020045.1 of Paraburkholderia phymatum STM815. Taxonomy (GTDB): domain Bacteria; phylum Pseudomonadota; class Gammaproteobacteria; order Burkholderiales; family Burkholderiaceae; genus Paraburkholderia; species Paraburkholderia phymatum. The sequence goes on along the minus strand of NC_010627.1, from coordinate 31,846 downwards.
TGTCCACTTCGATCCAGCGTCCACGAATCCACTGGAGACCGTCGGCACCCTTGAGCAGACGCCGGATCTCGGAGGGACTTAACGCGTCGCCATCGAGCGACACCTCCATTCTGAAGTCGAGCAGCGCATCCTTGCCGAGAAGGGACGGAGGCCGTGCCCCAACGCTGGCCTTGACCGCAGGTCGAGCGGGGCGGCCCGTAGCCCAGGTAGCTGGTAGCCGGACCATGATTCCGGCAGACTCCAGAGCGGGCAAATCGCAGAGAAGACGGTAAGCGTCAGCCGGCATCCAGCGCAACGGGTGGTATATTTCGCGCGAATCGAGCATCGCACGAAGCCAGTCGCAGCGTTCAGCGGCGCGCTGAACCGGCATCAGGAGAGAGAGCAGCTTCGCCTTGTTCCGCGCACCGGAAAATTCCTCGAGCGCCCGCGAAAGTGGTTGATGTTGTGTCTTGCCATGGGCCGATATGCGCGCTGCGTAGGTTGCCAGGAAGGCGAAAGGGGCTTCAGGATCCTTGCGGTTTTCGGCAAGGTTGAAGTGAACACGGCCCACAAGATTCCAGGCAGGATGACGCGACTTGAGAAATGCCTGAAGCGACTCCCCCGTGCTCGCCAGCTCATCACGTAAAGCGATGTCGATTTCGCCCCACAGTGCCGCCAGGACATCTGACGTGAGATATTCGGTACCCGTCATGGGCGGCGCATCTTCGATCAGTCTTTCGAAGTCCCCTGTGTCCGGTTGAGAAACCGTGACCTCCTCGCCTTCTGACGTGGTGCATAAAGACGTGACATAGCGGGCGCCAAAGTCGCGCCACCATGCCCACGCAGGCGGCAGTGCACGCCCTATGGTTGCGCTCCCCAGATAGAGTAGCCCATGACCCGTGCCGCGCCTGAAGGAAGCGCCTAGCGCAACGTCATCTGGCAAGGGAGGCGCATCGACGTCCGGCGCTGCAAGGAGATGGCCTGCCGGTGTGATTTTGGGCGCGAGACAATCGCTATCGGTCAAAGGCATGGATGGTCGATGGGGAAGTAACAGCTTCGATTGCAGGCGGCAAATAGCCTTGCGTGCAGATCACGTAATATCTTGCGCCTGGGGAAGAACTGCTATTCCTGATCATGGTGCTGGCTTCCGCCGGCATGTTGTACGGCATTGCCGGGTGACGCTTGTGTCCGTGCCGCACAAGGTTTGACCCGCGGGCTGCGGCGACCGGACCTCTACTCAGGGCGCAAGACGGTTCAAGAGCGGTCAGTGCTTCGTCACGTGCTCTGCCGTTACCGATGCAATGCCATGCGAGCTGATCGTGTTCAACGCTTCTGCCAGCGCGGCTCCGTCGGTCGGAAACGGGTCGTCCCAGACTGTTGATGTTCCGTGCGAGTCGATGACTTCCAGAAGCCAGCCATCGCGGCTGTCGTTTCCGGCCCGATAGACGTGCACATCGACAGACGTGCCTTCGCGAGTGACGCGCGTAGACAGCGGGGACAATGCAAGCGGGTGAAACGCGTCTTCCGTCGTCCGGCCGAGCGAATCGACAAGGAACAGGTCTTCGGACTCGGTCCCGTCTTGCGCATCCAGATCGCTGCGTCCGGCATGCTTGCCCGTCCTGTCTTTCGGCTTTGAAACCGCTGGGATCATGTTCGGCCGCTCGCCCTGTTCCATCAGTTTTCTGCGCTCCTCACCCCAGTATCGATGGATATTGAGCGCTGCGGCCGTGAGCAGGTTTGCGAATGACCGACGTTGCTCGACGGTGTAATCCCGCTGCCCCAGTGCCTGGTATCCGGAGGCTGTTCCAAACAGCAGGATGACATTGAACCACTCGGGGTGTCGTTCGATCAGCAGCTCCCAGGCCTCCCGATCGATGTCGATGCCTTTGCAATAGCCCTCGCACCACTCGTCGAGCACGAGAATCTCTTCACCCTGCCACTTGGTCGTGTGCAGCGGAGGTCCGAACAGATCGGGACAGTGATTCAGGGCGTTGTTGATGTCGTTCCAGTATTGAATGATCAGTCCGGTAATCTTGCGTGCCCGACCGGCTGATAAAAATCTGGGCTGACGTGTTGCGTGCCGCGCATCCCAGATCCACGGAAGCACCGCGCCCGGCATGACCATGTTCGGTCCGGAGATGACGGCGGTCAGAAAGCCGTGCAACATGACGGCATCCATCGCATCGTCGCAAACGGCATCGCTCGAAAGAAAGCGTTCCAGCACACCAAACTCTTCATCAGTCAGCGGATCGTCGAATTCGGGATCGAGATTCATGATATTCCCACGGTGGTACACGGTGGACGCGATGCTGATCGCCTGTGTATGTCACTATCGCCGACATGCAACTCGATGCAGCGCTTGCACGCAACCATTTCGGCGGGCGCCGGGTGCGCCAACATTTTACCCGACGGGGCGATGCGCAAATTGGAATACCGGTCGGAAGACGATGAATTTTTTCGCGTGCATATCGCTAACTCTTGCTATCGCTATCGTTTGGGACGCGTTTGCTGGAGAAACTCGAGTTTCGCGAAAGCGCCTCCCCATTGTTCCGGCACCTATAATATGCCGATGCTGGTCACCGGCTTCGATCCTCTTTCCCGGATGCTCCGTCAGTGTCCGCCATGCACGCCGAATACGCAGACCATGGCAAGCCAAAAATATTACACAAGGATCCTTAATACCTATGAGCGTTTGCCAATCCGCGCTCACGGGCATGACTGCCCGCCGTCACAATCCTGAGCGCGCGCAGAGCTGCGTTAACATTCACGTCGCCGATGCGCGCATCAGATTGCGCGGCCTGATGCGGGCGTGCACCGACTGGAAGAAATGAATGAACTGGCGGCTACTCATGACAATATTAATCGCAAATCTACTGTGCGCTCGTGGTAGCGCGCATGGTGCGTCTTCTGTGCCAGATTCCTCAGCAGCGACAGGCTCGCGGGCCAGTCAGGCAGCAATCACCGCGCACCCGCCGACGAACACCGGCGGGTTCGCAACGGCGACTGGGTCAGACGATTCCGCCGTCATGGTTGCCAGCCTCGCTGATCTGCTGGCCGCATTTAATACGCGACAGCACCACATCCTTGTCAAGGGCGAAATTTACGGCGGTCCGCGACTGACGACCGTCACCTTCGCGAGCACGGACTGGAACAACACCACGATCGAAGGCGCCAGTGGAGGCAGTGCCGTGCTGCAAAATATCCAGCTCAAATTTGACGGCGAAATGCTGCCGGCAGGCAAGAACATCCAGAATGTCGTGATCAGGAACATCACTTTTCATGGCGTTATCCGGTAATGCCGTTCAGTTAATGTCCTTGTTAAGGTATCGGACGGTGTAACGTTTGGGGCGGGATTTGACGACCCGGTCGCATGCGCGGCCGGGTCGCTTTTCATTGGGAAGAGACTTGAGCCGGTCCCGCAGACGCTGAAGGCATGCAGGCAATTTTGCGTAGGCCGGCGTGAGGGCGGCCCACATCATTTCGTGCTGGATCGTATGGAGCGCTCGCACGAAGCTGATATCGGTCGGCGCGAGTTTCGCTTCCCATGCGGCGCTGGCGATCTCACGGCGGATCAGGTTGTAGGCGATCAACGCGCCCCAGATCTCCTGATAAACCCCTTCGACGGTACGACTGCGCAAGGTCAACTCTGAACCCAGCATCGATTGCTTGAGCTCCCCGTAACTGGTTTCGATTCGCCAGCGGCGCTCGTAGCAAGCAACGATATCGGCGGGTTTAAAGCGTCGGCGATCCCCGAGCGAAGTCAACAGCACGCGTTCGCGTCCGCGCGCGTCGATGGCCCGGATCGCTCGCGCATTCCAGAATTCGGGCAAGGCCGGACACTTCTTGCGCGCCTGCTGCGAGACGCGCATGCGCACCATTGCATCGTCTGCCGTACCGGCGATCACTTCCCAGCAGGTATTGGACTTGGCGGGAATCAGAAAGTGGCGATTACGTCCGTTCATCGTCAGGCCGCACAGGATCTCGGCGGCCAGAAAGCCCTTGTCGAACACCGTCAGCGAATCGTCTGGTATCTGCGGCAGCAGGCTCTTGGCGTACACCATTTCGTTGGTGTCGTAGCAGCCAAAGTTGATGTCGGCCACCAGATGCGTCGGGATCGCAGTCAGCGTTACCGCACGCACCTGTGGATAGCTGGCCACCTTGCCACTCGCATAGCCCTGCGCGCCAAAGTGCTCACGGTTGGCCGCACTGTCGGGCGTGCGCAGCGTGGTGCCGTCCATCGCCCACAGACTTAACCCCTTGAACGCATGGTGAGCCGCGTCCTGAGTCGTCCACGCCCGCGCCGTCTGCTCAAACAGCCAGGCCATCGGTGCCTCGCCGATGCGTTGGCGTGCCTGCACCACCGCACTCTTGCTGACAAATGGCGCGGCCTCGTTGGGCAAGGCCAGATCGAGACTATCGAGCACCTCGCTAATCGACCAGTGCCGGTACATCGCCAGCGCGATGACTAACCACACCACCTGCTCAGCAGGCAAGCGCCGGCGCCGAATACTCGCCGCCCCCGTAGCCTGCACCGCCCGTTCGATCCATTCGTAGGGCAGATGCTCAGCCAGCCGGCTGAGGTCGGCCGGCTGTTGCGCATCGAGCAGGAAGGTCAGGTGACTGGAGAGCATCGCGCCGAAAAGTTAACAGGTCGGCGCCTCGTTTACAACATCTTCCCGGAACAAAAACAAAAATGCCGTTCAGTGCCTAACTGAACGGCATTATGGCGTTATCCGGGATCTTCAGGCCCTGCCCGCCCAAGTCTACGGCACATCCAGCAACGCCGGTATCAATTATGAAGGCGTGTCGCTTCGACGGGTCACCAATGCGTGGGTCGATCATTGTGCCTTCTACGATACGAGCGACGACCTAATGAGCGTGACACTGTCATCAGATAAGGTGACGGTTTCCTATAGCCGGTTCTATTTCACCAGCGAATGGCTGACGATGCACCCCGATCCTATGTGGAACTGGGCGGGCAAGAACCAGGACCTGGCCAATGAACGTCTGGCGATGCTGGTAGGCGCAAACAGGCAGGATTCCTATGCATATGGAGGGAGCAGGCTGCATGTCACGTTGCACCACAACCAGTTCGGCCCGAACCTAAAGGGACGTCCGCTGCTGCGGGGCTGGATTCACGCCTACGACAACTATTTCGATAACGGGGCGACACCCACTGGCCTCACGGCTGCTGGCTCAGACGAGACCCAGTACAACGCCCTGCAGATTGGCAGCGGCGGCGTTGTCTATTCGGAAAACAACTATTTTTTCAGGACAAACCAGAGCATTCAGATTGGCCTGGATTCGCCGGACGACGTCTACGCCTTCCATGAGAACGCAAACCGGTACGACCAGACCACCGGCAGATCGGTAAAGGGCGAGGCTTTTTCGCTCGCGCCAGTCGGTTACGCGTATCGGGCCGGGACAGCCTCATCTATTCTCAAAGCCGTGCAGACCTTCGGTCCTCGCTAGTGGCAGGCATGAACAGGACGACTGCCCGTGGATGTTGGATTTGTCTCACGGGCATCGACGTCAGTAAAGGCCGACGATCGCCAGCGACGTATCGCGGGGCGCCGCAATATTCGTTCGCAGATTGGGATTCCCCGCCGTGCAACATGCAACGGTGATCGGTATGTGCAGGTGGGATCGCGTTTCACTTCAGGGTGAAAGTGAGGGTTCCGTATTCAGGCCGGTCGAAGCCCCCGCTGTTGGGTTCAGGTCCGGCCGAGTCCCATCTGAATCGTCGATCAGCAGTGGGATGCCGAAACGTTCGGTAAGGTCGCGCACCCCCGTAGTCACGAGGGCGGCGCTGGAATCAGCCCGCCTTCGCCCAGCACCGCCTCGACGATGACCGCGGCAGGCGCGACGATGCAGCTTTCGGGATCATTCAGCACGCGCTCAATGTACGCTAGCGAGAGTGCTTCCGTACCCGCCCCGTCAGCGCGGAAGGGGCGGCGGTACGCAATGCACGTCCGGCATCAGCGATGCGACGTCCGTCTTCGCGTTCAGGTTGCCCGTCAGGGCGAACGCACCCGCGGTCATGCCATGATATCGGCCGCGAAACGCCAGCACCGAGCGCTGGCCGGTGGCCGTCTTCATCGGCTTGACGACGGCCTCGGTCGCGTCCGAGTCGGACGGCCCGCAGAACTGGTGCGCGCGCCAGCGTTGCCGAACTACCTCGAACATATCGGATAGATCGAACAATTCAGCATCTGGTCTGTTCGTCGGTTCAATCCCTGAAAGAGCCATTTATATGACGGACTTGCGTTCCGCTGTGATTCTCGCGCTCGCGACGACCGCTTGCCCGAGTGCAATACCGCCGTCGTTGGTCGGCACGTCGCGATGCGCATGTACGTCGAAGCCTCGCCGCCGAAGTTCGACCAGTGCATTCACCAGCAGAAATTCATTCAGGAACACGCCGCCGCTCAGCACGACCGTGTCGAGCGCATGCCGGCTACGCAGCAGGTCGCACAGCGACGCAATCGCCAGTACGATCGTCGAATGAAAGCGTCGGCTGATCGTCGCCAGCTCGACGCTACCGGCAGTATCCGACACGACCTGCCGCACGAGCGGCCGGTAGTCAAGCTCGATCGGCGCGTCGGCGGATGGGTCAAAAGCGTAACGATACGGTTCGGTCATCGCCAGATCGCGCGCAAGCAGCCCCTCGAATTCGATCGGCCCGTGTGCTTCATATTCCGCCCGCGAGCAAACGCCCGCCAGCGCCGCGACGCCGTCGAACAACCGCCCCATGCTCGACGCGCGCGTCACGTTGATGCCCTTCCGCCACATCGTCGCGTACACGTGCCGCGCTTCATGGCCAAGCGCCGCAAGCGCGGGCACGCACGCCAGCATGCCTTCATCGCCGTCGAACGATTCGAGCGCAAGTGCGAGTGCCGTGCGCACCGGTTCATGCACCGCCTTGTCGCCGCCGAGCAGCGACAGGTAACGCAAGTGTCCCGCGCGCTGCACCGCCCGCGCGTCGCCGATGAAAAACTCGCCGCCCCAGGTCGTGCCGTCGATGCCATAGCCGGCGCCGTCCAGAATCACTCCGATGGCCGGTCCGTCGAGCCCGTTGTCGGCGAGGCACGACGCCATGTGTGCATGGTGATGCTGGACCTGCTGACGCGACACATGTGTGTCCGACGCGAGCCGGGTCGACCGGAACGATGGATGCAGATCGCAGGCGGCCACTGTAGGCTTCACGCGATACAGGTCTGCCAAGTGCGACGCGATCGTCTGGTGCGAACGAAACGTGTCGTCGTTGCCGAGATCGCCGATATGCTGGCTCACATAGATTCGCTCGCGATCCGCGAGCGCAACTGTCGTCTTCAGTTCCGCGCCATAGGCGACTACTGGCGCCATCGATCGACCGACTTCTATTACGTATGGCGCGAAGCCTCGCGCGCGCCGGAAGAAACTGATCTGCGGTTCGGGCAACTGAGGGTGGTTCGAGCAACGAATCACGGAGTCGTCGATACGAATCGCGATGTCGCGGTCGTTCAGCAGCACCAGGTCGGACACCTCGAACAAGCGCACGAGTGCCTCCTCGTTGCGATACGCAATCGGAAATTCAGACACGTTTCCGCTCGTCATCACCAGTGCCGGCAGGTCGGGATCGGACAGCAGCAGGTAATGCAGCGGCGCCGACGGCAGCATCACGCCGAGGTTCGGATTGCGCGGTGCGACGTTCTCCGCCAGGCCAACGCCGTTTAACTTGCGCAGCAGCACGATTGGCCGGCCGGGCGACCTCAGCCATTGCGCCTCAAGTTCGCTGCAGTCGGTCCAGCGCCGGGCCGTCTCGACCGACGCCATCATCAGCGCGAACGGCTTCGAATTGCGGCGCTTGCGGTCGCGCAGCCGCGCGACCGCGTCCGGATTGCGCGCGTCCACGACGAGATGAAAGCCGCCGACGCTCTTGACCGCGACCGTCAGGCCCGTGCGCAGAGCGTCGATCGCCGCGCGCAACGCGTCGTCGCCGGCCGACAGCATCCGGTCTGCATCATATAGCTCCACCCGCGGCCCGCATTCCGGACACGCGTTCGGTTGCGCGTGATAGCGGCGGTTGGACGGATCGCGGTACTCCGCCTCGCACCGCGTACACATCGTGAACGCGCGCATCGTCGTATTGATGCGATCGTACGGAATCGCCTTGATCAGCGAGAAGCGCGGCCCGCAGTTTGTACAGTTAATGAAGGGATAGCGATAGCGCCGGTTGGCCGGATCTGCCATCTCGCCCAAGCAGGCATCGCACACGTGCGAATCCGCAGGCAGTTGCGCTAGGTTACTGCCGCTACGCTCGCTGTCCCGGATCACGAAGCGCTCCGTCGCGTCAAGCAGCGGCGCGACGCAGTGCGACTGCAGCGACGCTACGCGCGCAAGTGGCGGCAATTCCGAGCGTAGTGCCGCAGCGAAATCGGCCAGTGCGTGCGCGTCGCCCTCCACCTCTATCAGTACACCGTCGGCATCGTTCAGCACCCAACCGCGCAACGCGCGCGACGTCGCAATCCGGTACACGAACGGCCGGAAGCCGACGCCCTGCACCACGCCGGTAACACGCACGCGCCATCGAGTCGGCCCGTTCCCGCCGGCGTGCGGAGCGACGGCGGTTGCGTTGCCGGTCAACATAGGCGCGGCAACTCCGCGCCTGCCAGTTCCTCAATCGTGCGCAGCTCGCCGTTGCGGGTGCGCATGACGACTGCGCGATCGCCCGCGTCGCGCACCTCGCCGATCTCGACCGCCTGCCTGCCGTATGGATGACCGCGCAGCACCGTGAGCACCTGCTCGACATGCTCCGGCGCGACGAACAGGCAAAGGCAGCCTTCGTTCGCCATGTTGATCGGATCGACGCCGAGCATGTCGGCCGCCATCGCGGTCTCCGCCTGGATCGGTAGGTCGGCTTCACGAATTTCGATCGTCGAATCGAGCGCGGACGCATATTCGTGCATCACGGCCGACAAGCCGCCGCGCGTGACGTCGCGCACCGAGCGCAGCGCGCTTTCCGGCATCGCGTCAAATAGCATGGCCAGCATACGGTTGAGCGGCGCGCAATCGCTCAGCACGCGCGTCTCGAATCCGAGCCCTTCGCGAATCGACAACAGGTGGATCGTGTGATTGCCGATCCACCCGCTCAGGATAACGCGATCGCCCGGCCGCACATGCTTCATCCGCAGTGGAGCGCGCCCGAAGAATCCAACGCCCGTCGTGTTGATGAAGATCCGATCCGCCTCGCCCTTGCCGACGACCTTCGTATCGCCCGCGACGATCTTTACGTTCGCTTCGCGCGCCGTGTCGCGAATCGACTCCAGCACTCGCACCAGGGTGCTCAAGGGCAGACCCGTCTCGAGAATCAGTGCGAGCGACAGGAACTTCGGCGTCGCTCCCATCACCGCCAGATCGTTGACGGTGCCGCACACCGCGATCTTGCCGATGTCGCCGTTGCCGAACAGCGGTGGATCGACGACGAATGAATCCGTCGTCATCGCGAGGTATCCACCGTCGACGTCGAGCAGCGCGCTGTCCTCCATTTCGCCGATATAGGTATCGCCCAGCACCGACACGATCATTTCTACCAGTTCGCGGCTGAGTTTGGCACCCGTGCCGTGGTCGAGTACGATCGCCGAGCGCGAAAGATCATTGATATTCATGGATGCTTCGATCGAAAGTTTCGGGATACATGCTGTCGTCCGCTGGCCGCGTGTGCGGCACCGCGACCGGCGAGCCTGTGCGTCAAGGCGTCTTGATCAGCTTGCGAGGCAGGTGACCGAACGCGTCGATCGTGCGTAGTACCTCGGCCGATTCGGTCACGGTCGCGCAATAGGCATCGAGCCATTCGAGCGCTCGCTTCTTGTCCGTTTCCTGCGCGGACACGACACAGTCGGACGGCACCCAGATGTTGTATCCACGAAAGAACGCATCCGCCGCCGTGGTCTGCACGCAGATCTGCGTCTGCATGCCGGTCACGACCACGGTGTCGACGCCGCGCGCCTGGAGCATTTCGTGGAGATCGGTCTCGTAAAAGCCGCTGTCCTTGTTCTTTTCGACGACCAGATCCGATTCGACGAGGAAATCGGCGATTATCTGTGCGCCTTCGCTATCTTTCGTCACAGGCAGATAGCCGTTGTACCGCTCGGCGTTCGCGTCGTCTTCTCGATTGATGAGTTGCAGGTGTACGATCTCACAGCCTCGGTCCCGCATGCCGTCTAGAAACCGGCAGAAATTGTCCTTCGCGTCGGCCACGGCGCGAATGCGCTCGGGATTCTTGTTTACCAGTTCGTACTGAAGATCATTCGTCAGAACCGCAATGTTGCTTGCCATGTCATGCATTCCTGTCGGATAGGTGAGTGACGGCCACGGTCGCGCTGACGGTTGCAGCGGCGTCGATGGTTGTTTTCGCTGCGCCGACGCCCGCACGGCGCGCGTCGAGCTCCACGCGGCCGATCGTGTCAGCCGTGCAATAGATCGTACAGAACGAAGCGGCCGGCGGGATCTTCGCCGCGATATGCGGCGTGCCGGCCAGCCAGTGCGCGAGCACCTGCGCGACCAGAATCCCCAGCCGATCGCGAGCACGATTGCCTTCGCGGCGTGTGGCGCCGGCGGGTCGCACCGGAATCGCACGGCCAGCCACGTGATCAGCCGAGTCACCGCGTAAGTCATCCCGAAGCTGCAGATGCCCTACACTACGGCTGCGCGGCCCACGATCCACGGCCCAACCGCATGGTTCGCATGAGCGGCCCACACACCCTGCACGCACATCGCGAGGAGCGACGCCAACGTGGGCTGGCGTCATGCGTCGTCCCGCTGGACGGACGTGGTCTCGAACTGGGACTCGCCGAGAGTCGGCGTGTCCGGGCGGTGCCAGAACGTTTTCGTGCGCTGCTGGTAGGCGATCACGTCGTCCACGTACGCGCGCAGAAAATAACCCGTGATCACGCGGCCGTTCACGCGCGCGAAGTCGTCAAGTCGGCCGTACTCAACAAAACCAAGGCGACGCCATAGCTGCTCGGCCTTACCATCGCTGCGTACATCAATAACGATCATTTCGCAGCCCATCTCCTTGACACGTTCGAGCGCAAGCCGCCAGCCGTTGAGCACGAACCGCCCTCGATACCCAGGCTCGATCACGCAGCGCTTCATTTCGACGATGTGCCGCCGCGCGGGCAACGCTTGACGCGCGAGAATCAGCATGCCAACGATCCGACCGCCCGGCCGCTCGCGTGCGATCAGCAGCTCAACCGCGCGCGCGCGGAGGTCGGCATCGAGAGACTCCATCATCTCGAGACCGGTCGACGCGGTGATGGGCTCGAAGAATCCGAGCGTCGTCTCGCGCGTCGATACCGTATTCATCAGGTCGACCAGCTCGGTCATGTCCTGTCGCGACAACGATGACGGCCATTCAAATGTCATAGAGCCCTCATGCAGTGAAATACCGGATCAGGGAAATCGCGCCGCGGCGACGCATCGCGCGCTGCGCGGAGGACCGCGTGCAGCTCACGCGAGCGCGCCGGCTTTCGGCCACCGTGGTGATCGCCGCGACCGGTGCCGTCATAGCCGTCTCAGGGATTCGGTGCCGGCAAGCGCGCGCTGTACGCGACTTCAACGAAGTAAGACACGAACGGCGCGTTGAGCTGACGAGGTGTTCGACGAGGCGCGCTTCGTCCGCCGGGTCTTGATCGTGCGCGTGATCATGTTTCAGAACCATATTGACGTGATCGTCGGGCGTTCATCTGAGGAGTACGGAGGATAATCACATCGATCAACCTCACGCGCAATGCAGAAAGTGGATGGAATTGACCTGCATCAGGCCGATGTCTACCGTTCCGGTGGAAATACGGTGAGAGGCACGGGTTCTGTCGCAATAGCGTAGGTGAGACCAGACTTATCGCTTCTGGGTCGCTGCCGCCACTTGAAATGGAATCGCCCCCGCAAGGTGGAAGGATGGCATAGATCGGACAGGGGGCAAAGATAGGAACGGGTTCTCACTACCGACGGCATCGGAATGTGCCAAAGTACAGTCTCGAAACGTATGACTCGAGAGGGAGAACCCCCGATGAAGCTTGCCGCGGTCGGCGTAGATGTTGCAAAACGCGTGTTTCGATTGCAGAAGCGGAAACCATCAGCTGGGGGGCGGCGCAGCCTGTAACGTCGACGGTGGACGGCTGATACCCGTGGGTTAGCTGCCCACATTACAGGGTTCCGTTTTGCGAACTGATCGATCGAGATTCCGCGCTCGAACACTGCCCATACTCATACATTTTCAAACCAGCGGCCGCGCAAGAACGAACACCTATCCGAGCACGTTATCGATGCTGCGTCTCAGTATCTGCATTGCTTCCTCGATCTGATCACCGGTCGTCACCAGCGGACAAAGACACTTTATTACCTGGCCGGAATGGCCGGATGTTTCGATGATTAGCCCCTGTCGGAACGCCTCGGCAGTAATCTTGGTTGCCAAGGCGCCTGATTGAACGTCAATGCCGCGCATCAGTCCGAGCCCGCGTTCCTCGGCCTCAACTTGACGATATCGCAATAAGTCTGTCAGCCCGAGAAAGCCTTCCCTGACTATTTCTCCTTTCCGCCGGACCTCGTCTGCGAAAGCATCGTCCGACCAAAAGTATTCCAGTGCTTTAGCCCCCGTAATCATGGCCGCATTGTTTCCGCGGAACGTACCGTTGTATTGCCCGGTCTCCCACTGATCATGCTCAGGGCGAATCAAGACCTGCGAGAAAGGCAATCCAAATCCCGACAGCGATTTCGAGTTGGTCACGAGATCCGGCACCACCCCAGCGTGCTCGAAGCTGAAGAACCGGCCGGTCCGACCGCACCCCGCCTGGATGTCGTCGATGATCAACAAGATGTCTTGATCTCGGCAGACCGTCTCCAGTTCTTGCAGCCACCCCGGAGAAGCGACATTGATCCCACCTTCTCCCTGCACCACTTCAACGATAACAGCTGCTGGGTAGTCCAGACCGCTGGAGCGATCGCTCAGGCATTTTTTGAAATACCTCAAAGTATCGACACCTTTGCCAAAATAATTGTCGAATGGCATGAACGCGTTGCCCATGGACGGCAAACCGGCTGCGCTCCGAAACTTCGCATTTCCCGTGAGCGCGAGCGAACCCATGGTTATGCCGTGGAAGCCGTTGGTGAACGAAACAATGGTACTTCGTTTCTTTATCTTCCGAGCTAAGCGAATGGCGGCTTCGACCGCGTTGGTGCCAGTGGGTCCTGTCAGATGCACCTTGTAGTCAAGTCGACGAGTCTTCAATATCAGACGATCGAAGGTGTCTAGGTAAGTGTATTTTGCTGTAGTCCAAAGGTCCAGTGAATGAACGAGGTTGTCGCCCCGTAAATACTCGATGATCGACTCCTTCAGAGCCGGATGGTTGTGCCCGTAATTGAGCGCTCCTGCGCCTGCTAAGAAATCGATATAGCGTCGGCCATCGACCGAGTAGATCTCCGCGCCCCGCGCCTTGCAGAAGACGACTGGAAAAGCGCGCGAATAGGTGCGGACATTGGATTCTAGCTCCGTTAGCTTCTCAATCATGTGCTCCATGAATTCTCCGGCATAACCCTGCATTGGATTTTTATCTGCGTCCAGCCATTCCCTTCGCGTCATCTTTCCGCAAGCCAAGCCGGAGGAAGTCGTGCTGTTCCGGGCGCAATAGACGAGTGACGAATATATAACCACGTCTGGCATGGAACCACAGCACCTGGAGATCCGCGTGCAAAGGAGGCACAAGCGAGCTAACGGTGTTGCGCGAGAGGGATGCTCATGCCTCTCGTACGTGCGATGTCAGAGACGTACGGCGCCGTTTCAATGTGCTCAACGCGTTGAAGCAAACGCAACGCGGTGCGATTTACCTCGTACTCCGGTTTTCAATAATCGGTCCATTTGTACTCCACATAGGCCATCATGTTACGTTCCATTCTGGCGTTAGCTCCGTTGTGTTCTAGCTTGGTGATACCGGCGTCAATGGATGCATCTACAGTTGTTGCGAGAGCGGGTTCACGGCTTATGTGGCAAAAGCCGTACCCGAACGTGGCGAAGTCGCCAGACATACCGTGCAATAGGGCTTAGTCAGAAGTGCTACACGGCACTGGTGTTGGTCATTTGCTAGTAATGCGTTCGTTTTGTCAGGAAACGGACATTTGTCAGCCCGGCGCAATTTCTCAACAAATATCCGCCAACTTCCTGCCTACCGGTAACTTACGAGGGTTCGGACCGGCATGGCCCGAAAGCTGCTTAGAGTCGGTCCGCGGACTGGGCCTGATCAGCGTGTGGAGCAACGGGAACAGATCAATGACAACTTCGACCTCCAATAGTTGCAGCCGTGTAGCTCTGTGGTCCGCAATGATCTTCCCTACTGGAAATTTATCGGCAAAAGGGGGCGGTTTGGAAAGCTTTTACGATGTCATGCGAAGTCATGGGGCGACGCGGCGCAGTTTCCTCAAGTTTTGCAGTTTGACCGCCACGGCGCTAGGCCTCGGTTCGTCGTTCATCCCTCGTATCGCGCACGCATTGGAAACGAAACCAAGGACCCCGGTAATCTGGCTGCATGGCCTCGAATGCACGTGCTGCACTGAATCGTTCATCCGCTCCTCTCACCCACTTGCGAAGGACGCGATCTTCTCGATGATTTCGCTCGATTACGACGACACGATTATGGCGGCGGCCGGCATGCAGGCCGAAGCAATCCTGAACCACATCATGACCCGCTACAAGGGCCGCTATATCGTCGCCGTCGAGGGCAATCCGCCACTGAACGAAGACGGCATGTACTGCTTTCCTGGCGGCGAGCCGTTCATCGAAAAGCTCAAGCGTGTATCCGCGGACGCCAAAGCGGTGATCGCGTGGGGTGCTTGCGCATCATGGGGCTGCGTGCAGGCAGCAAAGCCTAATCCGACTCGCGCAACACCGATCGCCGGCGTGATTCTCGACAAGCCGATAATCAAGGTGCCAGGTTGTCCCCCGATTCCCGAGGTGATGGCTGCGATCATCACATACGTGATTACGTTTGACCGTATCCCGCCGCTCGACCGTCAGGGGCGACCTAAGATGTTCTACGGGCAGCGCATTCATGACAAGTGTTATCGCCGGCCTCACTTCGACGCGGGCCAGTTCGTCGAGAACTGGGACGACGAGGGTGCGCGCAAGGGCCATTGCCTGTACAAGATGGGTTGCAAGGGACCGACCACTTACAACGCGTGCTCGACAGTGCGCTGGAACGACAGCGTATCGTTTCCGATCCAGTCGGGCCACGGCTGTCTTGGCTGCTCGGAGAATGGCTTCTGGGACAAGGGCTCATTCTACGACCGGGTCGTCGACATTAACCAGTTCGGCGTTGAATCGAATGCCGACCGTATCGGTCTGGCGGTGGTGGGTGCAGCCGGCGCGGCAATCGCGGCGCATGCAGTCGTCAGCGCGATCAAGAGTTCAGTGGTCAAGATGCAGGAGCTGAAATCACTCGGCGAAGCACATAATAAAGCAGCACAAGAGGAAAATCGCCAATGAGCTATCAGACTCAGGGCTTCACACTCGACAACACCGGGCGTCGTGTTGTCGTCGATCCGATAACGCGGATCGAGGGGCACATGCGTTGCGAGGTCAATCTCGACAGCAACAACGTCATTACGAACGCGGTCTCCACTGGCACGATGTGGCGCGGCTTGGAGGTCATCCTGAAAGGCCGCGATCCACGCGACGCGTGGGCGTTCGTCGAGCGTATCTGCGGCGTGTGCACCGGCGCGCACGCGCTGACCTCGGTGCGCGCGGTCGAGAGCGCACTGAACATCCCGATACCCGACAACGCGAACCTGATCCGCAACCTGATGCAGGCAACGCTCTGGGCGCACGACCACCTAGTCCACTTCTATCATCTTCATGCGCTCGATTGGGTCGATGTGGTATCGGCGCTGCAGGCCGATACGAAGCGCACCTCGGAGCTTGCGCAAAGCATCTCCGACTGGCCCCTGTCGTCACCCGGCTATTTCCGTGATCTGCAGTCGCGGCTGAAGCGCTTTATCGAGTCTGGCCAGCTTGGCCCGTTCCGCAATGGTTACTGGGGCCATCCGGCGTACAGGCTACCGCCGGATGCTAATCTGATGGCGGTTGCCCACTACCTCGAAGCACTCGATTTCCAGAAGGAAATCGTCAAGGTCCATACGGTATTCGGAGGCAAGAACCCGCACCCGAACTGGCTCGTCGGGGGCATGCCCTGTGCAATCAACATCGACGACGTAGGGGCGGTAGGCGCAATCAACATGGAGCGTCTGAATCTCGTTTCTCGAATCATCGATGAGACGATCAAGTTCTATGATCAGGTCTATCTGCCGGACGTGATCGCAATCGCCGGTTTTTACAAGGACTGGGGTTCGATCGGTGGCGGATTGTCCTCGCAATCTGTGTTGTCGTACGGCGACTTTCCCGACCACGCAAACGACTACAGCGCCCAAAGTCTGCTCGTGCCGCGCGGCGCGGTGATCAACGGCAACTTCAACGAGATCCACGATGTGGACCTCTGCAATCCCGATGAAATCCAAGAGTTTGTCGCGCACTCTTGGTACTGCTATCCCGAGGGCACGCACGGCCTGCACCCGTATGACGGTCAGACCGAACCGCACTTCGAACTCGGCAAGGCGACGCGGGGAAGTAAAACGAGGATCAAGCAGATTGACGAGTCGGGCAAGTACTCGTGGATCAAGGCACCGCGCTGGCGTGGTCACCCGATGGAGGTCGGTCCGCTTGCGCGTTACCTGATCGGCTATCATCAGAAGCGCACGGACATCCGCGAGACGGTCGATGCCCTCCTCCGGCGGCTCGATGTGCCGCTCGCCGCGCTGAACTCGACGCTCGGCCGCACCGCGGCCCGTGCACTCGAAGGTCAGTGGGCCGCGTACAAAATGAAGTACTTCTTCGAGCGGCTGATGGCCAACATAAAGGCCGGTGACATATCGACGGCAAATGTCGACAAATGGCAGCCGTCGACATGGCCGTCGACCGTACGCGGAGTGGGGTTCACCGAAGCACCACGTGGCGCGCTGGGCCACTGGCTGAAGATCCGCGACACGAAGATCGACAGCTATCAATGCATTGTGCCGACGACGTGGAACGGGAGTCCTCGCGATGAAGTGGGGCGGATTGGCGCATTCGAGGCGAGCCTGATTCAGACGAAGATGGCCCGTCCCGACGAGCCCCTGGAGATCCTGCGCACGCTGCACAGCTTCGATCCATGTCTTGCGTGCTCCACCCATGTCATCGGACCTGCCGGCGAAGAACACGTCAACGTCACGGTGCGCTGAGACGGCCAGGCAACGATGTCTAGGAACCAGCATATGAAGACCTATGGTTTTGACGGCAACGCCCCTTCGCAGCTCGACAGCAGGCGGATTACGTCGGTCTATGTATATGAGGTGCCGGTGCGGCTGTGGCATTGGTTAACGGTTCTGTCGGTAATAGTGCTCTGCACTACTGGTTATTTCGTCGGAAAGCCGCTTCCGACGCTGCCGGGCGAAACTGATGCTCATTTCCTGATGGGTTATATCCGCTTCGGGCACTTCTGCGCGGGCTATGTACTCGCGGTCGGCCTGGTCTTCCGCGTTTGCTTCACGTTCTTCGGCAACGCGTTTGCGCGAGAGATTTTTGTCGTGCCCGTCTGGGACACCCAGTGGTGGAGAGAGTTGCTCTACGAATTGCGCTGGCATCTGTTCCTTGCACGCTATCCGTGCAAGTATGTCGGCCACAATCCGCTCGGCCAGATCGCGATGTTTGGCTTTTTTATTGTGGCTATATTGACGAGCGTCAGCGGCTTTGCCTTGTACGGCGAAGGTCTTGGCAATGATAGTTGGGCCTCTCGCCTGCTCGGTTGGACGATCGCGGCGCACGGCGGAGACAGCCTGTCGTTGCACAGCTGGCACCGGCTCGGCATGTGGAGCATAGTGCTGTTCGTGATGATTCACGTCTATGCCGCAATTCGCGAAGACGTCATGTCGAAACAAAGCATGATCTCCACGATGGTCAGCGGCTTCCGGATGTTCAAGAACTGACCGATGGCAACAACGACGGCACACACCCTGCCCCATATCGTCGTGCTCGGCATCGGCAACGTGCTGTGGGCGGACGAAGGCTTCGGTGTTCGGGCGGTGGAACGACTCAACGCGCGTTGGCAATGGCCGGAGCATGTGGACCTGGTGGATGGCGGTACGCAGGGGCTCGCGTTATTGCCGTTCGTTGAATCGGCGGACCGGCTCATCGTGTTTGATGCAGTTGATTTCGGTCTGAAGCCGGGCACGCTCGCCGTGCGGGAAGGCGACGCGGTACCCGCCTGCCTGAGCGCCCGCAAGTTGAGTTTGCATCAGGCCGGCTTTTCGGATGTGCTCGCCTGCGCGCAGCTCAGAGGCAATTACCCCGACAATGTGGTGCTGATCGGTGTTCAGCCGGTCGAACTAGATGATTTCGGCGGCAGTCTGCGTCCAGCCGTCCGTGCCCAGATCGAGCCCGCCATTGCGGTAGCGTGCGAATGGCTGCGGCGGTGGGGTGCATCCCCCGTTACACACGCTGACTGCGATGCGCTAGTTTCGTCGTTGAACGCCAACGGTCTTGCGCTGTCCCGCTATGAGGGCGAACGTCCATCGCCGCATAGCGCGAACCGGCACGGCGACACGCGCTTCTGGCATCCTTCGGAACCGTGCTGATGTGCGTCGGTATTCCTGCACGCGTGCGACGCGCCAACGGTCTGCGCGCGCAATGCGAAAGCCGCAACGGACCTTGTATGGTCGACCTGTCGCTTACGGGACCGCTTGCTCCCGATACGTGGGTGTTGACGTTCCTCGGCGCGGCGCGCGAGGTGATTGATGAGGCGCGCGCACGCGACATCGAATCGGCCCTCGCCTCGCTCGATGCGATCGCCCACGGCGAAAGCGGTCTTGACGCCTACTTTGCAGATCTGGCCGATCGCGAGCCAGAGTTGCCAACGCATTTACGCGAGAACATTACGCGATGACAACACTGCGCACATCCGCCGCGCCGATGCTTGAGTGCCTGCGCGAACTTCTGCTCAAACAGGGCTTTCTGGAACAGCAGAACAATACGTTTGACCGCATCGCCGTCGGCGCCCGCACTCCCCTCGTCACGCTTCCGCTCGGCAATCCGGCACGGCATTCCGAATTTCTCGACTTGACGGTGGTCCTGCCCGAAATAGTGCGCCAGTTCGGGCCAGACTCGTTCCGCGCGGCCTTTGCCACCCCGCCGGCAAGCGCAGCGATCGCGAATCGCTTTGGCGTGCTGCGTCGCCCGGCGCTGATATTCCTGCGTGAAGGGTGCTACCTTGGCGCGATCGAAGGACTGCGCGACCGGGAGGATTATCTGCAGTGCTTTACACGCATTCGCACTGAGCTGCCCCAGCCGGTACCGATCCAACTCTCCGTGTACGGAGCCCGATCATGAGCCGCCCGTTCCCTGTTTCGATCATAAGGGCGGCTGGTCCCGGCTCGCTGCCCGAACCCGATAACTGGTCGTGCCTGCCGCTGCCCTCCACGAGCGAAATCTGGCGCACGACGGCTACGCCTGAGCACGGCGCGGGCGACGTGCTGGCGCTGTTGCGCGCCATGGTCACCGCGCTTGATGGAAATCCGTCGCCCGCGCACCCACTCGTCTTCCGGGTCGGCACATTGGGTGCCGACGCGCATCGACTGCTCGCTCAGATCATGGGCGAAGGCGAGGTGTCGGCGCGAGTTGTGTCGAGTCGCGGAACACGAGCCCATGCCGGCGCGCTCGTCCGCATTCAGGAATGCCGGTACCCGGGTATCTGGCGGATCATCGTCGACAGCGCGAACGGCGTGCGCATCGACGACCGGATCGAAATCGGCGCGATTCCGGCCGCGATCCTCTACGAAGCGCGCCACAGCGGCACGACGCAAGGCACAATCCCGGACACGTCGAGCCACAAGTTGACGAGCGCGCCGTCCATCGCCAGCGAAATCGCTGCCGCCCAAGCCAGGGCTGTCAGCCGGCGCGGCGCGGGCAGTCACGTCATTAACTTCAGCCTGTTACCCGTCACGCCCGCGGATGTTGCATGGCTCGACAACATGTTGGGCGCGGGTACTGTCAGTATCTTCTCGACTGGCTACTGCAAGTGCACGGTCATCGCCACCACTTGGCGTCACGTGTGGCGTGTGCGCTATTTCGACGGATCTAACAAGGTTCTGCTGGACACACTCAATATTGCCCTGATTCCCGAGATGGTCATAGCGGCAGCCGAGGATCTTATGGACTCGCTGCGGCATCTGCGCGAAATCGTGAAATGGCTGGAGGAGGACTGATGTTCGAAGGCAGCTATCTCGGCGACGACCATGTCTACGATCCCGCACAGGGCGATCCCATCTGGAACGTTTCGCCCGGCACGCCGCTCGCCGATCTGCCCAATACTGGAAATACCCGGTATGCGGTGGCCCGCACGATCAGTTCATGTTATTGCCAGACTGAAGCCATGGCGCCCACAGCATCGTCTTTCAGCGCCGACCTGACGCACCGGATCGAAGGCACGTTCGAGCAGATAGCACAGACCCGCATGTGCGACCTGCCCTTTTTGAATTCGCGCCTGCGTGTCGCTGCGGTGGCTTTTCGTCCGTGGCAGTCGAGCTGGATCGGCGTGCTCGTAACGCCGTGGGGCATCAATCTACTGCAATTGCCGAAGTCCGATGCACCGTTTCCGCCGACGCGCGCCGACGCCGTGACCGAAGTCGCCCTGCCGGGCGGGATTATGCCGTTCATGCCGGCGCGGCTCGATACGCTCGGCGAGTTCCGGATGTGCTCGCTTTTTTCACCTGCGCGACAATTTGCCGATCAGGCGACTGCGCTCGTAACCGCTTGGGAAACGATGCGGCTGCTATTCGAGCCGGAGAGCGTGGCACAGCCGAAGGTGGGTCCCGACGGTTCCGCACAAGTACACCCGGAGCGTCCCGACCGGTTCCGGCGATGTCTGTTTGGATTGCAGACGTGACACCCTTGCAAGTTCCGGTTCTGACACTCACGCTCGACGGTGACAACGAAGGCGTGCACTCGGTAGTCGGCCGGTGGTCGCCCGTGCCCGTCGAGCGTTTGCTGATCGGCCGGAAT
The DNA here is from genome assembly GCF_000020045.1 of Paraburkholderia phymatum STM815. Taxonomy (GTDB): domain Bacteria; phylum Pseudomonadota; class Gammaproteobacteria; order Burkholderiales; family Burkholderiaceae; genus Paraburkholderia; species Paraburkholderia phymatum. The sequence goes on along the minus strand of NC_010627.1, from coordinate 10,755 downwards.
GCGTCTGACGCCCGAACCGTGGTCGGCGCGATGCTCGTGCTGTGCCGTCATGCGCAATGCGCAGCATCGGCGCGCGCGCTCGCGGCCTCACAACCCACCTTTTCGCCGGTCGCGACGAACGACGAACAGATCGAGCTCGAAGCTGCACGCGAAACGCTGCGGCGCTGGCTAATCGATTTTCCCCGAATGTTCGGCGGGACATGGTCAAGCGACGTGATCGCCCAATGGGCGGGACTCGGTTCGCGGGCGCGCATCGCCGATTTCTGCGAGCGCCAGGTATTCGGCATGCCTGCCGCCAGGTGGCTAGCGCTGTCGAAGTCCGATCTCGCCAGCTGGGCTGCAGGTACCGGGACGCTACCGGCGCGCTGGCTGAACGGCCTGCAAAAACAGGCCGCACGGCCCGTTTCGATCCGGCCGGCAGACGTGCTGCGCAGCGTGCGCAAAAATGCTGCAGAAATGCTGCTCGACCGCGATGCAGGCGCATTCGAGGCGTCCGGGCCAGCTTGGCCCGCCCATGCGGACCTCTGGAGCGATCCGGGGACGGCACCGGATCTCGCTAGCGGATTGATGAGCACACGATTGCGCCATCTCGCACTGCTTTGTGCGAATCGCGCGAGTGCTGCAGCGGGCGGCCTGCGGTGCGGCGACATCAGCATCGGCTGGGCGCGCTGTGCTCGGGGTGTGCTCGTGCATCTCGCACGCCTCGAAGAAGGTAAGGTCGCCGCGTACCGAATCGTACCGCCAACCTGGTGGAACTTTGGCCGCGCAAACCTGCTTGCGGCCGCTCTTCGCGGCCTGCCTTGGGAAGCGGCGCAACCGCTCGCACAACGTCTCGTGCTATTGCTCGACCCATGCGCACCCTACCGGATCGAGGTGAACCGCCGTGCATGAGGTGTCCGTTGCGGAAGGCATCCGGGACGTGATCGAGGACGAGGCGCGTCGGCATCAATATCGGTGCGTCCGCGAAATCGGGTTGGAGGTCGGGCAGCTTGCGAACGTCGATACCCGGGCGCTGCGTTTCGCACTCGATGTCGCACTGCGCGGCTCCCTCGCCAATGGCAGTGTCGTCACGATTCACGAGCCACCCGGCCACGCATGGTGCATGCGTTGCGGCGACACGGTGGAGCTGCGGCGGCGCGGCGTCGGCTGCCCCGCCTGCGGCAGCTATCAGCTCGCGGTGACGGATGGGGACCAAATGCGCATCATCGGTATGGTCGTCGACTGACGCGCCCGCCACGACGGCCGCTGCCTTGCTAGACAAAGGTGATGCGAGGCTTTGGTTCAACCGGTTGCGCCACTCCAGTGCGCAACCCGCGAAACGTTGGATTTCCTTATGACCTGCGCGACGACGTGCCAAGAACGGAGGATAAAATTATGTGTACGACTTGCGGATGCGCTTCATCCGAACCCCAGATCGAGGACGACGGTTCGTGGACGACGCTCCATTCCTACGAGCACGATCAGGCGCGCTTGCACGCCGCTGGCCGCTCGCACACTCACGACCACAGGCAAGGCGGCGGCCACGCGCATCCGCACGGGACCAATGGGCGTCACATCCAGCTGGAGCGCGACATCCTGCACGAGAACAACCACTATGCGGGCGCGAATCGCGAGCGCCTGTGCCAACGTGGCGTATTCGCGTTGAACCTTGTATCGAGCCCGGGATCCGGCAAAACGTCACTGCTGGTGCGCACGGTGTCGGCTCTCAAGGGCACCCTTCCCGTCGCCGTAATCGAAGGCGATCAGCAGACCGCCAACGACGCCGAGCGCGTTCGCGCGGCCGGCGCGCCCGCCGTGCAGATCAACACCGGCAAGGGATGCCATCTCGACGCGCACATGGTCGGGCACGCGCTGGACCAATTGCCGCAGAATGAGGGCGGCTTGTTGCTGATCGAGAACGTCGGCAACCTCGTTTGTCCCGCCTCTTTCGATCTGGGCGAAGCACACAAGGTTGTCGTCCTGTCGGTGACTGAAGGCGAAGACAAGCCGCTCAAGTACCCGGACATGTTTGCCGCTGCTCGGCTGATGCTGCTGAACAAGACGGATCTGCTGCCACATCTCGACTTCGATGTGAATAAGGCGTGCGGCTACGCACGACGCGTTAATCCTTCGATCAAGATCTTCTGCGTATCGGCCCGCACGGGCGAAGGCTTCGAACATTGGCTCGACTGGATTCGCGCCGGCTGCGCTAGCGCACAGGCAGTTGCCGGACCGAAGAGTGCCGAGGGCATGTCGCATTGTGATCGAGCGTAAGCGCGTTGAGGTCAGCGGCATCGTGCAAGGCGTCGGATTCCGTTCGTTCGTCAGGCGGCTGGCGCGACACTTCAACCTGAGCGTCGAGGTCTGCAAGGGAACGAATGGCGTGCCGATCGACATACGGGGTGAAGGGCGCAATCTGGACGCTTTCCGCGCCGCGTTGGCGGAACAACCACCGCTGCTCGCCCACATCGACGCGGCGCGCCGGACTGCAGGCACTCCCAGTCCGGCAATGAGGTACTTTTGCATCGCGGAAAGCACCGAAGCTGTGACGTCTCAAAGCTGTATTCCTGCCTATTCCGCCCTCCGCGATATGTGTATCGACGAGCTTTTCACTGAAGGCGGCCGGCGCTGGCGACACCCCTTCATCTGCTGTACCGACTGCGGTCCGCGCGATGCGCTGATACACCGCACGCCATACCACCGTGCGCATACCAGCATGACCGCCTTTGCGTTGTGCGAGCGCTGCGCGGCAGAATATAGCGATCTCGCTGACCGGCGCTTTCATGCGGAAACGATGGCCTGCACGGAATGCGGGCCCACGCTGCGCTTCAGACCGCCAAGTGCGCGGGGTTATGCGGCCCCCCGCAGCGGTTCGCCCATGGATCCGGTCGCGCGGGCATGGGCCACCATCGCGCGCGGCGAAATCGTTGCCGTCAAGAGGCTTGACGGCTTCCAGTTGATATGCCATGCGACGAATCCAGCCGCTGTGGAGCGGCTGCGCGAGCGCAAGCGTCGGCCGACCAAACCGCTTGCGCTGCTGGTGCCGAAGGTGGCGTCGGCCGCACAATGGGTGGACTTGGGCGATGCGTCGAATGCGAAACTGCTCGCTTCGGCGATCCGCCCGATCGTCGTCTCGCGACGCTTGAACCGGCTCGGACCGATGCTGCCCAGCACGCCGATCCAGTACCTGTTGTTTCATCGGGCGCAGGGCCTGCCGTCCGGCACCCGCTGGCTCGGCGAAGCCCAGCCGACGATACGCGTTCCTGCCAGCGCGAACCTGTCCGGCGAACCATTGCTGAGCGATTCCGCTGATGTGGGCGAGGCGCTCGCCGACATCGCCAATGCGGTGCTCGATCACGATCGTGAAATCGTTTCCCGTTGCGACGACAGCGTGGTGCTCGCCGCGCATCCGTTGCCTGCGATAACCCTGCGCCGCGCGTGCCGTTCTGTGCCCAAACCCGTGCCGCTGCCAACGGACGGCCCGTCGGTGCTCGCGCTTGGCGCGCAGATGAAAAGCACCGTAACGCTGACCGGCGGACGACTCGCGGACGTGTTGCCATATCTCGGCGACCTTCGTAGCCTTGGCGTCTGCGAGTTGCTCGAAGAAACCGTCAAGCACCATGTCTTTCGCATGCACGTCACACCGGCCGCCATCGCCTGTGATCTTCAGCCCGATCTCTATTCGACCCGCCTCGCCGAAACATTGGTCGATTGCTGGAGCGTCCCGTTGCTAGGCATCCAGCACCATCATGCACATGTTGCCGCAGTACTCGCCGAGAACGCCCACACCGGTCCCGCGTTGGGTCTGGCGCTAGACGGTTTCGGCTGGGGCGACGACGGGAACGCATGGGGAGGAGAACTCCTGCGTGTCGAAAGCGGCGGCCGTGCGCAACGGCTCGGCCATCTGAGCCGACTGCCATTGCCCGGCGCGGACGCCGCCGACCACGCATCTTGGCGCATGGCGGCCGCGCTACTGCACACGCTTAAACCCGAGGCGCGCCGGCTCTCGCCCGCAACGGACTCACCAACGACCGTACGACTCTACCTGCAGATCGAACGCGGCTTCAACTGCCCGACCAGGACATGCCTTGGCCGCTGGTTTGACGCCATCGCCGGACTGGCCGGCATCTGCCCGACGCTACACCATGAAGGCGAAGCGGCGATGACGCTCGAAGCGCTCTGGTGTACAGCAACTTCGCGTGCGGACGGCTGGCACATCGACGGCCCGAATCTCAACCTGCTGCCGCTGGCACGCCGGCTCGCCGCCCTGCGCGATCCCGTCGAAATTGCCCGTAGCTGGCACGCAACGCTCGCAACAGCACTTGCCGACTGGCTGCGCCACGCGATGTGCACCACCGACATCGATACCGATCGCCGTCCGTGGTGGCTGCCGCGCGAATCTCGCGCCGATGTCCGGCTTGCGAGATGCCCTGCGCAACGTGCGCTGCACGCTGTGCGGGCCCATAGTTTGCCGCCGGGCGACGATGCACTCAGCTACGGCCAGGCGTGGACCGCAATCCAGCAATTACAGTCCTCTACTGTCCTGACACTGGAGGACCGTCTGGAATGAAAGGAGTTCGATCATGTGTCTAGCCATTCCCGTCGAAGTCGTCGAACTGCAGCCTGGCGAACGGGCCCGCGTCAGCGTCGACGGTGTAACACGCGAGATCTCACTCGCGCTCATCGAGAACGTCACGCCCGGCGACTTCGTACTGCTACATGTCGGCTACGCGATCGGCACGCTTAACCGGGCCGAGGCCGACGCAACGCTCGCGCAGCTCGCCGCGCTCGCCGCTTCGTGTGACGCTGACTCAGCAGCGAGCGACGCATCCGGAGGAAACCCAGCGTGAAATACGTCGACGATTTTCGCAATAGCGACCTCGCACGTCAGATCGCGAGGCGTATTCATGTCGCCGTTGAGCCGGAACGACGCTATCGCCTGATGGAATTCTGTGGCGGCCACACGCACGCTATCGCGCGATATGGCTTAACGGCATTGTTGCCGCCCTGCGTCGAGTTGATCCACGGCCCCGGCTGTCCGGTGTGTGTCTTGCCGGTCGGGCGTATCGACAGCGCGATAGAGCTTGCGCTTGAGCATCGCGTCACGCTTTGCACGTATGGCGACACGCTACGCGTGCCCGCGTCGCGTCAGATGAGCCTGTACAAGGCGCGGGCCGCAGGCGCCGACGTGCGCGTCGTCTATTCGAGCGCCGACGCGTTGGCATTCTCTCGCGCGCGATCTGACCGACAGGTTGTGTTTTTCAGCATTGGCTTCGAGACGACCACGCCCCCCACTGCTGTCGCACTGCTGACTGCGCAGGCCGACCGGCAGGACAACTTCAGCGTGCTCAGCAACCACGTGCTCACGCCCGCCGCAATGCGCCATCTGCTTGCCGACAACGATGCAAATCTCGATGGCTTCATCGGCCCGTCGCACGTCAGCACGATCATCGGCATAGCACCTTATCGCGTGATCGCGCGTGACTATCGCAAGCCTGTGGTCATCACCGGTTTCGAACCGCTCGACGTGCTGCAAGCCGTGCTCATGCTCATCACACAGATCAACGAAGACCGCACGGATGCTGAGAACCAGTACACACGTGCTGTCACCGAACAGGGCAACCTGAAGGCGCAGGCGCTCGTCGCGCAGACATTCGAGTTGCGAAACGATTTCGAATGGCGCGGACTCGGGCTCGTGCCCGATAGCGCACTCGCGATCCGCACACCGTTTGCGCAATGGGACGCGGAAAAGCGCTTCAATCTGTCCGCTCAGCCGGTCGCTGACGTGAAGGCCTGCCAGTGCGGCCAGATTCTGCGCGGCCACGGCAAGCCAACTGACTGCGAGATGTTTGGCACGGCGTGCACGCCTGCGGCACCACTTGGCGCTTGCATGGTTTCGAGCGAAGGTGCCTGCGCAGCACACTACCAGTATGCCCGCTTCAACGATGCAGCTGCAGCCGGATGTGTTCGCCTATGAAGCGCCCCATCTTTCATGGTCGCCCTCTCGACCTCAAACACGGCCGCATCGACCTGACGCATGGCGCCGGCGGCCGCGCCAGCGCACAACTGGTCACCGACATATTTGCTCCGGCGTTTAATAACGCATGGCTTGCGCAGGGCAACGACCAGGCCATCATGCCGCCTGTTGCCGGACGGTTAGCGATGAGTACCGACTGCCACGTCGTCGCCCCGTTGTTCTTTCCCGGCGGTGACATCGGAGTACTTGCCGTCAACGGCACAGTCAACGACCTCGCCGTCGGCGGCGCGCAGCCGCGTTACCTGAGCGCCGGATTCATTCTCGAAGAAGGTCTGCCACTGGACGATCTCGTGCGCATCGTCCAGTCGATGGCGCGGGCCGCACGCGAGGCTGGCGTACAGATCGTCACAGGCGACACGAAAGTCGTCGAACGCGGCAAGGCTGATGGACTGTTCATCACGACAGCGGGCGTCGGCGTCGTACCGCAGGGCGTCGAGTTGGATGGAGGTAACGCGCAGCCAGGCGATGCCATCTTGCTGTCCGGATGTCTTGCCGAGCACGGTCTTGCCGTGCTGTCGCAACGCGAAAACCTAGGTTTTGACAGCAGCATCGTGTCGGATTGCGCTGCGCTCAACGGTCTGACCGAGCAACTACTCGAAACGTGCCCGTCGCTGCGACTGATGCGCGATCCGACGCGTGGTGGCCTTGGGAATGCGCTCAATGAAATCAGCCAGCAATCGGGTCTCAGTATGCGCATCTGGGAAGAGGCGCTACCGATACGAACAACTGTGCGGGCGGCCTGCGAGTTCCTGGGCCTTGACCCACTGTACATTGCGAACGAGGGCAAGCTAATCGCCGTATGTGCGAGGCAGGACGCGCTCGCACTCGTCGATGCGATGCACGCTCATCCGCTAGGCCAAGATGCCGCGCTGATCGGCGAAGTAACGGATGATGCGCGCGGCCTCGTGAGAATGCAGACCTCGTTCGGCGGCGAACGGCTCGTTGACTGGTTGAACGGTGAGATGCTACCCCGCATCTGTTGAATGGCTCTGGTGCAAATAGCACTAGGCAAATCGGTTAATGTGTCGGGCTAAACGAATCGAGAGCCGACTATGAGAAAGCTGAAGAGCGAACTGGTCGCAAGCCGTCACGTTGACCGTGATACGATCACTCTGTGTGCGCTCGTACCTGCTTGCAGGCTCGCGGGATCGACGACATAACATTCGATCCCGCGAGCCCGCAAGGCACGATAGATCCAGAACGCGTCCTAGCCCGCCTCGTAGCTTACGACGATTCGTAGTTCGGCTGGCAACGCCCAATTCTGCCGACGCTGTTCAATCAGCGACAGCACCACCTGCAGGCAGGATGCGGCCTGTAATCTGCGTCGCTGTATGTACGGCCGGCTGATCGCGGCGGCCATCATGTAACGCAACTTTCCACTTCGCCATTGCCAGCTCGAGCAACACCGCCAGTACAACTTCCCCGGCGCACCGCCTAGAGACCTGTTGTGCGTGCATGATGCTCTCTTTTGAGCAAGCGTTGACGAGCTGATTTTACGGATCGCCTCGCCGACGTTCCTGCTACATAACTAAAACCGTCTAGCGCATTTGCCAGAGCGCTACGAGAGTCAGCCGCGGCCGTCGGATTAGTGGGTCGCGACGGGTTGGCGCGTGCCTGTTAGCGTCTTCAGGAACGCTACGATTGCGTTGACATCCGAGTCCGACAATTGCTTACCGACCTGATACGTCGCCATGTCACGCACAGCTTCATGCAGATTGGTACGGCTGCCGTCGTGAAAATATGGCGCGGTCAGTTCCACGTTGCGCAGCGTCGGCGTCTTGAACGCATGGCGGTCGAGCGCGTCGTTCGTAACGTTCGCCCGACCGTTATCCGCGGTGGAGGTATAGCCCCGCGCGGCGAAGTAGTCGGCCGCGAGGCCCATTCGCTCGAACGACCGCCCGCCCAGATTCTTGCCAACATGACAGGTCGCGCAATGGTTCGCCTTGAATAAGTGGTAGCCGCGCAGTTCTTCGCTATTCAGCGCATGCCTGTCGCCGCGCAAGTAAGTATCGAAGCGACTCGGCGTTAGCAGTGTCGTCTCATATTGGGCGATCGCGTCTGTGATGTTCGCGCCCGACCAACCGTCCCGGTACACCGTCAGAACTGTTGTGTCAGTGACGAGTCCTGCTTCAGCTTATCGATGATTTCACTCCATGACCTAGACGCCATTTCGACCGGATTCAGCGGTGGACCGCCCGCCTGTTCCTGCAGCGTGGCAGCGCGACCGTCCCAGAACTGCTTGTCGTTGAGCGCCGCGTTGAACACCGTCGGCGCGTTGACCAAGCCCAACTGTCCGCCCACACCGGACGAAACCTTCTTTCCGTCTACGCCCCCTGTCGACAGCGTGTGGCAGCTTGCACACGATATCGTGTTGTCCGCCGATAGTCGGACATCGTTGAAGAGCTGCCTTCCAAGCGCGACCTTACCTGTGTCGGTCGGCAAAGAATCTGGCAACGGTTGCACAGGCTCGTTAGCGAATTCCGGTGCAACGCCGCGCGTCGCATATGCGCGGCGTTGTGACGCTATCCAGTCGAGCAGCGCGCGTTGATCGTCGGTCCTCAGTCCGGTTGTTTAGTGTACGAGGCGGAACAACTTTGGTGGCATGGCGAGTTCGTTCACAACGGTTTCCAGCTTCGCAAGATCGGCTTCGGGAGCTGGCATGCCGCTTTCGAGCGCCCCGTACAGGCTGTCGATGCGGAAGTAGGCGAGTCCAGTTTGCCTGTCATGTTCGGCTAGCTGACGAATGCCTGGTAGCGCGGCATAGTTAGGTAGGACAGCTTTCCTCGAATGGCAGTAATAGCATGCGTTACGATCTAACACGTCGCGTACGCCGAACGCTTGTGGGGATACGGCCGGCCTCGCGACCGCTCTCTCCGCATAGTCCTTGTCGTGTACATACGCGATACCGCTAATACTGAGATAGCCAACCAGCACGAAGGCGATCGACGCGATCAGAAGTTTCTTCACTTGCTCTCCTGTTTGATCTTGATCGGAATTCGTTAACGTCTACTTCGGACAGTTGATATCAGCTGCCAAGCGACGACGCGCCGACCACACAGAAGACACAGCACTTGAACGTTACGGCAAGTCAGGTGTCTGCAATATCCGCTCGATGCAATCCATCTCTGCATGCGCTCGCACGTTGTATATCCGCTCAGTCTGTGTCAGTTCGAGCGGATATTGGCCGAGCCGGGAATTTGATCATTCGACTGTGTGATCATTCGACGGTGCATCGCTGAGCGCTCAAACTGTTGCTGGTGCAGGCCCGCCGTGAAGAAGTGATGTGCAGTTGGTTGAATGATCTACCACAAAGCCTCGTTCCGCCATCATGTCTTCGGAGATTGCGGCTTTAGCACATAAGAAATGTAGCGCCATGATCAGGCGCTCATTGCTGTCGCCCGACGACGCTGCGACGTCCTGTTCGCCAGGCTGCGCGACGGCACACTCTATCTACCAACCAAAATCCGGCCCTACTGCTTGACGATCTCGTATCAGTCGATTCATCCGTCGAACTTCGTCGCGAGCCGAATCAGATATGCCCCCAAAACCTCAACGTGACAACATCCTCGCCGCATGCTTGACGGGACAGATGCTAACCGCAGGTCATGCCTGATACAAGTGAATGTTGATTAAATTCGCATAAGGCAAATTTATATTGATCGGAAAGGCTACAATTGAATCAATTGCTCGGACTCTCGCCCTTTATATAAATCATTTCATTTGATCAGGCTGGCAAAGGCCGATATACCTGAGCTCGCTCAGGTGATCCACATTTTCGTCAAAAGCGGTTGCACGCGTAAACAAGCACGCCCAGAACAGCCACTAACCGACCCGTAGGCGAGAACGCCGGCTGTGTGGTTGTCGCGATGCACGTCGCGCGCAGGCATTTCTTTCACGCTTCGGCCCGATCCGTCAGCGCTTCGCCAGACAGCAGATGAACGCTGCACGACATCGCTTCATACTCAAAGAACGCCTCCGCACTCGGCATGGTTGGACTGTCTCTTCCGCAGTCGATACAGATCTGATAAGAATAACGTTTTTTGCACCAAACAGTTGGCCTACAACAGCCAACTTGACAACGCCCTTCCAATGGTTGTATTGGCTGTGCGCCACACCGGTGCCGGCGCTCATCAACTGGATGCCGCCCCGCACGATCACCGTGCCATCGTGTCCGAGCGCGCCTTCGAGCACGTACGAAACGATCTTCATGTCGCGATGCCGATGCTTGCCGAAGCCCCGCGTCGGCGCCAAACGGTCGTAGTTAGCCACCAGCAGGTCGGAAAAGCCGTTCTGCTTCGGGTCGTGATAGTGCGCGAACAAAAAGTATGACGCGAGCGGAGCCAGCCGTGTTCCGCGCGTGTCTGATTTCGAACATGCTGTTTTCTCCTTGAGTTTTGTCGTGTGATCCAGACCAGATGTTTGGCTGCGATCCCTGAACCAGCCCCGGTTATCTGCGTCGGCGTGGCAGCCCGGCCGGTGCCCGCCGATCTCGCGAACCATGAATGTCTGCTGTACGGCCACAGCGGCGCGGTCAGCCGGGAGTTCAGCGTCGACGGCGCGATGAAAAGGTCGAGGCGCGTGGGCCGTTGCGCGCCAATAACGGTTCTGTCGCGTTAAGACGTCGAGATAAAAATTGTCGCCCGAGCATGGAAGACGAATAGGACCGCGATGACACGGAAAGCGGCACGCGAGATGCTGGCAGCAGGCGTCGGTAAAGTATTGCAGCAGGTACATTATCC